>NZ_JBCEBL010000009.1:0-230515 GCF_049472615.1 Azospirillum sp. 11R-A | reverse complement strand
ATCTGGTCGAGCACCGGGAAATAGCAGTCCACCACATAGTCCATGATGGTGTAGACGATGAAATCCTCGCCATGCTTCAGCAGGTGCGGCGCGCTTTCCACCCGTGCGCCACTAAGGCCGAAGCCTTCGTTCGACTTGCATGTGTTAGGCATGCCGCCAGCGTTCGTTCTGAGCCAGGATCAAACTCTCAGGTTCAGATCGCCARCMRAAGCCNRCGACTGACAGGACCGCCTAGGCGATCTCCTGAAACGTCGATACTGATACAGTTTCTCTGCTCAAAAGATGCACAGACGATCCTCNATTGTGCCGATCCCCAACTGAGAACCAGCACCCCAAGGCCGCAACGACTACCAACTGCCGCCGCCTGCGCATCCCTTCTCACAACACGGTATAAACTTGTCAAAGAACCCGCAACGCTGAGACGCGTCGCTTCCGAACATCTCGGCGACGATCCGCTCTGGATCACCGCGTCGTGTTCGGCTTATTTAGCGGTCTTTACTTTCGCTGTCAACCTCTTTTTTTCGAGGCGCTCGGCAGTTACTTGGTCGGACCGCTGTTTCCCTTGAAGCGCCACTGCTCTTTCGAACCGTGCTGCGTCGCGGGAGGCGGTGTATAGGCCGGTTGACCGATGCCGCGCAAGCGCTTTTTTCGGCCTCACGACGAGTTTTTGAGGAGCGCTGAAATCCGCGAGGCTTTACCGCCCCGCAACACCGCAGCCTCGCCGGATGGCCACGGTCGGGGCTCAGCGTCGAATGATCGCCTTGAGCCAGGGCGAAATTGCAAAGACGTCGGTGAAATAGCCCTGCTGGATCACGGCACGCCCGGCCTTGTGGATGTTGGCGGGCAGCTTCCCCAGCTCTCCCTTGCGGGTCACCACATGGATGGAGCGGCGGAAGCCGGAGGTCGGCAGCGGCAGCACGCGCATATGGTTGAGGTGCTGGCGGCTTTTCACCAGGGCCGTCGGCGGAAGCAGGCTCCATCCCATTTCCTCCGCCACCATGGCCATCACGGTGTCGGTCGCATCGAAGGCGAAGCTCCGCGGCACCTCCATACCCAGCCGGCGCAAATGCTGGTCCACCAGCCGGCCGAGCGCGCTGTCCGTCGTGCTGCGGATCAGCGGCAAGGTTTGGGACAGGGTCCGCAGGGCGGCCTCATCGACCACCTCGGGGCAACTGCGTGGCAGAAGCAGCACGAAGGGCTCGGTGAGCAGACACAGGCTGTCCACCTGATCCATGTCGTCGAAGCTGTCGTTGGTGAAGAGGACATCCAGCCGGCGGGCGAGGAACTGCTCGCGCAATTGCCCGCACAGGCCCGACGCGATGCTGAAGGACGGCACATGGTCGCGCAGCCGTTGCAGCAGCCGCGGAATGAACGGTGCCGCCAGCGTGTCGATGCAGCCGATGCGCAGTTCCGGCATGAAGGCGCTGTCCGTGCCGCCGATTGCCGCCGGCAGTTGCCGCGCGTCGGTCAGGATGCGGTTGCTCCAATGCCAGAGCCGCTGTCCGGCCGCCGTCAGCGCCATCGGCCTGATGCTGCGGTCGAGCAGCTGGGTGGCGAAGGCGGTTTCCAGTTGACGCACGACATGGGAGACGGCCGATTGGGTCAGACCGAGCCGGCCGGCCGCACGGGTCATGCTGCCCAGTTCGGCGACGGCAACGAACACCTCCAGGGATCCCAGGTCAAAGTCTCGGTGATGCATGGGGCTCCGATCTGCGACGGTTCGGGACAACTGCAAACTGCATGCTATCTTATGTTGGCGCTGGTCATGAACGCAGCTCATCCCGACCATGAAAGAAATTTCTCCAACTGACCGGAGCCAAGGTTTCCGCGGCAGCCTCAATGCCTGCCTGCAATCAAGCCGAGGTTCCTGCCATGACGCCTCCCTTCGACGAACCCACCCCGCCGACGGCCGCAGCCCGACGGATCGGCGATTGGGTTGCCGGGTTGCGGCGAAGCGATGTTCCTGACGCGGTCGCCGCGGTCGCACTGGACTGCATTGTCGACACGCTCGGGGTCGCGCTCGCCGGCACCGGCGAAGCGTCCGCCCGGCTGGCGGCCGACGAGGCGTTCGCGAGCTATGCCGCCGGGCCATCGCAAGTGCTGGCCGGGGACCGTCTGTGCGCGGAGGGCGCCACCTTCGCGAATGTCGCAGCCGCCCATGCGCTGGATTTCGACGACAACAGCTATGCCGGCTTCGTCCACGGCTCCGCCATCGTGGTGCCGACAGCGCTGGCGATGGTCGAGGAGGCCGGAGGCACGGGACGCGATCTGCTCACCGCCGTCGTCGCCGGCGCGGAAGCGCAATATGCGCTGGCGGAGGCGGTCGGCAACGGCGTGTACCATGACGGCTGGTGGACCACGGCGCTCTTCGGCACCGTCGGCGCGGCAGCGGCCAGCGCCAAGGCGCTTGGACTGGACGGACGGACGGCAGCGGACGCCATCGCCTTCGCGCTCTGCGGAACCGGCGGCCTGCGTGCGTGCTTCGGCACCGGGGCCAAGCCGCTGCTGGCGGCTCAGGCCGCAGCGAACGGGGTGCGCGCCGCCCGGCTGGCCGCGCGGGGCCTGACCGTGCCCCATGGGGTGGTGGAGGACCCGCGCGGTTTCGCAACGCTGATGGCGGCGGGCCGCTTCGACCCGGCCGCCCTGGATCGGCTCGGCCGGCGCTGGCGCCTGCTCGATCCCGGCATCGACACCAAGCTCTATCCGGTCTGCCTGTCCGCCCACGCCGCCATCGACGCGGTGCGCGACCTGATGGCGGAGCATGGCTTGAAGCCGCAAGACATCCGGACCGTCCACTGCCGCGTCCCGCCGGTGGTGGACGCCAACCTGACCTATCGGTGTCCGGCGACGGCGGGAGAAGCCCGCTTCAGCCTGCCCTTCGCCGTCGCCTGCGCGATGCTCTACGGAACGCTTGGGCTGGAGCATCTGGACGATGCGACGCTCGCCGATCCGGACCTGCGCCACGCCATCGGATGCGTCTCCATGGCGGCCGATCCGGACTGGAAAGCCGATCCCGACCGCGCCCACATCGCCCCCGAAGGCGCGGAGGTGAGCGTCGAGACAAGGACGGGAGAGCGCCATAGCCGCTTCTGCGCCTCGGCACGCGGCACGGTGGCCCGCCCGTTGTCGGCGACGGAGCGTACGGCCAAGTTCCGCGGCTGCGCCGCCCGCGCCGTCGGGGCCGAGACGGCGGAGCGCCTCCATCGAAAATTGTGCCGGCTTGAGGCCGAGGACAGCCTGTCGTGCCTGTTCGACCCCGCACACCATGGAAACTGTTCATGATGTCGATGAATATCGATCATGCTGCATAGCGGCTGCCCTGGGAGCGGCCCGTATTTTCATCATGCTGATCCGGCCAATCATCTTGGGAAAAACATAAGGAAACCAGGGATTTCTCCGGGAGTGCGCTGCACAAATTTTGCTCGCCCCGGCCCTTTGCCCAAATCTTAGCCCCTTCGTTGCCCGGTTCGCCGTCCTTCCGGCGTCCTTTCCTCCGGCCGCGGCCTTGTGAGACCGTTTCGGTCGAGCAGGAACCAAGGTCCGCCGCAAGGACCGGCAAACAGAGAGGCTTTCATGATGATGCGACGTTTGGTGGCACGCGCCGTGCTCTCGGCGATCCTCCTGTCCGGGACGGCGATGTCGGTCCAGGCCGCAGGCACGCTCAAGGTCTCGGTGGATTCCAACCTGAACACGCTGGATCCGGCCAAGATGAAGGGCGGCCAGGAGTATGTTGCCGCCTATCTGATCTTCAACGGTCTGACTGTCATCGGCCATGACATGACGGTGAAGCCCGATCTGGCCGAACGCTGGGAGCGCAGCGACGACCTGAAGACCTGGACCTTCCATCTGCGCAAGGGCGTGAAGTTCCACAACGGCCGCGAGCTGGAGGCCGAGGACGTCGTCGCCACCATCGCCCGCATCCAGGACAAGGCGACCGGCTCCACCGCCCGCGTCAATTTCGAGATCGTGGACTCGATGAAGGCGCTGGACCCGCTGACCGTCCAGTTCCAGCTGAAAAGCCCCTATGCCGGCTTCGCCGAGCTGTTCGGCGAGCGTCAGGCCCGCATCGTTCCGCGCGACGCCGTCGACACGCTGGCCTCCAAGCCGGTCGGCACCGGCCCGTTCGAGTTCGTGTCCTTCGCCCCCGGCGACCGCATCGTCCTGAAGCGCAACGCCAATTACTTCGAGCCGGGCCTGCCGAAGCTGGACGAGGTGATCGTGCGCATCCTGCCGGAATCGGCGGCCCAGGTGGCGGCGCTGACCACCGGCGAGCTGGATCTGGTGTGGAACCTGCCGCTGGAGGCCATCGACAAGGTCAAGGGCGACCCAAAGCTGAAGATCGATTCCGTCCCGACCTCGACCTGGGACGGCGTCATCATGAACAACACGGTGAAGCCCTTCGACGATCCGCGCGTGCGCAAGGCGGTGGCGATGGCGCTCGACAAGCAGGCCATCACCCAGATCGCGCTGTTCGGCAACGGCACGCCAACCCACTCGCCGATCCCGCCGAGCCATCCCTACTACAACAAGGATCTGAAGATCGCCAAGGGCGACCCGGCCGGCGCCAGGAAGCTGCTGGCCGAGGCCGGCTATCCCAACGGCTTCGAGGTCACGCTGCACACGCCGGCTGGTCGCGCCACCCGCGAACGTCTCGGCCTCGCCGTGCGCGAGCTGCTGAAGCCGGCCGGCATCACCGTCAACGTCCAGCGCGTGCCCTTCGACGTCTTCCTGAAGGACATCGAGGGCAAGGCCGGCTTCTACATCGACGGCTTCTTCAGCCGCCCGACCATCGATACCTCGGTCTACCCCTGGTACCACTCGCGCGGATCGTGGAACACCGCGTTGTGGAGCTATTCCAACCCAAAGATGGACACGCTGCTGGACGGCGCCCGTCAGGCCAAGAGCGAGGATGAGGCCAAGGCGCTCTACACCCAGGTCCAGGCGCTGGCGGTGGAGGATTCGCCGGGCGTCATCCCCTACGTCATCAACCACATCAACGGCCTGAGCGCCAAGGTCCACGGGTTCCACTCGCACCCGATGATGTTCCTCGACCTGCGCGACGTATCGGTCGACTGAGGTCGTTTTGGGGGTCGTTCGGGGGCCGGTACCAGACGCCGGTCCCCTCCTCTTCCCGCAGGGGATGCTGCCATGTTCGCCTACACACTGACCCGTCTCGTCTATCTGGCGCTGGTCCTGGCCGTGATGTCGGTCCTGATCTTCCTGGTGACGCAGGCGATGCCGGGCGATGTCGCCTCGATGATCGCCGGCCAGTTCGCCTCAAAGGAGGTGGTGGACGCCATCGCGGTCAAGCTCGGCCTCGACCAGCCGCTGATCGTCCAGTACGGGCATTGGGCAGCCGGCATCCTGCGGGGCGACCTCGGCCGCTCGCTGGTGCTGGAACAGCCAATCGGCCCGATCCTGATGGAAGCGCTGGCCCGCTCGCTGGTGCTGGCCGTGGTGGCGCTGTTCGTGGTCGCGGTGGTCGGCATCGGGCTCGGCGTCCTGGCGGCGGTGCGGCGCGGCAAGCTGACCGACCAGCTGGTTTCCGGCGTCTCCTATCTCGGCATCGCCGTGCCGGACTTCTTCTGGGCCATCGTGCTGGTGCTGGTCTTCGGCAGCTACATGAAGCTGCTGCCCACCGGCGGCTATGCGCCGATCGCCGACGGTTTCCTGCCCTGGGCCTCGCATCTGGTGCTGCCGGTCGTCACGCTGGTGCTGATGCTGCTGGCCCGCATCGCCCGGCTGACCCGCTCCAGCATGATCGACGTGCTGCAAACCAACTACGTCAAGTTCGCCCGCGCCAAGGGCATGCCTGAATCGGTGGTGATCCTGCGCCACGCGCTGAAGAACGCACTGTTGCCGACCATCACCGTGCTGGCCATCGATTTCGGCCTGATCCTGGGCGGCGTCGTGGTGATCGAGACGATCTTCTCCTATCCCGGCATGGGCCGGCTGCTGCTGTTCGCCATCCAGCGCCACGACCTGCCGCTGATCCAGGCGACGATCCTGATCGTGTCCGCCGCCTACTGCCTCGCCAACCTGACCGCCGACCTGCTCTACGCCTTCGTGAACCCGAAGATCCGCCACGGCATGAGGGCCTCCTGAGATGACCGACGCGACCCCCGCCCGGGCCCCTGTCCAACCGGCCCCGCGCCGCGGCCTTCTCGACCGTCTGCCGTCCCTGCCCGTCTCGTTCCTCGTCGGCATCGTCCTGCTGGCTCCGCTGGTTGTGGCCGCCGTCGCCGGCTCCTGGATCGCCCCCTACCCTTATGATGAGATGAACATCATGAGCCGGTTGCAGCCGCCGGGGACCGAGTTCTGGTTCGGCACCGACGAGTTCGGCCGCGACGTGTTCAGCCGCACCCTGGTCGGCACCGGCAGCTCGCTGGTGATGGGCGTCGCCGCCACGGCGCTGAGCCTGCTGGCCGGCGTACCGCTGGGGCTGATCGCCGGCTACAAGGGCGGACGCACCGGCGAGGCGATCATGCGCGCCATGGACGTGCTGATGTCCTTCCCGCCGATCCTGCTCGGCATCCTGGTTCTGGCCGTCACCCCGCCGGCACAGTGGAAGGCCATCGTCGCCATCGGCATCGTCTATGTGCCGCAGGTGGTCCGCCTGACCCGCGCCATCACGCTGGAACTGATGCAGGAGGAGTTCATCACCGCCGCCCGCCTGCGCGGGGAGAGCGCCGCCTACATCCTGTTCCATGAGATCCTGCCGAACATCTGGCCGCCGCTGGTGGTGGAAGCCAGCCTGCGCGTGGTCTTCGCCATCCTGCTCGGCGCCTCGCTCAGCTTCATCGGCATGGGGGCGCAGCCGCCCTCCTCCGACTGGGGCCTGATGATCAGCGAGGCGCGGCCCTTCGTGGAACAGGCGCCGTGGATCGCGCTGTGCCCCGGCTTCGCGCTGGCGACCGCGGTGATCGGCATCAACCTGCTGGGCGACGGGCTGCGTGCCCTGCTCGACCCCCGCAACACGGGAGCGCACTGAGATGATGACCGCTCCGCAAGCCCGTCCGGCGGTTCCGCCGGTGGTCAGCCCGGCGATCGCGCCCGAACCGGCGCCGCTGCTGGATGTCCGCGGCCTGACCATCAGCTACGGCAATGCCCGCGGCACGCTGCGCGCCGCCAGCGACGTCAGCTTCGCCATCCGTCCCGGCGAGGTGATGGGTCTGGTCGGCGAGTCCGGATCGGGCAAGAGCACCGTCGCCATGGCGATCCTCGACCTGCTGGGCGGAGGGGGCCGGGTGGACTCCGGCGAGATCCTGTTCGACGGCGTCGACCTGCGCCGCCTGTCGCCGTCCGAACGCCAGGCGTTGCGCGGCGACCGCATTGCCGCCGTCTTCCAGGACCCCTTCACCTCGCTGAACCCGGCGCTGACCGTCGGCCACCAGATCGCCGAACCGCTGATCCAGCACAAGGGCCTCTCCCCCCGGCAGGCCGCCGCACGGGTGCAGGATCTGCTGGCCGAGGTCGGCATCCGCGATCCCCGCCGGGTCGCCGCCGCCTACCCGCACGAGCTGTCGGGCGGCATGCAGCAGCGGGCGCTGATCGCCACCGCGCTCGGCTGCGAGCCGAAGCTGCTGATCCTCGATGAGCCGACCACGGCGCTGGACGTGACGGTCGAGGCCCGCATCATCGAACTGCTGGCGAAGCTGTGCGACAGCCACCGGCTGAGCGCCCTGTTCGTCTCCCACAATCTCGGCATCGTCAACCGCATCTGCCAGACCGTCACCGTCCTCTATGGCGGTGTGGTGGTGGAGACCGGGCAAACCGGCCGCGTGCTGTCGCGCCCGGCCCATCCCTATGCCAAGGGTCTGGTCGCCGCCCTGCCGCGCATCACCGCGGAGCGCCGCCACCGCCTGCCGTCGATCCCCGGCACCGTCGCCAAGCTGGCTGGGCCGCCCGCGGCCTGCGTCTTCGCCCCGCGCTGCCCCTTCGCCGAGGAGACCTGCCGCAGTCAGCCGCAGGCGATGCTGACGGATGGGGCCTGGGGCGGAGACGGGGACGGCGTGCGCTGCTGGAAGGCCGATGCGCTGGCCGGCACGCCCTGGCCGGACGAGGATGCCGGCATTGCCCGCGGTCCGAGAGCAGCACAGCCACGCTCCGCCCCGCTGGTTGAGGTCGACCATCTGCGCAAGATCTACGGCGCCAGCCGGTCCATCCTGCCCTGGCTGCGCCGGTCCGGCACCGTGGCGGTGGAGGATGTGTCCTTCACCGTCGGCCGCGGCGAGGTTGTCGGCGTGGTCGGCGAAAGCGGCAGCGGCAAGAGCACCATCGGCCGCGCCCTGCTGGCGCTGACCGAACCCAGCGCCGGCACGGTGACGTTCGACGGCGCCGACCTGACGCAGCAGGTCAGGCGCGGCGACCAGACCCTGCGCCGCCGCGCCCAGCTGGTCTTCCAGAACTCCGCCGCGTCGCTGAACCCGCGCAAGACGGTGGGGGCGGCGATGGACCGGCCGCTGGTTCTGGCCGGCCGGGCGGATGCGGAGGAGCGGCGCAAAACCGTCGCCAGCCTGCTGACGCGCGTCGGGCTGCCGGCGGCCTACGCCGACCGCTATCCGCACGAGCTGAGCGGCGGCGAGCGCCAGCGCGTCAACATCGCCCGCGCGCTCGCCACCGATCCGGACTTCGTCGTCTGCGACGAGGCGGTGTCGGCGCTCGACGTCTCGGTCCAGGCCAACATCCTGAACCTGCTGGCCGAACTGCGCGACGAGATGGGCCTGTCCTATCTCTTCATCACCCACGACATCGCCGTGGTGTCGCACATCGCCGACCGCGTGCTGGTCGTCTATGGCGGCACCATCTGCGAGGAAGGGCCCATCGGCCGCGTGCTCCGCCCGCCCTACCACCCCTACACCGAGGCGCTGCTCTCCGCCGTGCCGCGGCTGGCGGAGGACGGGCAGGAAGCGCCGCGCATCCTGCTGGAGGACGCGGCCCCCGCCCCCGGCGGGCGGGGCTGTGTCTTCGCCGGACGCTGTCCGCGCAAGCTGGGTTCGGTCTGCGACGAGCAGGCCCCTCCCGTCCACGAGACGGCCGACGGCCACCGCATCGCCTGCCACATCCCGCTGGCGACGCTGGCCGAACGCGCCGCGGTCTTTCCCGAACTGGCCGACGGCGACACCCGGCACTGACCGGGTTGCTTCCGACCGGCCACCCTGCCGGCGCTCCTGGGTGGAGGCGCCGGACGCCGCCCCCTTGCCTTATCGATCACCAAACCTCAACCGAGCCGGGACTTTCCGCCATGACCGTCCACACCCGCATCCGTCAGTTCAACACCAAGAAGACCTATCCCGAGCAGACGCTGGACAACGACCTGTGCCAGACCGTGGTCGCCCGCGGCACCATGGTCTTCGTCCGCGGCCAGATCGGCCAGAATCTCGACACCAGCGAGAGCGTCGCCATCGGCGATGCCGCCGGCCAGACAGAACAGGCGATGGCCAACATCAAGATGCTGCTGGAAGAGGCCGGCTCGCAGCTGGAGCACATCTGCAAGATCACCGTCTACATCACCGACCCGCGCTACCGCGAGCCGGTCTACCGCACCATCGGCAAGTGGCTGAAGGGCGTCCACCCGGTGTCGACCGGTCTCGTGATCAGCGCGCTCGCCCGCCCGGAATGGGTGGTGGAGGTCGATGCGATCGCGGTGATCCCGGACGCCTGAGGCTCCGCAACCCGCCGCCAACCGTCAAGCCAACCGACAAGAAGAACCGCCACCATGAGCACCAGCCTGACCAACCCGCCGCGCCGCGAGCTGCAAAGCTTCCTCGATTTCCCGATCTGCACGGACCTCGACCAGCTCGACGGCCATATCGGCATTCTCGGCATCCCCTACGGCGATCCCTACTCCATCGACGAGGTGACCAACGACCAGACCAACGCCCCGACCTGGGTGCGCCGCTACACCGAGCGGGCGCTGCGCAAGCTGGAGCGCTGGGATTTCGACATCGGCGGTCCGCTGCTGGGCGGCAAGGACATCAAGGTGGTGGATTGCGGCGACGTGAAGGCCGACCCCCGCAATCTCGACCTGCATTACGCCAACGCCGAGGCGGTGGTGCGCCGGATGCTCGCCAAGGGCATGCTGCCCATCGTCATCGGCGGCGACCATGGCATCCCGATCCCGGTGCTGCGCGCCTATGACGACCAGGGACCGATCACGCTGGTCCACATCGACGCCCATCTCGACTGGCGCGACGACGTGAACGGCGCCCGCAACGGCTATTCCAGCCCGATCCGCCGCGCCGCCGAGATGGACCACATCGGCCAGATCTTCCAGATCGGCCTGCGCTCCGCCGGCAGCGCCCGGCCGGAAGAGGTCGAGGCGGCGATTGCCTACGGCGCGGTGCTGGTGCCGGACGTGGAGTTGCAGGACATCGGGATGAAGGCGGTGCTCGACCGCATTCCCGACGGCGGCCGCTACTACCTGACCATCGATGCGGACGGCATGGACCCGACCATCATGCCGGCGGTCAACGGCCCGGCGCCGGGCGGCGTCACCTATCCGCAGATCCGCACCCTGATCCACGGGCTGGTGGCCAAGGGCCGCGTCGTCGGCATGGACATCGTGGAGATCACACCGAAGAAGGATCTCAACGGCATCACTGCGATCACCGCCGGCCGCATCATCTGCAACCTGATCGGCAAGACCATCCAGGCCGGCTATTTCGACGCGAAGTGAAAATAACCGAGTGATGGGGAGCATGGAGCGATGACCGCCGCGCGCCGGCTCGACCGGCTTTTCTGCGACCGGGCGCTGCTGGCCGGCGGCTGGGCGTCGGGGGTGCTGCTGCGCTTCGACGCCCAGGGGATGATCGCCGCCATCGAAACCGGGGTGGACAGGCCGCCCGCCGGGGTGGAGCGGGCAACCGGACCGGTCATCCCCGGCATGCCCAACCTGCACAGCCACGCCTTCCAGCGGGCGATGGCCGGGCTGACCGAGCGGGCCGGCCCGGCCGAGGACAGCTTCTGGACCTGGCGGGAGGTGATGTACGGCTTCGTCCGCCGCATCGATCCCGACAGTCTCCAGGCGGTGGCGACGATGGCCTATGCCGAGATGCTGGAGCGCGGCTACACGTCGGTGGCGGAGTTCCACTATCTCCACCACGATGCCGACGGCCGGCGCTATGGCGATCCCGCCGAGATGTCGATGCGCATCCTGGCGGCGGCGGACGCCACCGGGATCGGGCTGACCCATCTGCCGGTGCTGTATGCCCAGGGCGGTTTCGGCGGGCAGCCGGCGGGCGAGGGCCAGCGGCGCTTCCTCAACGATCCGGATCGCCTGCTGGGCATCGTCGAGGCCTGCCGCGCCACGCCCGGCGGACACCGCGTCGGTTTGGCCCTGCACTCCCTGCGCGCGGTGTCGCCCGAGGCGATGGCGGCGGCGCTGGACGGCATGGCGGCACTCGATCCCACGGCGCCGATCCACATCCATGTCGCCGAGCAAACGGCGGAGGTGGACGCCTGTCTCTCCTGGTCAGGACAGCGGCCGGTGGAATGGCTGCTCGACCGTGGCTGGCTCGGGCCGTCCTGGTGCCTTGTTCATGCGACCCATGTCACCGCCGGCGAGGTGGCGGGAATCGCGGCGTCGAGGGCGGTGGCGGGGCTTTGCCCGACGACCGAGGCCGATCTCGGCGACGGGCTGTTCCCGGCGCGCGACTTCCTGGCGCAGGGTGGCCGGTTCGGCATCGGGTCCGACAGCCAGATCGTCATCGACGCCGCGGAGGAACTCCGCCTGCTGGAGTTCGGGCAGCGGCTGGCCGCAAGACGGCGCAATCTGCTGGCCCCGCATCCGGACAGCTCGACCGGTGCGGCCCTCTACCGGGCGGCGGTGACCGGCGGCGCGCAGGCGCTGGGACAGCCGGAGCCGGCAGGCGGCCTCAAATCCGGGCAGCGCGCCGATCTGGTCGTGCTCGATCCGGACGATCCGCGCCTCTACGGCCGCAGCGACGACACGCTGCTCGACTCCTATGTCTTTGCCAGCGCGCGCAATCCCGTGCGCGATGTGGTGGCGGCCGGGCGGCTGGTGGTAAGGGACGGCCGGCATGTCGATGCCGATGCGATCCGCACCGGCTGGCGCCGTGCCGTCGACCGGCTGCACGCCGCCTGAGCGACGGCCCCGAACGAAGCCTAAAAGGAACAGGGACATCCCGATGACGGCGACCATCGACATTCTGGAACGGCTGGTGGCCTTCAACACCGTCAGCCGCGAAAGCAACCTCGATCTGATCCGCTGGGTGCAGGAGAGGCTGGAAGCCGCCGGCGTCGCGACCTGGCTGGTGCCGAGCGACGACGGGCGCAAGGCCAACCTGTTCGCGACGCTGGGGCCGGCCGACCGCCCCGGCGTCCTGCTGTCCGGTCACAGCGACGTGGTTCCGGTCGAAGGTCAGGCATGGACCAGCGATCCGTTCCGGCTGACCCGCCGGGATGGCAAGCTGTTCGGCCGCGGCACCGCCGACATGAAGGGGTTCGTCGCCGCCGCCCTCGCTTTGTTCGACCGCGCCGCCAGCCGGCAAGCCGCCGGCCGGCCCCTGTCGCAGCCGCTGCATCTGGCTTTGTCCTATGACGAGGAGGTCGGCTGTCTCGGCGTCCGCCGGCTGATCGAGATGATGGCGGCATTGCCCGTCCGTCCGCGCTTCTGCATCGTCGGCGAACCGACCGGCATGCAGGTGGTCACCGCCCATAAGGGCAAGACCGCCCTGCGTGCCGAATGCCACGGCGTCGAATGCCATTCCAGCCTGGCGCCGCAGGGCCTGAACGCCATCCACATGGCGAGCGACCTGCTGACCGGGCTGCGCCGCATTCAGAACCAGTTGCGAGAGAACGGGGCGCAGGACGATGCCTATGACGTGCCCTGGACCACGATCCATGCCGGGGTCATCCAGGGCGGGGAGGCGCTGAACATCGTGCCGAACCGCTGCCGCCTCGACTTCGAGATCCGCCACCTGCCGCAGGATCCGGTCGGGCCGCTGCTGGACAGCATCCAGGCGGAGGCCGATGCCATCGTCCAACGCCTGCGTGCCGATTTCCCGGCGGCCGGGCTGACCGTCGCCGAGCTGTCGAGTTATCCGGCGCTCGACACCGACAGCACCGCCGAGGTGGTGGCCTTCGTCAAGGCGCTGACCGGCGGCAACAGCACCGGCAAGATCTCCTTCGGCACGGAGGGCGGGCTGTTCCAGCAGCGGCTGTCGATGCCCACGGTGGTGTGCGGTCCCGGCAGCATCGGCGAAGCCCACAAGCCCGACGAGTTCATCGCCGAGGACCAGCTTGCGGCCTGCGACCGCATGCTGGATGCCCTGCTCGCCCGCCTGACCTGACGGCCTTCCGCCGGCGGGGGTGGGGCCGCCCGATCAGACGGCAACCATCTCCATCAGCCGGGCACGGTCGGCGGACGAGGCTGCTTCGCCATGCAGGGTGATGCGGCCCCGCTCCACCGCGTAGAAGCGGTCGGCGACGTCGAGCGCGCGGTGGATGTTCTGTTCCACCAGCAGGATGGTCAATCCCGCCCGCTTCAGCTCCGTGATAATCGCGAAGATCTCATCGACGATCATCGGCGCCAGCCCCTCGGTCGGCTCGTCGATCAGCAGCAGCCTGGCGGTCCCCACCATCACGCGGGCCATCGCCAGCATCTGCTGCTCGCCGCCGGACAGGGTGGTGCCGAGCTGCCGCCGCCGCTCGGCCAGCCGGGGGAAGCGGGCGAAGGCCTGTCCGATTGCCTGCTCGTTCTCCCGGCGCGCCCGGCCGGGGCATTGGCGCAGTCCCAGCCGCAGATTTTCTTCGACGCTGAGGCCGGGGAAGATGCGGCGGTCCTCCGGCACCAGACCGAGCCCGAGGCGGGCGATGGTATCGGGCGTCTGCCCGGCCAGATCGACGCCGCCGAAGCGGATCGTGCCAGAACTGGCCGGCACCCAGCCGGCGATGGATTTCAGGATGGTGGTCTTGCCGACGCCGTTGCGGCCGAACAGCCCGATCACCTCGCCCGGACCGGCCTGGAGGGACACGCCCTGCAGGACATGGCTGAGGCCGTAATGCGCGTGCAGGTTCTCGATGGAAAGCATGGCTGTCACCCGTGTCCGAAATAGGCGGCCTGCACCGCGGGATCGGCGCGCACCGCCGTGGGCGTCCCCTCGGCGATCTTGCGGCCCTGGGCCATCACGACAACATGGTCCGACAGGCTCATCACCAGCCCGATGTCGTGTTCGATCAGCAGCACGGTCAGTTCGCCGGCCAGCGAGCGGATCAGCGCGCCGGTGTCGGCGGTGTCGCCGTGGCTCATGCCCTGGGTCGGCTCGTCCAGCAGCAGCACCCGCGGTTCGGCGGCCAGCGCGACCGCGATCTCCAGCCGCCGCTGTTCGCCGTGGGAGAGGTTGCCGGCAAGCTCGCGCGCCTTGGCCGACAGGCCGAAGCGGTCCAGCAGCGCCTCGGCCTTGGCGAGCGCCCGGCGGCTGTGGCCGACCGGACGCAGCGCGTGCCAGGGCCGCTCCAGCACCTGCGCGGCAATCCGCAGGTTCTCCAGAACCGGCAGTTCGAAGAACAGGTTGGTGATCTGGAAGGACCGGGCCAGCCCGGCGGCGAGCAGCCGGTCGGGCGCCTGCCCGGTGACGTCGGCACCGTCCAGGGTGACCCGGCCGCCGGTGGGGCGGATGGCGCCGCTGATCAGGTTGAACAGCGTGCTCTTGCCCGCCCCGTTGGGACCGATGACCGAGGTGATCCGCCCGGCGGCGGCATCGAAGCCGACGCCCGCCACCGCCTGGAGTCCGCCGAAATTCACCGACAGGTCGCGGACGCCGAGCGCGCAAGCGCTACCCGCCACCGTCTTGAGGGAGGCTGCCGTCATGGCGTCGCCCTCCCCTGTTCGCCGCGGCGGCTCAGCCGCGCCAGCAGGGCGCCGACCAGCCCCTTGCGCAGGAAGATGACGGACAGCATGAAGATGACCCCCACGACGATCAGGTGATGCTCGGTCCAGGACCCGACGACCGAGCGCAGGGCGGTCAGCAGCAGGCTGCCCACCACCGGCCCGACCAGCGTTCCGACGCCGCCGACGATGACGGTGATCACCGCGTTGCCGGAGGTCTCGAAGAACATCAGTTCGGGCGAGACGAAGCCGCGCAGCATCGGGTAGAGCGCGCCCGCCAGCGCCGCGACGCAGGCGGCCAGCACATAGACCGCCAGCTTGTAGCGCCAGGCGTTGAAGCCGAGGAACGGCACGCGCTTCTCGTTGGCGCGGATGGCGGCCAGCGTCCGGCCGAACGGTGCGTCCATCAGATAGGCCAGCCCGGCATAGGCCGCGACGGTCAGGCCCAGCACGAGCAGGAAGAAGGACAGCGGGTCGGCGGTGTCGAGGCTGAACGGCCCGAAGCCGATGCTGATCTGCGGGATGCCGATCAGCCCATCCGACGCGCCGAGCGCACGGGTGTTGTAGACCGACTTGGCGGCGACCTGGGCCAGCCCGAAGGTGATCAGCGCGAAATAGACGCCCTTCACCCGGTTGGCGATGACGCCGCCGATCAGGCCCGCCACGCCGCCGGCCAGCAGGGCCGCCGCCATCGCCAGCCAGAAGCTGGGCGCGACGTCGCGCAGGACGAGCGCCGAGACATAGGCGCCCAGCCCGAAATACAGCGCCTGCCCGAGCGACAGCAGGCCGGTGTAGCCGAGCAGCAGATCGACGCTCATCGCCAGCCCGGCGAAGATCAGAGCCTCGGTCGCCAGACGCAGGTAGAAGCCGTTGCCGGTCGCCCAGGCGACGGCGGCGAATCCCAGCGCCGCCGCCAGGAAGGCCAGTGCCAGCCAATGGACCGGGGCCAGACGGGAAAGCCGGGATGCCGGACCGGCGCGGCCGGGATCGGAGAGGGTGCGCAGAGTGGCCTCAGGCATGTCCCAGCCTCCCGAACAGGCCCTGCGGCCGGACCATCAGCACCAGCACCATGATCCCGAACACCAGCGGGTCGGACCAGACCGGCGAGATGTAGAGGCTGGACAGCGCCTGCACCTGGGTCAGCAGCAGGCCGGCGATCACCGCCCCCTGGATCGACCCCATGCCGCCGACGATCACCACGGTGAAGGCCATCAGGATGAAATCGCGCCCCATGGTCGGGAACACCGAGTAGATCGGCGCCAGCAGCACGCCGGACAGCCCGGCCAGCGCCACCCCGAAGGCGAAGGTGCCGGCATAGACCCGGCGCACCGGCACCCCCAGCGACGAGGCCATGTCCTTGTCGAAGGCGGCGGCCCGCACCATGGCGCCCAGCCCGGTGCGGAAGACCACAACCCAGACCGCGGCGATCAGGGCGAGGCCGAAGCCGATCAGGAACAGCCGGTAGTTGGGCAGGAACATGCCGAGGATCTCGGTGCCGCCCTCGATGGGGTTCTCGGGCCGCTGGGTGTTGGGGCCGTAGACCAGCTTCAGCAGGTCTTCCATAATCATGCCCAGCCCGAAGGTCAGCAGCAGGGTCAGGATGTGGCGGTCGCGGCTGTGGAAGACCCTGGCGATCAGCCAGCGCTCGGCCAGCCAGCCGATGGGCAGCATCAGCAGCGGCACCAGCACCAGCAGCGCCCAGAAGCCGACCCCCAGCCCGGCCAGCGTCAGGGCCAGGAAGGCGCCCATGGCGTAGAACTCGCCATGGGCCATATTGATGACGTCCAGCAGCCCGAAGATGATGGTCAGGCCCAGCGCCATCAGGACGACGGCGACCCCGAGCGACAGACCGTTCAGCGCCTGCGGCGCCAGGACGAATTGCAGATAATCGATGAGATCGGCCATGGGCGTCGGCTCCCTGGAAACGGTCCTCAGAAGCGGGTGCACTGGTCGGGACCGATGGCGGCGTCGCCCGGAACGGTGCCGACCACGTCGAAGCGGTTACTGCCACCGTCCGCCGCGATGCGCACGGCATACATGTCCTGGATCGCCTGATGGTCGCCGGCCCGCATGGTCTTGGCTCCCTGCGGCGTCGACCAGCTCAGCCCTTCCATCGCCTTGCGCAGCGTGTCGGTGTCGGTGCTTCCGGCCTTCTCGACGGCGGCCTTGAAGAAGCCGATCAGGCCGTAGCTGTCGGCGCCGTAAAGGTCGGGCGCGGTGTCGTAGGCCTTGCGGAAGGCGGCGACGAACGCCTTGTTCTCCGGCGTGGTGAGTTCGGCGGAATAGCCGACGCCGGTGACGAAGCCGTCGGCCGCCTTGCCGATGGCGCCGATGTTCTGGGCGGTGACGGTGCCCGACGCGCCGACGATGGTCAGGTTGCGTAGCAGCCCGTATTCGTTCATCTGCGTCAGCAGGCGGACCGTGTCGTTGCCGGCGGTGGAGGTGTAGAGCACGCTGGGACGGGCGGCACGGAGCTGGCCGAAATACTGCGAGTAGTCCTTGCTGCCGAGCGGCGCGAACACCTCGCCGGTCGATTGCGCGCCGGTCTTCTCCGCCGCCTGCTTGAAGGCCGCGACGGTGGAACGGCCCATCTCGTAATCGGGGCCGAGATAATAGACCTTGGCCTTCGGCTTGTCCTTGGCCAGCCATTCCGCCAGCGCCGCCGACTGCTGCCCCGCCCGCGCATTCACCCGGAAGACGTTGAGCGAGCATTTGTCGGTGGTGATGGCGTCGGAGAAGGAGACGGTGGTGGCGATCAGCCGGCCGTTGCGCTCGGCAAGCTGCCCGACCGCCAGGGTGGAGCCGGAATTGACGGTGCCGGTCAGGAAATCGACCTTGTTGACCTGGAACAGCTTCTCCGCCTTCTGGGTAGCGACGGCGGGGTTGGCCTCCTCGTCCTCGAACAGCAGTTCGACCTGACGGCCGAGGATGCCGCCGGCGGCGTTGACCTCCTTCGTCGCCAGCTCCAGTCCCCAGCGGACCTGCTGTCCGATCGGCGCGTAGGTGCCCGACAGCGGGGTCACCACCCCGATGCGGATCGGATCGGCGGCGGACGCGATCCCGCCGAACCCGAGCAGGACGAGCGCGGCGGTGCCGAGAAGCGTGGTCTTGGTCATGATTTTTGGTTCCTCCCTATGCTGTCCATGGTTTGTTGCCCATGCTTGGAGGCGTCGGTCAGACGCCCGTAAAGACCGGCTTGCGCTTCTCGTGGAAGGAGGCGACGCCTTCCTTGAAGTCCTCGGAGCCGCGCAGGCGGCCGTAGGCCTGCCCCTCGATCTCGATGGCGCCGTTGACCGAGACGTTGTTGCCGCTGTTCAGCACGCCCTTGATGGTGCGCTGGGCAAGCGGCGAGAAGCCGCGCAACTCGTCCACCAGGGCGGCGACCGTCGCTTCCAGTTCGGCGTCGGCGACGCACTCGGTGACGAAGCCCCAGTCGGCGGCCTGCCGGCCGGAAATGCGCCTGGCCCGCATCACCATGTCCTTGGTCCGGCAGATGCCGATCATGTGCAGCAGGCGGGCGGAACCGCCGGAGCCGGGGATCATGCCGATGCGCATCTCCGGCAGGGCGAACTGCGCGGTCTCCGACGCGATGCGGAAATCGCAGGCCAGCGACAGCTCGAAGCCGACGCCGAAGCAATAGCCGCGGACCTGGGCGATCACCGGCTTGCGGCAGCGCTCCGGGGCGGCGATGTTGACCGCCAGTTCCGACACATGCTCCGCCGACTTCTCCATGAAGCCGGCGATGTTGCCGCCGGACGAGAAGTTCTCGCCCTCGGCGCGCAGGACGATCACCCGCACCATGGGGTCGCGGTCCAGCACCTTGAACACGGCGGCGAACTGGTCACGCTGGAGCATGCTGACGATGTTGAAGGGCGGGCGATGCAGCACGATGTCGGCGCGCTCCTTGACCTCGTCGAGTTCCACGCGGAAGCCGTCGAGGTCGGCGAGCAGGCGGTCGGTGCTGTCGAAACGATAGGGGGTCACGGTCGAAACTCCATGGATAAGGCTGAATTCAGGAGAGGGTCGGGCTGCGTTCAGGCTGGCTGCGCTCGGCCGGGCCGCTCTCAAGGGCGAACTCGCCGGCCTGCAGCTTGCGGCGCAGGATCTTGCCGACCGGCGATTTCGGGATTTCGTCGAGGAAGACGTACTCGCGCGGCCGCTTGAAGTTGGCGAGGCCGGAGGTGCGACAATGGTCGTCGAGGTCGTTGGCATCGACGCCGCGGGCGCGCTTGACAAAGGCGACGACCCGCTGGCCCCAGCGTTCGTCGGGCAGGCCGGCGACCGCCACCTCCAGCACGCCGTCATGCAGGGACAGCACGCTTTCGATCTCGACCGGCGAGACGTTCTCGCCGCCGGTGATGATCATGTCGTCGACCCGGCCGGTGACGAAGAGGTCGCCGTCGCCGTCGAGGAAGCCGATGTCGCCGGTGAAGTACCAGCCGGCATGCAGCGCCTTGGCGTCGGCGTCCGGCCGTTTCCAGTAACCTTCGAAGGACTCGTCGCCCGACAGGTCGGCGGCGATCTGGCCCTCCTCCCCGGCGGCGGCACGCTCGCCGGGATCGAAGCTGCCGAGGCGGACGATGCGGATGCGCTGGTTCAGCGCCGCCTTGCCGGCCGACCCCGGCTTGGCCGGCGCGTTCTGGTCGATGGTGAAGGTGTAGATCTCGGACGAGCCGTAATGGTTGACGAACAGCTCGGGCCGGAAGGCGGCGTCCAGCCGCTTCAGCAGGCCATCCGTCATCGACGCCCCGGCGAAGCCCAGCTTGCGCACCGACGACACGTCGGTGTGCGCGAATTTCGGGTCGGCCAGCAGGTCGTGATAGAGCGTCGGCACCAGATAGAGGCAGCTCAGCCGTTCCGCCGCGATCAGGTCGAGCGCCCGGGCCGTGTCGAAGCGCGGCAGGCAGACGAAGCAGCCGTCGACCAGCGCCATCGCCAGCAGCGAGCGCACCCCCATCGTGTGGTAGAGCGGCATGACGCCCAGCGTGCGTTCGCCCCGGCGGTAGCAGTTCTGGGCGACATGGGCGATGGCGGCGGCCCGCTCCGTCCGGTGGCGGCGCGGCACGCCCTTGGGCTTGCCGGTGGTGCCGGAGGTGTAGAGGAACAGCGAGACATGTTCCGCCGTGGCGCGCGGCTGCGCCGCAGCCGGATCGCCGTTCAGCAGGTCGGCGAAGCGGCGCTCCCCGGCATCGACCGGATCGCCAACCGCGATGCGGGGCAGCGCCTGCGCCGCGGCGGAGGTCCGGACGGCGTCGGCCGACACGTCCTGATAGAACAGGGCGCGCACCTCGGCGTCGGGCAGGCAGTAATCCAGCTCGTCGGGCTTCACCCGCCAGTTCAGCGGCACCACGGCGATGCCGGCCAGCTGGCAGGCCCAATGGATGGTCGCCATCTGCCAATTGTTCTGCAACGCGGTGGCGATGCGGTCGCCGGGGCGCAGGGCCAGCCGGTCGAAGGCGCCGACCAGCCGGCGGATGCGCTCCAGCCATTGCGCGTAGGTCAGCCGCAGGTCGCCGTCGACGATGGCGAGCGCGTCCGGGCTGCGCTCCGCGCTGGCCAGGATGCTGCGGCCGAGGTCAAACATGGGCGACCTCCCTCACCGTCCGGCCGGTGACGTCCATCACGGCGCGGACGATGCCGGCATAGCCGGTGCAGCGGCAAAGATGGCCGCTCAGCATGTCGCGTAGCTCCTCTTCGGTTGGCTTGGGATTGCGGTCCAGGTAATCGGTCAGCGACATCAGGATGCCGGCGGTGCAGAAGCCGCATTGCAGGGCGTGATGCCGCCGGAACGCCTCCTGGAGCGCGGTCATGCGCCCTTCGTTGGCCTGGGACAGACCTTCGACGGTGTCGATGCGCCGGCCGTCGGCCTGCACCGCCAGCGTCAGGCAGGCGCGGACCGCCACGCCGTCGATGCGGATTGTGCAGGCGCCGCAGACGCCGTGTTCGCAGCCGACGCGAGTGCCATGGGCGCCCAGCTCGTGGCGCAGGAAATCGCTCAGCAGCAGGCGCGGATGGGCATGGCCGGTGCGCGGCGTGCCGTTCAGGACGATGGAGACGGCGTGGCGCGCCTCCGCCGTCAGCGCGGATGTGGATTTCAGCGGCGGCATGACAGGGCCTCTTCAAGAACGGTGCGGCCGATCCGGCGGACAAGGTCGCGGCGGTAGCGGGCGGTGGCGTGCTGGTCGTCGTCGCCGCCGAGGTCCCAGGCGAAGGCATTCAGCGCCTCGTCGAGATCCGGCGGCAACCCGCCCTCGACCAGCGGCCAGGAACGCATCGTCGGCCGGTCCGCCACCCCGCCGACGGCAAGGCTGGCGCGGTCGCCGTCCACCGTGGCCGCACAGGCGGCGATGGCGAAATCGCCGTGCCGCATCGACTGCTCGCGGAAGGCATGACCACAGCCGGGACGGGCGAGCGGAAAGCGGATGCATTCGACGATCTCGTCCGCCGCCTTCACCGTGGTCAGCGGGCCCAGGAAGAAATCGGCGGCGGCGATTGTGCGGCGGCGCTTCGCGTTGCGCAGCACCACCTCACCGCCGGCGGCGACCAGACAGAGCGGCGTCTCGGCGCTGGGATCGGCATGGGCGACCGAGCCGCAGAGCGTGCCGCGGTTGCGGGTCTGGAAATGGCCGACCCACGGCAGGGCGGCGGCCAGCAGCGGCACTTCGCGCGCCAGGGTCGGGCGGGCCAGCACCTCGGCCTGGGTGACGGCGGCGCCGACGGTCAGCCAGCCATCCTCGGCCCGCAGCGTGCGCAGCTCCTCCAGCCGGCCAAGGTCGATCAGCAGGCGCGGCTGGACCAGCCGCATGTTCAGCATCGGCAACAGCGACTGGCCGCCGGCAATCACGCGGGCGTCGTCGCCCCCGTCCGCCAGCGCCGCCAGTGCGTCGGCCACCGTCGCCGGCCGCAGATAGTCGAAGGGTGCGGGCTTCATCGGTCGAATCCCAGAAGGCGCAGCAGGCGCGTCAGAAGCGATGGGGAGCCGGCGGGCACCTCGGTGCCGCCGGCACGGGCGACCAGCTTTTCGAAGAACTGGCCGATCAGCAGGCGCGACGCGCTGTCGAGCATCCGACCGCCGACCGCGGCGACCTTGCCGCCGACCGACGCGCTGTAGCGGTAGGTGACGCGCGTGCCGGTGGCGGTGCGTTCCAGCGTCACATGCCCGGTGCCGCTGCCAGAACCGAGCGCGCTGGTGCCGCTGCCGGTCAGGGTCAGTGCGCTGGGCGGATCGAGGTCGGACAGCGCCACCTGTGCGGTGTAGCGTCCCCTCACCGGTCCGATTCCGACCACCACCTCCGCCCGGTAGGCGTTGGGGCCGACGAGGTCCAGCGCCTCGCAGCCGGGCAGCAGCGCCGCCAGTTCCTTGGGGTCGAGCAGGATGGCCCAGACCTGTTCCGGCGTCGCCGGCACCTCGCGGCTGCCCTCCCCGGTCAGGCCGCGCCCACCCTTGACGGCGGCCGGCGGAGTCTCCATGGCACTGGCGGCGGAGGCCGGGCGCGGCGGCTCCGGCGGATGAATCAGCGCCGCCAGCTTGGCCGGGGTGATCGGCAGGGACGGCGGCTCTGCCACCGATACACCGGCCACGGACATGCCCGACAGCGCGTCCGCCACCGCGTTGGCGAGGCAGACCGGGGTGCTCATGCAGTTCCCCTCCCCCACCCCCTTGGCGCCGAGCGGCGTCACCGGCGACGGGCTTTCGCGATGGAGGATGACGGGAACCGGCACCTCGCAGGCGGTCGGCACCAGATAGTCGGCGAAGGTGCCGGACAGGAACCGGCCATCGTCGCCATAGGCGTATTCCTCGTACAGCGCGGTGCCGACGGCATGGGCGAAGCCGCCGAGGATCTGGCCCTCCACCAGCAGTGGGTTCAGCAGCCGGCCGGCGTCGTGCATGGTGACGTAGCGGTCGATCCGCAGCGAACCCGTGGTCCGGTCGATCTCGACCCCGCAGAAGTCGAAGATGAAGCCGTAGCAGGCGGAACTGTTGATGTGGTCGGCGTCGGTCGGCGCCTTCAGCGGCTCCGGCGTCCAGAAGGCGGTCTCGCGCAACGCCGCCTCCTGCCCGTCGGGCAGCGTTCCCGGCGCCCAGTGGCCGGCGGCGGCGACGCGGGAGAAGGACAGGCCGTTGTCCGGGTTGGCGTCGGAGAAGACCTTGCCACCGGTGAAGCGCACATCCTCCGCCCGGCAATTCAATTGCCCGGCGACCAGCGCCGCCATGCGGCCGCGCAGCCGGGTCGCCGCCACCTGGGCCGCCCCCGCCACCGCCCCGGCGAAGCGGCTGGAATAATTGCCCGACGCGATCGACCAGGCATCCTTGCCGGTGTCGAGGTCGGTGTTGACGCGGATGTCCTCGAAACGCAGGCCGAAGACGTCGGCAACCACCTGGGCCAGCACGGTGCGGTGACCCTGTCCCTGGGGGGCGGAGGCCACCGTCACCGACACGCCGCCGGTGGGATCGACGGCGACGCTGGCGGTCGCCTGCGCACCGTTCTTCGGCCCGGCCTTGCGCCGTTCCACGGCGGTCAGCACGGTGGTGATGTAGCCCATGTTGGAGATCGACGGCTCGACCACTGCGGCATAGCCGATGCCGTAGAGCCGCCCCTCCGCCCGCAGCGCCTCGCGCCGGGCCTTCAGCGCGTCGAGCGCCCCCTCGCGCACCGCCTGCTCCAGCGTCGCGCGGTAGTCGCCGCTGTCGAGCGTCCCGCCCGACGCGGTGCGGTAGGGCATGGCGTCCGCCGCCACCAGATTGCGGCGGATGACGTCGAGCGGATCCAACCCAAGCTCCGCCGCCACCCGGTTCATCAGCCGTTCCAGCCCGTAATAGAGCTGCCCGCCGCCAAAGCCGCGGTTGAGGCCGGTCGGCGTCTTGTTGGTGACGACGATGCGGTTGGTCACCGTCAGGTTCGGGATGTCGTAGGCGCCGGTCAGGTTGCCGTGGTTGCGGTAGAGCGAGGCCGGCTCCGGCGCCCGCAGATAGGCGCCGCAATCCTCGGTCTGCTCCATCCGCAGCGCCAGCACCCTGCCGTCCGGCTCCACCGCCGCATCGATGCGCATGCGGCGCGCGGTGGCCGAGGTGGCGGCCATCAGATGCTCCAGCCGGTCCTCCACCCACTTCACCGGCCGGCCGGCGACGCGGGCGCACAGCCCCATCAGCACGACATAGGGGAACACCGCCTGCTTGTTGCCGAAGCTGCCGCCGGAATGGGGCGGCGTCTTCAGCCGCAGCCGCGATCCCGGCACGTTCAGCGCCCGCGCCATCACCGGATGGACGGCGAAGGGACCGGAGAAGTTCGACAGCACCTCGTACGCGTCTTCGGCCGCGTCGTAGTCGGCGAGGACGACGAAGCACTCCATCGGGGTGCAGGAGTTGCGGGGATACTCGACCTCGACCGACACGGCATGGGCGGCACGGGCGAAAGCGGCCTCGGGGTCGCCATAGCGGAAGCTGCGGCTGTTGACGAGGTTGGAGCCCACCGCCGGATGCAACAGTTCCGACTCTTTCTCCAGCGCCTGGGCAATCGAGGTCACCGGCGGCAGCGGGCGATAGCGCACCTCGATCCGGTCGAGCGCGTCCTCCGCGACATAGCGGCTGTCGGCCAGCACCACCGCCACCGGTTCGCCGACATGGCGCACGCGGTCGATGGCGAGGCACCAATGTTCCATCGGCGCGCGGATGCCGACCAGGAAGGCGCTGGCAAGGCGTTTGGCGTCGGCCCCGGTCACCACGGCGGCGACGCCGGGAACCGCCAGCGCGGCGGCAAAGTCGATGTCCAGCAGGTCGGCGTGGGCGTGCGGCGAGCGCAGGATCGCGGCGTGCAGGGTGCCGGGCTTCACCGGCAAATCGTCGGCATAGCGGGCGACGCCGGTCAGCAGTGCGGCGTCCTCCACCCGCGGCATCGCACGGCCGACGAACGGCACCGCGGCCGGCTGCGGCTGCGGCGAAACGCCTTCGCTGTCAATGGTGTGGGCGGCGGTCTGCGTGGCCGTCATCGTCATCCTCCCGTTACCGGAGGAGACTAGACCGTTTGCCAAGCGAAGCTTTTACCGTGGAGTGTCGCGATTTACCCTAGCGTCTCATTTTTATGGGCGTCTCATTTTTACGCGCGTCCCATTGTCATGCATGCCCGGCTTCCGGCCGCCCTCCGCCGGGCCGGTCCACCAGATTGACGACGCGGCGGTATTCGGTGGGCGTCACGCCCTGGTGGTTGCGGAAGAAGCGGCTGAAATGGCTGGGGGCAGAAAAGCCGAGCCGGCCGGACACCTCGGTGGCGCTCTCCAGCCCGGCGGCCATGGCGTCGATGGCCGCCTCCATCCGCAGCACGTTGAAATAGAGTGCCGGGGTAATCGCCATCGTCTGCTGGAACAGCCGGAACATGTGGGCGCGCGACAGGCCGGCGGCGGCGGCAACACGGGCGGCGTCGAACTCCTCGCCCAGGGTCCCCCGCATGAACAGGATGGCCTGACGGATGCGGAAATCGCCGGCCATCGGCGCGGCATAGCGTGCGCCGCCGAGCGTCCGCCATTCGGAGAAGCGGTCGATGATGGCGATCATCAGGTCGAACAGCGCCTCTTCCATCCGCTCGCCCGATGGGTCGTCATAGAGCAGTTCCGCCGCCATGCGGTCGGCCAGCCGGCGGATGTAGGGCGTCAGCTCGCCGCAGGACTGCGCGAAGAAGCCGGGGTTGCCGCTGGCGTTGAGTTCCCGCTGCATCGCGCCGAGCCAGCGCGGCTCGATGTACAGAGCCAGGATCACGGTGCGCGGGGCGCCGGGTTGATGGGCATAGGAATGGGCCTCCCAGCTGTTGACCAGCACCGCGGTGTCGTCGCGCAGCGGATAGAGCTGCTCCCCGACGGCAAAGCGGGTGTCGGCGCCGGATGCCTTGATCAGCACATGGCAATGGGGATGCGCGTGATGGATCAGCGCATTGTCCATGTCCAGCAGGGCGACGCGGCCGAAGCTTCCCTGATGGATGCGCATCGCTTTCGACATGGCTTCCGGTCCCTTCCTGCCCATCGGCGGCAAACGGCCGCCGGGATGCTCTTCAATGGTTTGCTTTACAAGCTAATCGTCGGCGATCCCCTTTACCAGTTCCATACAGGCGCAACCCTGCTGCCATCGCCGGAGCGGCCGGTCACCGCGGCATGCGGCTTTGCGGAGTTTGGTAGACTTCGCTGAAATGCGTGCGGAACAGACGCATGGCCGGCGTCAGCTCGACCCCCTGCCGCCAGGCGAGGCCGACATCCATCGCCGGAACCCGCTCGCGCATGATGATCGTTTCGATGCGCCTCCCCTCCAGCGACCATGGCCGGTAGACCATGTCGGACAGGATCGTCACCCCCTGGCCGTTGGCCACGGTGGAGCGCACCGCCTCGATCGACGAGGTCCGCAGCCGGACATTGGGACGGAAGGGGGAGGCGCTCCAGTAGCGCGTCGTCCAATGGGCGGCCTCGTCCACGGTCAGCATGATGTAGGGGTGCTCGGCGACATCCTGCAACCCCACGGAATCGAGGTCGAGCAGCCGGTGCCCGGCCGGCACCCACAGGCGACGCTGGCTTCCAATCAGCGTTTCGGTCGTCAGTTCCGGATTGCTGATGTTGGAGGTCAGGACCACCGCCATGTCGAGCCGGCCGGTGATCAGATTGTCCTCGATCATCTCGCGCGTCAGCTCGTGGATGTGGATGCGCAGGTTGGGGTAGCGCCGTTCCAGCCGCTCCAGATGCTGCGGCAGGAAATATCCCAGCACCGTGTAGCTGGCGCCGATGGTCAGGCTGCCGGCCACCTCCGCCGCCGTGTCGGCGGGGTGCAGCGCCTCCTCCACGCTCGCCATGATGCGGTGGCTGGCGGCCAGGAAGCGGCGGCCGGTGTCGGTCAGTTCCATGCCCTGTGCGGTGCGGACGAACAGCCGCCCGCCGATCTCGGCCTCCAGTTCCTTGATGGCGGAGGTGATCGCCGACTGGGAAATCGACAGCTCGCGCGCCGCCCGCGACACCTGCCCGAGATTGGCGGTGGCGACGAAGTATTTCACATGACGGAAATTCAGCATGCCGAACCCCGGAATTTTGCGTGAATAGATATCGAAAAATCAGAACATGCCTAAATCCTATACAGGCTCCACCAGCCCGAATTCGGCAGAACCTTGCCGGAATGCCTGATTTACGGGCGGATTTTGTCATCGAAAAAACAGATAAAGCAATCTCAAAAATTAGAAATTGCAAAGGGTCGGAAACAACATACGCTCATATGGCAAGGCAGCCATTCCGCGGACTCATCCCTGGGGCTCGACGTCCCCGGTTCCGCGAAGCAAGGGAGTAAGGCGTTGGCTCGTACAATGGTCGATCTCAACTGTGACCTCGGCGAGGGGTACGGCCAGTGGACGCTCGGCGAGGCCTCCGACGATGCGCTGATGGACCTCATCAGCTCGGCCAATGTCGCCACCGGCTTCCATGCCGGCGATCCCAACCTGATGGACCGCGTGGTCCGGCTGGGCGTCGAACGCGGCGTGGCGCTGGGCGCCCATCCCGGCTACCGCGATCTCCAGGGCTTCGGCCGCCGCGTCATCCAGGCCAAGCCTGAGGAGCTGGTGAACGACATCCTCTATCAGGTCGGCGCGCTGCGCGAATTCGCCCGCCGCCACGGCACCCGGCTGCAGCACGTCAAGCCGCACGGCGCCCTCTATATGGAAGCGGCGAAGGACGAGACGTTGTCGCGCCTGATGGTCGAGGCGCTGCTGAAGTCGAGCCCCGACACGCTGCTGTTCTGCATGGACGTATCCAAGACCTGCGCCGTCGCCGAGGCGGCCGGCCTGCCGGTCATCCGCGAATTCTATGCCGACCGCGACTATGACCGCAGCGGCTCCATCGTCTTCGCCCGCCGCATGCGCCCGCTCGATCCGGCGGAGGTCGCCGACAAATGCGTCCGCGCCTGCCGCGACGGCAAGGTGCGGACGGTGGAGGGCGACGACATCGACATCGCCTTCGATTCCATCTGCTTCCACTCCGACACGCCGGGCGCGCTCGCCATCGGAACCGCGGTGCGCGACGCCCTGCTGAAGGACGGGCTGCGCATCGTCGCCGCCGCCGACCTGCACCCCCAAACCCGCTGATCCACTCCCCCCGCTTAACACAGCCCGCCGACATCTCCTGATTTCTCCCCCCCTCGCCCCAGGCGGCCCGTTGAAGAAGGATTGATTCGATGCCCGAGATCCGTTCCCCCCTGCCCGGCTCCTTCTACCGGCGCCCCGCCCCCGGCCAGCCGCCCTTCAAGGAAATCGGCGACCGGGTGGAACCGGGCGACGTCATCGGTCTCGTCGAGGTCATGAAGAGCTTCAACGAGATCCGGGCCGATGTCGGCGGAACCATCCTGAGCTTCGCGGTCGAGGACGAGGAACCGGTGATGGCCGGCGCCGTCCTCGTCGAGCTGGAAGGCTGACCCCGATGACGATCCGCCGCCTGTTCGTCGCCAACCGCGGCGAGATCGCGGTGCGGATCATCCGCGCCGCCAAGAGCCTGGGGATAGAGACGGTCCAGGCCTATTCCGAGGCCGACCGCGAGATGCTGGCGGTCAAGCTCGCCGACCAAGCGGTCTGCGTCGGCCGCCCGGCCGCCCGCCACTCCTATCTCGATGCGGCGGGGCTGGTGGCCGCGGCGCGGACGGCAGGCTGCGACGCCGTCCATCCCGGCTACGGCTTCCTGGCCGAGAATGCCGAGTTCGCCGACATGGTGGAAAGCTTCGGCATGGTCTTCGTCGGGCCGAAGGGTGAAACCATCCGCCGCATGGGCGACAAGGCCGCCGCCCGCGAGGCCGCCATCGCCGCCGGGGTGCCGGTGGTGCCGGGGTCGCAGGGCCGCGTCGCCGACATCGACGCCGCACTCGCCGCCGCCGGGACCATCGGCTATCCGGTGATGATCAAGGCGGCGGCGGGCGGCGGCGGGCGCGGCATCCGCATCGCCGAGACGCCGGACGAGTTGCGCCGCCTCGCCCCGCAGGCACAGTCGGAGGCCCAGGCCGCCTTCGGCGACGGCGGCCTCTATCTGGAGCGGGTCATCGGGAACGCCCGCCACATCGAGGTGCAGATCCTCGGCGACGGCGAGCGGGCGATCCATTGCTTCGAGCGCGAATGCTCACTTCAGCGCCGCCGCCAGAAGGTGTGGGAGGAGGCGCCGGCCGCCTGCCTAGACGAGGCCACCCGCGCGCAGATCTGCGCGTCGGCGGTGGCGCTGGCCGAAAGCGTCGGCTACCGCGGCGCCGGCACGCTGGAGTATCTCTACGACGAGCCGTCGGGCGCCTTCTACTTCATCGAGATGAACACCCGCATCCAGGTCGAGCATCCGGTGACCGAGATGATCACCGGCATCGATCTGGTGGCGGCGATGATCCGCATCGCCGGGGGCGAGCCGCTGCCCGTCACCCAGGACCGGGTGACCCGGACCGGCCACGCCATCGAGGTGCGCATCAATGCCGAGGATCCGGCCGCGGGCTTCCTGCCCTGCCCCGGCACGGTCGAGCGGCTGATCGTGCCGACCGCCCCGGCAATCCGCTTCGATGGGATGATCTACGAGGGCTACACGGTCCCGCCCTTCTACGACTCCCTGCTCGGCAAGCTGATCGTGCATGGCGCCACCAGGGACGAGGCCATCGACCGCCTCGCCGATGCGCTGGAAGGCTTCGCCGTCACCGGGCTGAAGACCACCGTCCCGCTGCACAAGGCGCTGGCCGCCGATCCGGATGTCCGGGCGGGCAAGGCGCACACCCGGTTCCTGGAAGGCTGGCTGGCCGGGAACCCCGCTTTCAATTCCCAGAAGGCCGCGCAATAGGAGCACCGGATGCAGACCCGCTATTCCTACGGTGGCGACGAGCACATCTTCGTCGAGATGGACGAGGAGATGTCGCTCGAAGCTTTCTTCAAGAGCATGTCGATCACCAACGCGCTCCGCTCCGCCTATATCGAGGGCGTCACGGAGATCTGCCCGGCCAACGGCAGCTTCCAGGTCAAGTTCGATCCCGACCGCATCGCTCCCGACGACCTGATGGGCCGGCTGCGGGCGCTGGAACAGGCGGCGGACCGGGCGGAGAAGCGGCTGGAGACCCGGATCGTCGAGGTGCCGGTCTATTACCGCGATCCCTGGACCACCGAAACGCTGATGCGCTTCCGCGAGCGGCACCAGGATCCGCAGAGCACCGATCTGGAGTATGCGGCACGGGTGAATGGCTACGACACGGTGGAACAGTTCATCCACGCCCACCACGCCTCGCCCTGGTTCGTGTCGATGGTGGGGTTCGTCGCCGGCCTGCCCTTTCTTTACCAGCTGGTCGAGCGGTCGCGGCAAATCCAGGTGCCGAAATACCTGCGCCCGCGCACCGACACGCCGAAGCACACCATCGGCCATGGCGGCTGCTTCGGCTGTGTCTATTCGGTCCGCGGCGCCGGCGGCTACCAGATGTTCGGCATCACGCCGATGCCGATCTACGACCCGACCCAGAAGGTCTCCCACCTGCGCGACTTCATGGTGTTCTTCCGCCCCGGCGACATCGTGAAATGGAAGCCGATCGACCGCGAGGAATACGACGCCATCACCGCCGACGTCGCGGCCAACCGCTACGAGCCGCGCATCCGCAAGGTTACCTTCGACCTCGACGGCTTCAACGCGGACATCGACGGCACCAACCAGCGGCTGATGGAGACCCTCCATGGCGTTTAAGGTTCTCAACCCCGGCCTGCTGACCACCGTCCAGGATCTCGGCCGGCCCGGCTATTTCCATCTCGGCATCCCGATGTCGGGCGCCATGGACCGCTATGCGCTCCGCGCCGCCAACCTGCTGGTCGGCAACCCGGAAGGAGCCGCCGCCCTGGAGGCGGTCTTCATGGGGCCGCAGCTGGAGTTCGAAGTGGACGCCACCGTCGCCGTCACCGGCGCCGACCTGCCCGCCCGCGTCGACGGCGAGCCGCATCCGGCCTGGACCGCCTTCCCGGTGCGCGCCGGACAGGTGCTGTCCTTCGACTATCTGAAGGGCGGCGCCCGCGCCTACATCGCGATCTCCGGCGGCATCGACACGCCGCCGGCGCTGGGCAGCCGTTCCACCTACATCATCGGTGCGCTCGGCGGCTATCACGGCCGGGCGCTCGCGGCGGGCGACATGGTGCCGCTGGGCAGGCCGGGGGCGTTCCGCCACGGCACCGAGGTTCCGGAGGCACTGCGCCGCACGGTGGGCAAGAGCGCCGAACTGCGCGTTCTACCCGGCCTCTACTGGCGTCTCATCACCGAGGAGGCCGGGCGCAACTTCTTCGAGGACAGCTGGAAGGTGGCGCCGGAGGCCGACCGCATGGGCTACCGGTTCCGCGGCGGCCGCCCCTTTACCTTCGAACCGCGCGAACAGCCCTTCGGCGCCGGCTCCAACCCGTCGAACATCGTCGATGCCTGCTATCCCTACGGCTCGATCCAGGTGCCGGGCGGCACCGAACCCATCGTTCTGCACCGCGACGCCGTGTCGGGCGGCGGCTATTTCACGCTGGGTGCGGTGATCTCCGCCGACATGGACCTGATCGGCCAGATGCAGCCCCACACCGGCGTGCGCTTCGTCAAAATCGACATGGAACAGGCGCTGGCCGCCCGCACCGACGAGGCTCGGCGGCTGGGCCTGCTGCGCGACGCCCTCGCCTGACCGGCCGGAAGGCGGCAGCGGCCCGCCGCCTCCCCCCAGCTCTTTTATAGCTCTTTTAAAAACATCCCCCGTCCGTCCCATCCCATGCCGTGGAGACCACTCGCATGAACGCCCTCGCTCGCGCTCTTGTCGCCGCCACAGTCCTTGGAAGCAGCCTTGCCGCCCTGCCGGCGTCAGCCGCCGAGTGGTTCCCCTATCCGGCGGTGGAGGTGACGCCTGCCTTCTCCGCCGACGGCCAGCCGAAGGACGTCTCCTACAGCCCGCTGCCGAAGGCCACGAAGAAATGGGACATCTGCGTGTCCTTTCCGCACATGAAGGACGCCTATTGGCTGGGCGTCGATTATGGCGTGGTCGAGGAGGCCAAACGGCTGGGGGTGAAGGTCAATGTGGTGGAGGCCGGCGGCTACACCGAGCTGAACAAGCAGATCAGCCAGATCGAGGACTGCGTTGCCCGCGGCGCCAACGCCGTGGTGATCGGCGCCATCAGCTTCGACGGGCTGAACAATCTGGTCGCGGAGCTGGCGAAGAAGAACATCCCGGTGATCGACGTCATCAACGGCATCTCGTCCCCGGCGCTGACCGCCAAGTCGCTGGTCTCCTTCCACACCATGGGGGCCGAGGCCGGCCGTTATCTTGCCGCCAGGCATCCGGCGGGCAGCCCGCCGGTGAAGGTCGGCTGGTTCCCCGGCCCGGCCGGCGCCGGCTGGGTCGAGGCCGCCAACAAGGGCTTCATGGAGGCGGTGGCCGGCTCCGCCGTGCAGGTGCTGGAACCGCGCTATGGCGACACCGGCAAGGAGGCGCAGCTGCGGCTGGTGGAGGACGTGCTGCAAGCGACGCCGGACATCAAATATGTCGCCGGCACCGCGGTGACCGCCGAGGCGGCGCAGGGCCTGCTGCGCGAACGCGGACTGACCGACAAGGTCGGGCTGATCGCCTTCTACATGACGCCCGGCGTCTACCAGGGCATCAAGCGCGGCTTCATCCAGGCGGCACCGGCCGATTCCATGGTCATCCAGGGCCGGATCGCCATCGATCAGGCGGTGCGCGCGCTGGAGAAGACCGATCTGGTCAAACATGTCGGCCCGAAGATCTTCGTCGTCGACAAGGGCAATGTCGGCACGGTGTCCCGCGACACCATCCTGCCGCCGGACAATTTCGCCCCCGTTTTCAGCGTGAAGTGACCTCCCAGCCCCCATGCGGACGGGCCCGACGGTCCGCATGGGCGGCATTCCACCCGGAGCACGCGCATGTCCCCTCCCATCCTGATCCGGACCGTTGCCCTGACCAAGCGCTATCCCGGCGTCACCGCGCTGGATCGCGTCGATTTCGATCTGCATGCCGGCGAGGTGCATGTGCTGTTCGGGGAGAACGGCGCCGGCAAATCGACCCTGATCTCGCTGCTGGCCGGCGTGTCCGTCCCCAGCGAGGGCGAGATTCTGGTGCGCGGCCATCATGCCCGCTTCACCGGCGTCGCCGACGCCCGTGCCGCCGGCATCTCCGCCGTCTTCCAGGAATTCTCGCTGGTCCCGACCCTGACGGTGGCGGAGAACCTGTTCCTGGGCGACGAGCCGCGCAAAGGCCCGTTTCTCGACCGCCGGGCGATGCGGCGCAAGGCCGCCGCCCTGTTCGCCGACCTCGATTTCGCCATCGACCCCAGGCGGCTGGTCGCCACGCTGAGCCGCGCCGAACAGCAGATGGTCGAGATCGCCAAGGCATTGCACGGCGAGGTCGGCATCCTGATCCTGGACGAGCCGACGGCCTCGCTGACCGACCGCGAGGTCGATCATCTGTTCGCGGTGATCGCCCGCATGAAGGCCCGCGGCGTCGGCATCGTCTACATCTCGCACCGGATGCAGGAATTCGCCCGCATCGCCGACCGTGTCACCGTGCTGCGCGACGGCCGGCGGATCGGCACCGTGGCGATGGCCGACACCAGCGAGGCGGCCCTGCTGGAGATGATGGCCGGCCGCGCCATCGCCGAGATCTACCCGTCCATCGCCCGCAATCCCGGCGAGGTCCTGCTGCGGATGGAAGGACTGCACGCCTGGGGTGTCCATGGCGTCGATCTGGAGGTCCGCGCCGGCGAAGTGCTGGGCGTGGCCGGCCTCGTCGGCTCCGGCAAGTCGCGCAGCTTCCGGGCGTTGATGGGCCTGCTGCCGGTCCAGGCCGGCCGGGTGACGGTGCGGGGACGGGACGTCACCGGTGCCTCGACCCGCGACCTGATGCGGGCCGGCCTCTGCTATGTACCGCCCGACCGCAAGACCGAGGGGCTGCAGCTGGCCTTCAGCACGCGGGACAATCTGGCGCAAGGGGAGCTGGCCGGCACGCCGAGCCGCTTCGGCCTGCTGCCCTGGCCGCGCATTCGCAGACGGTGCGAGGCAACCGCCGAACGGGTCGAGCTTCCGGTCACCTATCGCGGCCGGGCGGCCGGCCAGCTGTCCGGCGGCAACCAGCAGAAGGCGCTGTTCGGCCGCGCGCTCGGCCGCGACTACGACCTCTATATCTTCGACGAGCCGACCGTCGGCGTCGACATGGGCGCCCGCGCCGCGATCTACCGCCTGATCCGCGAACTGGCGGAGGCCGGCAAGGCGGTGGTGGTGATCTCCTCCGACCTGCCGGAGGCGATGAACCTCGCCCACCGCTTGGCAGTCTTCGCCCATGGCCGCATCGCCGCCGAACTGGAGGGCGACGCCATCGGCGAGGCGGCCATCCTCTCCCATTTCTTCGACCCTGTTCCATCGGCCTCCGCCCCATCGGTACCCGCCATCGACCAAGAAGCGAGACTGCCCGCATGAGCGCCACCTCCGCCGCCTCCCCGCCGTCCGGCACCGCTCCCGCTCCCGTCCCCGCCACCGTCCGGCTGCGCATGGCCGGGCGGGCGCTGTTCATCCGGCTGGGCGTGCTGCCCTTCTTCCTGGCTGCCGCGCTGATCGTCTTCGCGCTGGCATCCGACCGTTTCCTGACCGCGGACAACCTCGTCAACGTGATGCGCCAGTCGGTCTATCTGGTCCTGGTGTCGCTGGGGCAGATGATGGTGCTGATCACCGGGGGCTTCGATCTGGCGGTCGGGGCGACGGTCGCCCTCACCTCCGTCGTGTCGGCGCTGGCGATGGCGGCGCTCGGCCAGATGTTCCCGGACGTCCCCATCCTGGTGATCGCGCTCGGCGCGCTGGCCGGTTTCGCGGTGGCGGCGCTGGTCGGTCTGGCGAACGGGGCCGGCGTCGCCCTGTTCGGCGTCTCGCCCTTCATCATGACGCTGGGCGTCAGCTCGGTGGCGGCCGGCGGGTCGCTGTTCCTGACCGGCGGCGTCCCGGTGTCGGGACTGCCGGCCGAGTTCGCCGACCTGTTCGGCTTCGGCCGCTGGCTCGGCATCCCGGTGCCGGTGCTGGTCGCCGCCGTGGCCGTCGCCATCGCCTGGGTGGTGATGACGCGCACCCGCACCGGCGCTCACCTCTATGCCGTGGGCGGCAACATCAAGGCGGCGAAGCTGTCGGCCATCCACACGGGCCGGACGCTGATCGTGGCCTATGTCCTGTGCGCCCTGATCGCGGCGCTGACCGGCCTGCTGCTGACCGCGCGGGTGGAGTCGGGCGAGGCCAATCTCGGCGGGACGCTGGCCCTGGAGTCCATCGCCGCCTGCGTGATCGCCGGCGTGTCGCTGCGCGGCGGCATCGGCCGGGTCGAAACCGTGGTGCTGGGCGCCTTCTTCATCGTGCTGGTGCAGAACGGCATGAACCTCGCCCAGATCGGATCCTATCTGCAGATGGTGCTTCTCGGCGGGTTGCTGATCCTGGCGGTGATCTTCGACCAGATCCGCTATCGCATGATGATGACCGCCTGAGCGACGTTGCCCGGCCGGTCGCCGGCCGATTCCGTAGAAAAACCACTTCAGTATCCAAACTGTTATCGGAGCGTTTAGATTTTCTTCAGTGAATTGCTGTGTTATCGCAGTTGCCACAAGCAAATGCAGCGCCGGCGAAAGGTCCCAGATGCCTGACACCCTGAAGGCCGACGCCCCGTCCGCCCCGCTCCTGACCATTCCCGACGCACTCGCTTCGGAAGCCGCGGCGGTGATGCTGAGCGGCGACCCGGGCGCGTTGAAGGCCGTTCAGGGGAAAATGGCGGCGGCCCTGGCCGGACAGGGCCTGCCGGAAGCGTCGGCGGGCACGCTGGTCGATGGCTGGATGCATGACTTCACCGCCGGGCTCGGCGCGCAGGCGACGCCGGATGCCGCCATTGCCCAGGCGAACCGGATCGCCGCCGGTGCCGCCGAGCGGATGGCCCAGGCGACGCAGGAAGCGGCCTCGCTGACCGGCGAGCAGCGCGTCGCCAGCGCCTTGGCGCAAGGGCAGGGACACGGAACGGACGCGCTGACCGCAAAGGGCACGGCGTCCGACCTGTCCGCCGCCCTGTTCAACGGGGTGATGGACCCGCTCGCCCGGCCGGCGGGTGCGGCGGACCCGATTGCCGCCCTGTCGCAGGCCCTGAATTCGCCGCCATCCCCCACGGTCACGCCGGCGGCGGCACCGCTGTCCCCGGCCGAGCAGCTGACCGCCGCCCTGGCCTCCGGCTCCGGCGTTCAGGAGGCGGTGAAGGCGGTGGGGGCCGGGCAGAACGGCCACTTCGCCGACACGCTGGAACGCGCGCTGTCCAGCGGCACCGACTCCACCGCCGCCGTGACCGCGGCGAAGGAAACGAGTGCCAACAGCGAGGCACTGGCCCACTCCACCACGGTCGGACAGTCCGATGGCGCCCGCATGCTCGCCGCCCTGGCCTCCGGCAGCGCCGAGGCGCACACCGCCACGAACGGGGCCGCGAACGGTGCCGCCTTCGCCAGCGTGCTCAACGATGCCCTGACGCAAGGGGGATCGCCGGACGCCGCCCTCGCCGCGTCGGTCAGGGCGCAGACGGAGATGACCGCCAGCCAGAACGCCGCCGTCGTGCCGCCGAAGCCGACCGACGCGCTGGTGGCGTCGCTCGCCTCCGGCCGCAATGTCGGTGAAACCGTCAAGTCCTTCGCCTCGGCCGCCGGCATCGACCCGACCGCAGCCGGCGGATTCGGGCAGGCCCTGGGCAGCGCCCTGTCCAGCGGGCACGAGCCGTCCGGCGCCCTGGGCACGGCACGCCAGGACGTCGCCGCGGCATCGTCCCTGTCGGCCGAGACGGCGAAGGGGGTGAAGGCCGATCCGCTCGTCACGGCTCTCGCCAGCGGACAGAATGTCCAGCAGGCCGTCCAGGCCCTCGGCGGCTCCGGCGCCGCCTTCAGCGCGGCGCTCGGGCAGGCCCTGGCGGAGGGACGGCCCGCCGGGCAGGCGCTGGCGGCAGCCCGTCAGGCCGCCGACACCGTCCAGCAGAACACCCAGGCCAGCGAAGTCCCGGTGTCGGCGCAGGACAAGGCGATTGCCGACCTCGCCAACCCGGACAAGGCGGCAGCCCCCAAGGAGGCCGGCGAAACCAAGCAAGCCGCCAAGGATGCTGCCAAGGACGGGGCCCAGCACAGCGACAGCGCCGACGGCAAGGCCGCCGAACAGGTGGCCGATGCCCAGGCGAAGGACGACGGCGGAAAGGAAAAGGACGGGAAGGACGCCAAGGCGGACGATAAGGCGGGCGACAAGGGCGATGCGAAAGCCGACGCCAAGGAGAGCACCGGCGACAAGGCCGCTCCCGATGCATCCGCCGATGGAAAGCCGGCGGCACCGGACGCCTCCCCGCAGGCGGCAAAACAGGCGGCGATGAGCGATGCCGCCCCCAAGGCCATCAGCTTCGATCTGCCCGGCGCGACGGACAAGGGCACCGCCACGAGCGACAGCGCCGCCCACTCCGCCGCATCGACGGACGCACGGCCGGCCGCCTCCGCCCCCTCGGTGACGAAGGCGCTGAGCACCAGCGATGCCTTCGCCGTCGCGGCGCAGAGCCAGCAGCGGGCGGTGCAGTCGGTGGTCCGTGCCGTCGAGAACGCGTCGTCCGACACCTCGGGCACCACCACGCCGACCGTAACGCCGACGCTGCCCGCCACCCCCACCGTTCCGGCCGAGCACCACGCCGCGGCGCCGACCCTGTCGGCATCCTTCGACGCGGCGGCCATGGCGAAGGCGCTGGCGATTGCCGAGGGAAGCGCCGCTCCGGCCGGCTTCACCGTCTTCCACCTGATCGAAGCGATGTTCCGGCCCGGCGAGACCGGCAGCAGCGTGGTCGGCGTCGCGGTGGTGGCGAACCAGGGGTCGCAGCTCGGCATCTGGCAGTACAGCGTCGACGGCACCAGCTGGAGCGCGGTCGGATCGGTTGCCGAAACGGCGGCACTGGTGCTGCCGGGCAATGCCCTGCTGCGCTTCCTGCCGGCGGCCGGCGCCTCCGGCCAGGCGCCTGCCCTTGAACTGCGGGCCGTCGGGAACGAGTGGACCGGCGGCTTCAGCGGCGCCGAGCACCGGCTGTTCACGCTCGATGGAACCGGCGGCACCACGCCCCTGTCCTCCGATGTGGCGAAGCTGTCCATCGACGTCACCTCCGTCAACGGCGCCCCGGTGGCGACCGGCGTGCAGGCCGTCCTCGACGCCGTGGCGGAGGACAGCGGCAACCCGGCCGGCGCCTCCGTCTCGACCCTGTTCGGCAAGCTGTTCTCGGACCCGAGCGATGCGGTGTTCGGCGCCACCGGCGACAGTTTCGCCGGCATTGCCGTGGTCGCCAATCCCGGCAACTCCGCCCAGGGCGAATGGCAGTACTGGAACGGAAGCAGCTGGGTCGCCGTCGGCGCGGCGTCGGACGGCAATGCCCTGCTGCTGTCCGCCGAAACGATGCTGCGCTTCCTTCCCGTCGCGAACTGGAACGGGCAGCCCCCCAGCCTGACGGTGCGTCTGGTCGACGATTCGGCAGGCGCCCTCGTCAGCGGCGACCGCGTCGACCTGAAGAGCCTCGGCGTCGGCGGCACCACCCCCTACAGCGTGTCGGCCATCCAGCTCGACACCCGCGTGACCGCCGTCAACGACGCCCCGATCGCCACCGGAACGACGGCTACGCTGGCGCACATCGCGGAGGACGCCGCCAACCCCGCCGGTTCCACCGTTTCGACCCTGTTCGGCGGCCTGTTCTCCGACCCCACCGATGCCGTCGCCAGCGGATCGACGGCGAACGCCTTCGCCGGGGTGCTGGTGGTCGGCAACGCCGCCACGGCGACGCAGGGCTTGTGGCAGTACTGGACCGGAAGCAGCTGGGCCGACATCGGTGCGGCAAGCTCCGGCGACGGCCTGCTGCTAGCCGCCGGCACCGCCCTGCGCTTCCTGCCCGCCGCCGACTGGAACGGCACCACCCCGGCCCTGACCGTGCGGCTGGTGGACAATTCGCTGGGAGCGATCACCAGCGGCGAGCACGTCACCGCGACCGCGGGCGGCGGAACCAGCCGCTTCAGCGCCGGCACCATCACGCTGACCGGCAGCGTCGATGCCGTCAACGATGCGCCGGTCGCCACCGGCACCGCGGCCACCCTGCCGGCCATCGCCGAGGACACCGCCGATCCGGCCGGGGCCACCGTCACCAGCCTGTTCGGCAGCCTGTTCTCCGACGCGGCCGACGCCGTGACCGGAGGATCGTCGGCCAACGGCTTTGCTGGGATCGCCATCGTCGGCAATGCGGCGACAGCGACGGAAGGCGTCTGGCAATATTGGACCGGCACCGCCTGGGCGGCCGTGGGCACGGTGTCGGAAGGGTCGGCCCTGGTGGTCGCCGCCGCCGACCGTCTACGCTTCGTGCCTGCGGCCGACTGGAACGGCACCACCCCGGCCCTGACCGTCCGGCTGATCGAACAGGGCGCCGGCACCGCCGCCACCGGCGGCCATGTCGACCTGACGCACGGCGTCGGCGGCAGCACGGTCTACAGTGCCGAGACCATCGCCCTGACCGGCAGCGTCACGCCGGTCAACGATGCCCCGCAGGTCACCGCCGACACCACGGCGCTGTCGGCGGTGAAGGGCGTGGCGGTCGCGGTCACCGGCCTGTCGGTGTCGGACATCGACGCAGGTTCGACCCCGCTGCTGGTGACCCTCTCTGCCGGACACGGAACGTTGACGCTCGCCGATGGCGGGACGGACGCCGTCATCACCGGCAACGGCACGGACACCGTCACCATCCGGGCAACGCTCGCCACCATCAACAGCCTGCTGGGCGCCACCAACGGACTTCTTTATACCGCGACCTCCTACACCGGCGCCGACAGCATCCATGTCGTGGTCGACGACCAGGGCGGTGGCGGAGCCGGCGGACCGCTGACCGCCAGCACGTCCGTTGCCGTGACGGTGGCGCCGCCGAACGCCTCTCCGGTCCTGGCCGACACCGATCTCTCCCTTTCCGTCGCAGGCGAGGCCCTCGCGGCACCCACGGCAGGAACCGCGGGCATCGCCGTGTCGCAACTGGTCGGCCTGAACGGCAGCGGCCCAGCAAACGTCACCGACGGCGACACCGGTGCGGTCACCGGCATCGCCCTGGTCGGGACCAACGAAGCCTACGGGCACTGGTGGTTCTCGACCGACGGCGGTTCGACCTGGAGCCTCGTCGGCACCGTCAACGACAGCGATTCCGCCCTGCTGCTGCGCTCGACCGACCGGCTCTATTTCCAGCCCAACGCCTCGGTTCCCGGCACCATCAGCGGTGCCCTGACCATCCATGCCTGGGACCAGACCAGCGGGACCGCCGGCAGCAAGGTGACGATGGACACCGGCGCCGGCAGCGCCTTCTCCACCGCGACCGACAGCGTGACGCTGCACCCCGGCGTGCTGATTCCGAACGGCTCCTTCGACAACGGGCTGACCGGCTGGACCTACACCGGCGGCACCAGTGTCGGTTCGACCGGCGACGGCCATGAAGCGACGCTCACCTCGGCGAGCGGCCAGACGCCGACCCAGCTGGAGGATTTCCTCGGCCTCAGCCACGGTTCCATCGCCAGCGCGACCGGAACGGTGCCGTCCGCCGGCCACGCGATGAAGCTCGGCACGACCGTGACGGTGACGCAGGACACGACGCTGACCTTCGACTGGTCCTTCACCTTCACCGACAGCGGTTCCTACCACGACTTCGCCTTCGTCAGCGTCAACGGCGTGGTGACACTGCTGGCCAAGGACGCGAGCGCCAGCGGCAGCTTCAGCGTGGTGGTTGCGGCCAACAGCACCGTGTCGCTGGGATTCGGCGCCTCCGACACCGGCGACAACAGCGTCAACCCGATCCTGCGCGTCGACAACATCAAGCTGACGACGGTCGCCAGCGATCCCATCGTGCTGGACATGACCGGTCACGGGCTGGCGCTGCGGCCGCTGTCCGACGGTGTCCATTTCGACGTGACCGGCGACGGCGTCGCCGACAGCACCGGCTGGATCGGGTCCGGCAACGCCCTGCTGGTGCAGGACAGCAACGGCAACGGACGGATCGACGACGCGCACGAACTGGTCTCCGAACAGTTCGGCAGCGGCTTCAACAGCAGCCTGGAAGCGCTCGCCTCCCTCGACCGCAACCATGACGGCCGCCTGGACGCGACCGACGAGGCCTTCGCCACCCTGAAGGTCTGGCAGGATGCGAACGGCGACGGCGTTAGTCAGGCAGCCGAGCTGCGCGGACTTGCGGAGGCCGGCATCCGCTCCATCGCCACCACCGCGAGCCCGAGCGACGCCAGCCTGGCCGGCAGCCGCATCCTCGGCACCACCAGCATGACGATGGCCGACGGCAGCAGCCATGCGGTGGCCGGCGTGGCCTTCGACGTGAAGGCCGCCTCTGCTGCGCAGGTTCAGGTCCAGCCGCAGGCGACGGCATCGGGCACCAATTTCACGGCTCTGCTGACGTCAGGCCTGGGCTTGCCTGCGGAAGGTATAGTTGCACCGCAGGACGGTTTCTCTCATTTGTCGGATTCGACTGCGGCATCTCACGTCTTCGATCAGCATCATGCACAAAACGCTGATACACAAAGCGTGCATCATATCACAACACCCTAATGCGACTGACAGATTTAGAGGATTTATTAGGAATTTGAACACTGTTTTGTCTTAAAGCCCTATAAGGGTTGTCGGCTATGTTCGCCATTGTCGCAAGCCCATAAGCTTCGGTCGATGGCGAGCCCCAGGACCCCCCATGCGTAAATCCTTCATTTCTGCTGCGGTCTTGCTTCCGCTGATCGCCTGGGGTGCGCAGCCTGTGCTTGCGTCTCCGCGCGAGGACGTGGTTTCCCTGATCGGCAAGGTGACCGAAACCCATGACCGGCTGAGGGGGGCGGAGGCTGCGGCCGAGTCCGCCCGCAACGCGCTTCGGATCAGCCATGGCGGCTGGTACCCGACGCTCAGCCTGTCCGCCAATGGCGGGCGGGAGACCACCAACAAGCCTGCCGGCCTTCCCAACACCGACCTGAACGCCAAGCAGCTGTCGGTGCGCGCGACCCAGCTGATCTGGGATTTCGACGCGACCAACGCCGACATCCGGCGGGCGCAGGTCTCCGTGGTCCGCGCCGACATCGCCGTGGAGCGCACCCGCCAGGAATTGCTGGTGGAAGGATTGAGCGCCTACGCCACCCTTGTCCGCGCCCACCGGCTGCTCGTCTTCTCCCGCCAGTCGGAAGACAACATCCGCCGGCAGACCGGCCTGGAAGAGGTCCGCCTTCAGGAAGGCTACGGCTTCTCTACCGACGTTCTCCAGGCCAAGAGCCAGCTTGCCGGCGCCCAGGCCCGCCGCGTCGCGGCGGAAGAGGCGATGCAGACGGCCCTCAGCCGCTTCCAGGCCTATTTCGGCCATGTGCCCTTCCAGCTCGACGGCGCCGAAGTGCTGGCGATGACCAAGGCCGCGCTGCCGCTGTCGATGGACGCGGCGGTGGACGAGGCGCGACGCCACAATCCGCGCCTTCAGGAACTGGCCCTGACCACGGCCGCCGCCCAGGAAGCGGTGGCGTCGGTGCGCGGTCGCACCCTCTATCCGCGGGTGGAAGGCTATGTCGAGCGCAACATCAAGAGCGACGTCGCCGGCCAGCCGGGGCGGCAGGACGAACTGCTGTTCAAGCTGCAGGTCACCTTCTCGCTGAACACCGGCCTGACCGCGATCAACAGCGTCCGCCTCGCCGAAGCCGACCTGCGCGCCGCCGACGCCAACTGGGCCGATCAGGAACGCACGGTGCTGGAAACCGTCCGCAACAGCTGGAACCGGCTGGAGAGCGCCCGCTCGCAGGTGAAGCTGCTGAACGATCAGGCCAGCCTCGCCGCCGGCTTCCTCGACGTGGCGCGGGCGGAACGCGAATTGGGCTCGCGGTCGCTCATCGACATCCTTTCGGGCGAGACGACGCTGATCAACGCGCGCAGCGATGCCGCCGCGGCGGAGACGGAACTGGTTCTCGCCGGATACCGCCTGCTGGCCGCCATGGGGCGTCTGACTGCCGCCGACATCCAGACCAAACCGATGCCGAAGCTGGCGGCGATGGGGCGCGGCCTGTTCGACGGCTCCGGCAAGACCGAGCCATCACCTCCCGCCAACAGAGACACCAAGCGCAAGCGTGGGAAGGGAGACCAGCAATGACCGGCGGCGCCATCGGACTGCTGCTCCTGCGGCTGCGCTCCAACCTGCGGCTGACGACCCGCGTCTTCGCGGCTTCGCTCGCGGCGAACCTGCTCGGCCTCGCCTCGTCCTTCTACACCATGCTGGTGCTGAACCGGTACGTGACGCACGGCGTCGATTCGACGCTGGCGGCGCTGACCGTCGGGGTCGTGCTGTCCATCGCCTTCGAACATCTGTTCCGCCATGTCCGCCTCGGCATCGCCGGCCGCATCGGCCGCGCCGAGCATGACCGTCTGGCGACCGGCGCCTTCGGCATCCTGCTGACCGCGCGCAGCGGCGCCGGCTCGGCGGAGGGCGACGCCGCCCGGCGCGAGGCGATGCGGGCGCCCGAGCAGATCGACGCGGCGCTCGGCTCCGCCAATCTGGCGACGCTGTTCGACCTGCCTTTCGCGCTGGGCTTCATCCTCGTGGTGGCGCTGGTCTCCTGGCCGCTGGCGGCGATCTGCGTGCTGTTCACTCTGCTGTCGATTGCCGCCGGCCTGCTGGCCCAGGCCGACATGCGGGCGGTCGGCCGCGATCTGGCCCAGGCCGGCGCCGATGCGCAGGGTCTCGTCACCTCCGCCATCGTCGGCCGCGACGCGGCGGCCCTGTTCGGCGGCGCCAAACCGCTGCTCGGCGACTGGCAGCGCGCGGCGAAAACGCTCCGGAGTTTGCGCGAACGCATGTCGATGCGACAGGGCCGTGCCCAGTCGATGGCGCAGAGCCTCCAGGCGCTCCAGGGCGTCGCGGTGATCGCCACCGGCGCCGTGCTGGTGGTGCGTGGCGAGCTGGATGTCGGGTCGCTGATCGGCGTCAACCTGCTGGTCGGCCGGGCGCTGGCCCCCTTCACCCGGCTGGCGCAGATCGGGGAATCGCTGGCGATGGCCCGGCAGGCGCAGAGCCGGCTGGAGCAGTTCGCCCGCACGGCGGTGGAGCCGCCGACCGGCACCAGCCTGCCCCGCTATGGCGGCACGCTGGAACTGCGCGACCTGACCTACACCCCGGCCGGCGCGGTCACCCCGCTGCTGCGCCGCCTGTCGCTGTCGGTTCCCGCCGGCAACATCCTGGTGCTGAAGGGGCGGAACGGCTCGGGCAAATCGACGCTGATCCGCCTGATCGCCGGGCTTGCCGACCCGCAGGAGGGGGCCGTCCTGGCCGACGGCGTCGACATCCGCAAATTCGCCCCCCTCTGGTGGCGCCAGCAGACCGGCTACCTGCCGCAGGAGCCCGTCTTCCTCAACCGGACCATCCGGGAAAATCTGCTGCTCGCCAACCCGCGCCTGTCGGAAACGGACTTGCAGGCCGTCCTGCACCGCGCCGGTGCCGAGCGCGCGGTGGCCGACTGCGCCCAGGGGCTCGACACGCCGCTGCGCAACTTCGGCCAGGAGCTGCCGGTCGGGCACCGGCGCCGGCTGGCGCTCGCCCGTGCGCTGGCGGTCGGCGGCCGGCTGATCCTGCTGGACGAGCCGACCGACGGTCTGGACGCCGAAGGCACCGCCGTCGTCTACCGCACGCTGATCGAACTGGCGCGCGCCGGCCACACGGTGGTCATCGCCTCGCACGATCCGCGCATCCTCCAGGGCGCCTCCCTGGTGCTCGACCTCGATCAGTCGCAGGATTTGGCCATGAGCCGTGACCCGGCCGGACTGGTGGCATCATGAAGCCGCTTCCCCTGCTGACCCGCAAGCGGGCCGCCAGCCCCACCCTGCCCCCCGGCCTTTCCCCCAGCCTTAACCTGGGCGCAGCGGCAGCGGCAGCGGCACCGGCACTGCCCTTCGCCACCGCCACGGCGCCGGAGAGCGAAAGCCGCTTCGGCGACGGGCTGTTCGCCGTCAGCATCGCCGCCTTCCTCGCCGCGCTGGGCTGGGCCTCCATCGCCGAGCTGAACGTCTCCAGCAGCGCGCCCGGCGACGTGGTGCCGCTGGCCTACAACCAGTCGGTCCAGCATTTCGAAGGCGGCATCGTCCGCGACATCCTGGTGCAGGAAGGCGATTCGGTGAAGGCCGGGCAGGTGCTGGTCGAGCTGGACCAGACCAAGACCCGCGCCGACCTGGAAGAGCTGCGCCTGCGCCTCGGCTCGCTCTCCGCCGACATCGCCCGGCTGGAGGCCGAAGTCACGCGGCGCGACAGCATCGACTTTCCCGAGACGCTGACCCGCGAGCGGCCGGATCTGGTGGCGCAGACCCGCGACCTGTTCCGCGCCCGGCGCGACCGGCTGGCCTCCGACATCGACATCCAGCGCCAGGACATCGTCCAGCGCGAGCAGCAGATGGCCGCCGTCCGCGCCCGCATCTCCGGCTCCCAGGTGGCGCAGGGCCTGATCCGCGAACAGCTGTCGATCAGCGAAAGTCTGCTGAAGCGCGAGATCACCAACCGCATGAAGCATCTGGAGCTTCTGCGCGACGACGCCCGCATCACCGGCTCCATCGCCGAGGACCGCGCCACCCTGGCCCAGGCCGAAGCGGCCCTGGCGGAGGCGCGCAGCAAGCTGGTGTGGATCGGCCGCAAGTACGAGGAAGAGGGCCGCAACGCCCTGGACGAGGCGCGGCGCAACCACAACGAACTGTCGCAGCGCCTGACCCGTTATCAGGACAGCCTGGACCGCTCCAGCATGCGGGCGCCGATGGATGGCATCGTCAAGACTCTGGCCGTCTCCACCAAAGGCGCCGTCGTCAAGGCCGGCGAGACGGTGGTGGAGCTGGTGCCGCGCGACGGCAATCTGGTGGTGGACGCCCGCCTGCCGGTGCAGGACATCGGCTATGTCCGCGCCGACCAGCCGGTGGTGGTGACGCTGGCCGGCAGCGACGCCTCGCGCTTCGGCCATATCGAGGGGCGGGTGCGGACGATCAGCCCCGACACGCTGCTCGATGCCAACAAGCAGTCCTACTACAAGGTCCGCGTCGAACTGCCGGTGACGCGCTTCGACTATGGCGGCAAGACCTACGAGCTGTTCCCCGGCGTGCGGGTGACCTGCAGCATCCTGACCGGGCGCCGCACGATCCTCGACTACGTCTTCTCGCCGGTCCTCAACGGCCTCCAGCATGCGATGCAGGAGCGGTGAGGATGGCTGCGATCACGAGACTTATCCCTCCCCCGAGGATCCCCCGATGCTGAGTTCGCTCCAGCCCCGTTCCCGGCAACCGCTGCGCTGGTCGCACATGACCAAGAAGGCGCGCTTCGCCCTGATCCTGGCGGCGGCGATGCTGGTCACCGTTCTGGTGTCGCTGGTGGTGCGCGCCGGCTTCCTCGGCGAGCGCGCCGGGGAGCCGCTGGCGCTCGCCGTGGTGGGACCGCTGAGCGGACCGGACGCGGCGCTCGGGCTGGCGCTGCGCAAGGGTGCGGCGCTGCGGGCCGACACCATCAACGCGGCCGGCGGCATCGGCGGGCGCCCGGTGGAGGTCAGGCCTTTCGACGACGAGGGCGACAAGGGCAAGTCGCTGGAGATCGCCCGGCGCATCGCCAACGATCCCACCATCGTCGCGGTGGTCGGCCACACGCCGGACGCCACCGACAGCGCCGCCGCCATCTATGCGCAGAAGAAGATCCCGCTGATCGCACCGCGCCCGCTGGTCCGCCCGACGGACGGCACGCCCAGCCCGTGGCTGTTCAGCATCGGCTTCGACCGCACCCATGAAATCCGCTTCCTCGCCAACTATGTCCGCAACGTGGTGGGCGAGCCGACGGTCGCCATCATCCGCGAGGACAGCGAGCAGGCGGCGGCGCTTGCCGGCCAGTTCGACAGCATCCTCCAGCGCTTCGGCACCAAGCTGGTCAACCAGTGGACCTACGCACCCGGACGCGGCGGGGCCGGCGCCCTGCCGGTGCTGGCCCAGGCGGTGAAGGAGCGGATGCCGACCGGCGCCATCGTCGTCATCGGCTCGGCGGTGGACAGCGCGCGCGTGGTGGTCGCCTTGCGCGACGTCGGCGTGCGCAACCTGATCGCCGGCAGTTCGGAGATGGCGACCGCCGCCTTCCGCACCGAGATCGTCGCCCAGACCCAGGCGAACCCCAAGGCGCTGACGCCGGAGGCCTACGGCCATGGCCTGCTGGTCGCCTCGCCCGTGCTGTTCGACACCGCGAACGAGCGGGCGCAGCGCTTTTACGGCCAGTATGTCAAGCGCTTCAACGCCGTGCCCGACTGGGCGGCGGCGCTGGGCGCCGACGGCGTCGATCTGATCGCCGGCGCCATCGCCGCTTCCACCGCCGGCACCGGCAAGCCGGACGGGGACGCGCTCCGTCTTGCCATCGCCGGCCATGACCGTGCCGAGACCGCGGTCCAGTCGACTGCCGGAACCTGGACCTTCGACGCCCGCGGGCAGGCGACCCTGCCGGTGATGATGGCGACCTACAACGGCCTGAACCCGGTGGCGGCGCTGACCCAGCTGCAGCCGATCCGCGAGGCCGGCGTCTCCAACTTCCTGGAGGAGGTGCAGCGCGGGCGGGCGCTCTACGTCAACGACCGCTTCATGTACAAGACGGACGTCATCTACACCGGCGTCCAGCTGCACGAGATCCGCGACCTCAATCCGGACGCCAACGAAGCGACGCTGAACCTGACCATCTGGTTCCGCTACCGCGGCGCCTTCAACCCGGCCGACGTCGTCTTCACCAACGCAGTCAAGCCGGTGGAGCTGGGCAAGCCCTACCGCGAGGAGCGCGGCGAGGTCACCACCTACGTCGCCTACCGGATCGAAGGGCGCTTCTCGCTGAACTTCTCCGACCAGCGGCCGCCCTACGGCAGCCATTCCGTCGGCGTCAGCTTCCGCCACCGGACGCAGAACCGCAACACGGTGATGTTCGTCACCGACGTGCTCGGCATGTCGCTGGTGAACACCAACGACTTCGTCGAGAAGCTGAAGGCGATGGCCGCGGCGGAAACCGCGTCGGCTGCCGACCTCAGCCTCGCCGACCGCTTCCGCCGGGCGCTGGAAGGCGAGAGCGAAAGCTCCACCCTGCTCGACCAGCTGCGCGCCAAGCGGGTGCTGGCCCCGTCGCCGGGCTGGCGGCTGTCGCGCGCCTGGATCTCCCAGGACGTCACCAGCGTCAGCAGCGAGGGCGATCCCAACTATGTCGGCTTCGGCCGGCCGCAGCCGGACTTCTCCCGCGTCGATTTCGGCGTGGTGGCGACGCCGGACGCGCCTGCGGCGCGCGACTTCATCCACCGCGACTTCTTCGTCTACATCGCCATCTTCAGCGCGGTGCTGGCGGTCTTCGCAGCATTCATGGACCGGCGCGACCGCGGCCAGTTCTGGAAGATCCAGACGCTGTTCATGCGCATCCTGTCCTGGCCGCTCCTGCTGATGTCGGCCGGCAACATCGTGCTGGATCAGGCGGTGGCGACGCTGCCGGCGAGCGGCATCGCCATGGTGGTGAACGGCATCAACGTGCTGTGGTGGATCGTGCCGGCGATCCTGGTCGACCGCACGATGGAACGCTTCGTCTGGACCCCGCTGGAGATCCGCACCCAGCGCCGCATCCCGGCCATCGTCCGCCGCTTCTCCACCCTGATCGTCTTCGGCTTCGCCGGCTGCGGCATCATGGCCTTCGTGCTGAAGCAGCCGATCACCAGCCTGCTGGCGGCCTCCGGCCTCGTCGGCATGGTCATCGGCCTCGCCATCCAGGCCAACATCGCCAACGTCTTCTCCGGCATCATCCTCAACATCGAACGGCCGTTCCAGATCGGCGACAGCATCCAGATCACCGACGTCGTCCGCGGCGTCGTGGTCGACATGACGTGGCGGACGGTGCGGGTGCGCAACGTCGCCGGCTTCATCGTCGCGATGCCGAACGCCAAGGTGTCGGAAGCGACCGTGGTCAATTTCAGCTCGGTCGAGCGCGTTTCGATGAAGCTGGAATATTTCGCCGACGCCAGCATCGACCCCGGCCACATGGGCGGCCTGCTGACCACGGCATTGCGCGCCACCGACCGGGTGATGCCGAGCGACACCGGCGGGCTGCCCTTCGTCCGCTATGACGGCTTCCGCGCCGTCAACGGACAGTGGCTGTGCAAGTACAACCTGTTCTTCTGCGTCAAGGACCACGAGGCCAGCTTCGCCGTGCCCGAACTGGTCTGGCGCTCGGTCTACCGGACGCTGGCCGACGCCGGCATCGACCCGACCCCGCCCGACCTGTTGGAGGCGGGCGCCGCCGCTGCGGTCGTCACCGCAGCCATCCCGCACGCGACCGTTCCGGCATGAGCAGGAGCATCCCGATGACACGCCCCTTCCGCCGCTGCCTCGCCGCGGCGACGCTGCTGCCGGTCCTGCTCGCCGGGTCGGCCTGCGCACCCTTCGGCAGCGAAAAGTCCGCCGCGATCCTGGAGCGGGTGGGCGACGGCGATTACGACGTCGGCATCCGCTACCCGTCCAAGCGCACCCGCTACGTGATGATCGTCGAGGAGGACGAGGAGTCCTTCGCCCTCGCCAACCGTCCCGTGACGGGCCGGGCTGCCGACGGCACCGCGCCGGCTCCGGCAGCAGAACCGGCCGCCCCGCAGCAGAACGACCGGGTGCTGACCCCCTGCACCGGGGCGGCAGGCAACTGGTACCGCCACACGCCGGCCGGCTATGTCTGTGCCGGTGGGGCGGGCGGCTGACCATGAAGCGCACGGCTCTGACAATCGCCCTGCTGCTCGCCGGCTGCGCCGCCGACGGGTCCATGAATCGCGTCACGGATGGCGGGACGGATCCGGCCCCGGTGCTCCGCATCGTCGCCGATGCCGAGGCCAACGGCCGGCGTCCGGTGGCCGTCGACGTGGTCCGGGTGGCCGACAGCGCCCTGGCGCGCCGGGTCGGCTCGCTCGACGCCGCAGGCTGGTTCCGCGAGCGGGCGGCCCTGAACGGCGAGGCTGCCGGGCGGATCGCCATCGCGTCCTGGGAGCTGGTTCCCGGACAGAGCGTGATCCTGCGCAGCCTTCCCCCCTTTGCCGCCGCACCCACCGCAACCATCGTCTTCGCGCGCTACGGCATGCCGGGGGTCCACCGCCAGTCGCTGGACGGCATGAGCGCGCTCGACATCCGGCTGGGACGAGACGGCTTCACCGTGGCTCCGCTGCCGAAGGACACCGCACCGTGACCGTACGGCCCGCCCCCTCGCCCTCCGCACCTCCGGCCGCGCCCGCCGCCGCCGCCGTCGTTGCTGCCGCCGATACGGCACGCGCCGCCGGTCCGGGTGTCCTGGCCCTTTTCCGCGCCTTCCACGCCGATCTGCTGGCCGCCTGCGCACAGGACCAGGCCCCGGCCGGGTCGGTCGCCGAACGGCTGGTCGCAATGCTCCACGGCATGAGCGCCTCGGCGACCGCCCAGGGTCCCGCCGCCCATGGCACGGTGGTGAAGGCTGCCTTTGCGATGGCGATGCTGGCGGACCGGGCGCTTGCCCAGGTGAAGCCGGCCGACGCCGTCGTCGCCGGCCGCCTGTTCGGTGCGAACGCCACCCTGCAGACCCTGTTCGTCCAGGCCGACGACCTGATCCGCCAGGGCGCCAAGGCCGACCGCGGGCTTGCCGCGGTTTATCTGGCGGCCCTGGCCCTCGGCTTCCCCGACGATGCCCAGGCGGCGGCGCGACGCTCGCCGCTGCACCGGATCGTCACCGGCAGGGAGGGCGGAACCGAGCAGCCGCAGGCCGGCCTCGCCAGCCGACGCGCCTACGATCCGCCGATGGGTGCGGTGGTCGGCGGCTTCCGACCGTCGGCGCGGCGCTGGTGGATGGCGGTCGGCGGCGTGGCGGCCCTGTTCCTGCTGGTGTCCCATCTGCTGTGGTCCACCGCCGTCAACGATCTCCAGCGTGACCTGCGCGGCGCCCGGTCCGCGGTCGAGGATATGGGGCAGTCATGGTCCTACTGATCCTGACGATTGAACTCGTGATCTCCAGCATCGGTTCGGCCATCGGCTGGATCCTGTCCTTCGTCTTCGCCTACCTGCCCTTCCTGCTGGCGGCCCTGCCACTCTACATCCTCTATCGGGTGGCCCGGTCGGTCTGGCCGACGCTGCGCGCCCGGCTCCGCCGCCGGCGCAAGCCCGCCAAGGCCGCGGCCCGTGCCAAGGCTCCGGCGCGCAAGCCCATGCCGTCCTCGGCGCTCCATGTCCGGGCGGAGGCGCCGCCGCCGTCGAAGGCCGCCGCCGGCAAGCCGCCGCTGGCCCGCACCTACAACGAAGGGCTGGACATTCTGGCCCGGCAGATGCGCGGTCCCCTGCGGCGCGGCGACATTCCCTGGTTCCTCGCCTTCGGCGTCGGCGGCCCGGCGCTGCTCGCCACCGACCCGACCCATGTGCGCTGGCCGGAAGACGGCAACACCGAGAACGGCTGCTGGTGGTTCTGCGAAGGGGCAGCGATCCTGCATGCCGGCGCCGATTCCGCCGATGGCACGAAACTGGACGCCTCCTGGCCGTCGCTGGTCGCGGCGGTCCGCAAACGGCCGATGCGCCGGCCGCTGGACGGCATCCTGCTGTTGGTCGGCGCCGACGAGCTGCGCGCCGCGGCGGAACGCGAGGCACCGCGCCGGGCGCTGGCCAAGCGGGCCGAGTCCCTGCGCGCACGGCTGCGCTCGATCCGCGACGAGCTCGGCATGGTCTGCCCGGTGCATGTGGCGGTGGTGCGCGCGGAGTCCCTCGACGGCTTCGGCGACCTCTGCGCGACGATTCCCGCGGCCATGCTGGACAGCGTGCTGGGATGGACCAGCCCGTATGACTGGCTGGCGCCTTTCGAGCCCGCCCGTATGGCGGAAGCCTTCGACGCCATCCAATCCGACCTCGCCCTGCTGGAGGCCGACGCGCTCGCCGGTGTGACCGCCGCCGGGACCGCCTGCGTGCGCCTGCCGCTTCTCCCGGCATCGCTGGAGACGCTGCGCCATCCGCTGGCGCTGTTCCTCGACGGCGCGCTGGGGGGAGACGAGGCTTCCGAGCCCTTCCCGCTGCGCGGCATCGCCCTGACCGGCGCCTGTGCGACCGCGACGGGGGGACGCCGCCCGGCCTTCGCCCGCGACCTGCTGCCCGGCCGCGCCTTCGCCGAACCCGGCTATGGACGCCCGTCGGAAACCGCTTTCCTGCAAGGCCGCCGGCATCGCCGGATCGCGCAGGCCACGCTGGCCGCCTCCGTGACGGTCCTGTCGGTCGCCGCCTGGCAGGGCTTCGCCGGCGTATCGGCCGGAAGCGCTGCGGTGGCGGCACCGGTTGCCGACCTGCGGCGGGCGCTGCTGTCACGCGACGCCCTGGCGGATGGCCCCATGGTCGGCCCGATGGTCGGCCGTGTGATCGCCGCCACCGCCGTGATGGAGCGCGACCGGCTGGCGACGCCGCTGCTGCCGACCTCGCTGTTCAGCGGGGTCGACGAGGACAAGCGGCGGCTCGCGTCGGTCACCCTGCGCCGGGCGGTGCTGAGGCCGATCCGCGACGCCCTGCTGCCCAGCTCCGCCCTGACCGACCTGCCGCCGGTCACCAATCCCCGGCGCGTCGAGGATCTGCCGGCCTTCCGCCGGCTGGCCGCCCAGCTGGACCGCATCGGCGGCCGGCGCGGTGCGCTGGAGCGTTACGACCGCTTCCGCCGCAACAGCGGGTTCGACGAGCTGCTGGCGCTGGCCGAAAGCGTCTATGACGCCGTGCCGCGCCCGCCCATCGCGGCGACCGACGGCTTCATCACGCGCATCGCCGCCGGGGCCGACCTTCCCAACCTGGATGCCAGGACCATCGCGGTCGCCCTGCGGGCGGAATCGGTGCAGCTCGCCGCTCCGCTGGCCGAGGAACTCTGCACCCGCAACCCCCTGCGTCTGCGGGCACAGGCCTTGGCCGACCGGCTGCGCGACCTGCCGCAATCGCCGAGCGAAGAGGATGTCGTGGACCTCGGCCGACTGGTCGATGCCGTCACCGAGGCCGCCGGCTGGCCGATTGCCGCCGCCTTGCAGGATCCCGCGCGCGGCTTGCCGGATTCCGTCAAGCTGGCGCTCCAGAAGGCGGCGATGGCCGACCTTCCCGGCCGCGACACCACCGACCGCATCACCGAGGCACTGTCCACCGCGGCCACCGCGGCCCGTGCCGCCGTCCTGGCGCTCGACACCCCGTCGGCCGGACGCCTGCTGACCAGCGGCGAAGGCGGCGCACTGTCCCTGAACCCTGCGGTCGCCGCCCTGCCGTCGCAACTGGTTGCTGCCGTGGCGGTCAAGCCCAAGGACGAGCCGCCGCCGGCCAAAGCCGCCGCTTCCGAAAGCAAGCCCGCGGCCCCCGCTCCGGCGGCGCCGGTCGTCGAGCAGCGCCCCGCGCCGCCCGCGCCGACTCCCGAGCCCGTTCCCGCGCCCGTTCCCGCACCGCCCAAGCAGGTGGCGGTCGCCAGCCCGCCGCCTGCGCCGTACGAGGCTCCCCCGCCGGCCCGGCTGCCCCCGCTGCCGCCATTGCCGGCCCTTCCAATCCTGCCCGCGGAGCCTGCGGCGCCTGCGCTGCCTGCCCCCGAGGCGGCGGTGGCGCGGCTCGACGCCGTGTTCTCCCAATCGCTGGCCGGACGTTTCCCCTTCGTCCGCCCGGATCTCGCCCGCGGTGCGCCGGATGCCGATCCCAAGGACGTGCGCCGCTTCTACGAGCAGCTCGACGAGAACCGGGCGGCCGTCATGAAGACGGCGACGCCTGAAGTCGCTACCTTCCTCGAAAAAATGGAGGCGGTGCGTCCCCTGTTCGACGCGGTCTCCCGTTCGGCACCGGTCAGTGTCCGTTTCAGCTATGGCACCAACCGGGCGCAGGAACTGGGGGCGGAACACATCATCGACTGGTCGGTGCGGTCGGGGACCAGCGCGGTCGGCGCCTCCGCCGGTTCCGACGCGCTGGTCTGGAAGGCTGGGCAACCGCTGCTCCTCAGCTTCCGCTGGGCCGCCGGTTCGCCCTATCGCCCGAAGAACGCCATGGCGAGCGAAGCGGAAGCGGCGGCCGGCGACACGCTGACGCTGGTCGAGCGCGGCCCCTGGGCATTGCTGCGGCTGTTGAAAGGGCGGTCGTCCTCCACGAGCGGCGACGGCGCCCTGCTGCGCATCGTCCTGCCGACCCAGACCATCGGCGGCGAGCCGGTGCGCGATACGGTCCTGTTCATGACGGCGTCCATTGCCTCCGGGTCGCGATCCGCCCTGCCGGCGAAGACCTTGGACCTGCCTTCCCGTTTCCCTTCAAGGTAGAGCGAAGCGCCAGTCACAGGAAAGGCTAATGACATCTTTGGTCACATATCGCGACAAGCCGATCCATGTCTCTGCAAAAATTCTAATAACCCCAACAGTGACTTAATAGGTTTTTAATCAATAAAACCGTATCAACAGACTATCCGATATAGACCTGCGGGCAGATATTTCCTGCCGAGCTTACGATCTAATCATCATTAGCTAATTTTATCGCTGCCGCGGGCAGCCAACGCCTTTCGTTTGTCAATTGCCGTGCCTGCAATTGACGATCGGCTGCCGCCTTCCACCGGAAGGCTCGGCCGAGCGGCGCCGATCGAACGGAAACGTGTGGTCGACGCCGTGGTTTCCACCGCAGATCAACTCTTCCCGACCCGAGAAAGGCTTCGGATCATGGTAGACCGTAAGAAGCGCGCCCAGGACCTGATCAAATATCACAGCTACGCCTCGGGCGCCTTCGGGCTGATCCCCGTTCCGGGCGCCGACGTCGCCGCCGTCAGCGCGGCGCAGCTGAACCTCGTCCACAAGCTCGCCAAGCTCTATGGAGTCGAGTTCGCGCAGGAGCGGACCCGCGCCATCGTCGGCGCCCTGCTGGGTGGCGTCATGCCGGGGGCTCTCAGCTCCAGCGTCCTGGGCTCCGCCGTCAAGGCCGTCCCCTTCATCGGCACCGCGCTCGGCGTGGCGGTGATGCCAGCGCTGTCGCTGGCGGCGACCCGGGCCCTGGGCCAGGTGTTCGCCCAGCATTTCGAGACCGGCGGCACGCTGCTGGATTTCGACATCGATGCGATGCGCGAATATTTCCGCAAGGAGTTCGATGCCGCCAAGGGTGAGGCCGCCGCCGACGCTCCGGCCGCCGCACCGCAGATGGACGAGCAGCCGGTCCAGAAGGCCGTCTGACGCCTGAACGCCGGGCAAAGAAGGAAGCATCGCCGTGTTCGAGCTGATCTATATCGGTCTCTGCCTGCTGGTCGGGTTTCTGGGGATCGGCCGCCGCGGCGGCTTCCTGCTTTACGCCTTCCTGGCGGTGGTTCTGACGCCGCCCGGCGCCCTCCTCGTCATGATCCTGCTCACCGGCCGCCGCAAGAAGCTGGCCAAGGCGTGACCGCAGCCATGACCATGCTCCCTCCCAACGCGCCTCGGCGACTGCCGGCCCTGCTGCTGGCCCTGCTGGCGCTGCTCGGGCTGTGCACTCCGGCCCGCGCCGAATATTGGACCGTCGCGTCGGAGGACCATTTCCCGCCCTACAATTACTCCTTCAACGGCAACCGCACCGGCATCGACACCGAGATCGTCAACGCGCTGCTGAAGGAACTCAACGTCACCCCGGTCCATCGCCCGCTGTCCTGGACCGAGGTGGTCCAGTCGATGGACGAGAACACCGCGGACATCGGCTTCCAGTTCATCGCGTCGCCGACCCGCTTCGCGCAGTACAACATGATCGGCCCGTTCCGCACCGGCACGACCGTGTTCATGGTGCGCAAGGACTCCAACATCACCTTCGACCGGCTGGAGGATCTGACCTCCTACCGCATCGGCGTGGTCGACGGCTTCTCCTACGCCGCCGACTTCGACGCGGCGACATATCTGGAAAAGGTGGCATCGAGCAGCAACGTGGTCAATTTCCGCCGCCTGATCCTCGGCCGGGTGGACGTGATCGTCGGCGACCTGCATGTGCTGAACTACATGGCCAAGCAGGACGGCCGGCTGAAGGACGTGCGCGTGCTGCCCAAGCCGGTCGGGCTGATCCCCCGCTACATCGCCCTGCCCAAGGCGCGCAAGGAGAAGGCGGAACGGCTGCAGGCCGCCTTCGTCAAGCTGCGCGACAACGGAACCATCGCCCGCATTCTCGACGGCTGGCTGGCGGAGTGACCGGACGATGGCCAAGCGCATGCCCCCTCCCAGCCGACCGCCGTCCTCGCTGCTGCCGCTGATCGGCCTTGCCGACCGCAGCATCCTGACCCGGCTGGTCATCACCGGCTGCGTCGCCGCCACCGCCAACCTCATCAGCCTGATGAGCCTCAGCGCGGAGCTGAGCGGCTGGATGCGCGGCGAGGTGCTGGACACCCCCTTCCTGATCTTCTGCCTGTCGCTGCTGGTCTCCTACGCGTTTGCCAAGCGCTTCGTCTCCCTGACGCTGACCACCGCCTTCAGCGCGCTGGCCGGGGTGCGGCGGCGCTTCCTCCGCCACGTCACGCTGGGCGGCCACGCCGACATCCTGGATTTGCAGGCCAAGCGCTCCTTCGATCTCGGCAACCATCATCTGGAGCGCATCGCAGCATTGCTGCCCAACCTGTCCATCGCCGCCAACATGATGCTGGTGGCGGCGGTCGCCTACCTCTACCTGTGGACCCTGTCCACCGTCGGCGCCACGCTGCTGCTGGTGGCGGCGCTGCTGGTCGGCGGCTGGTACGTGCGCGAGGCGCAGCGGACCCGCTTGCTGCTCGGCGACGCCAAGGAGTCCGAGATCCGGATGCTCCAGGGCTTCTCCGAGCTGGTCGGCGGCAATGCCGAGGTCAAGCTGGGCAAGGCGCGCCGCGACGAGCTGACCCAGGCCGTGGAGGCCGACGTCGCCCGCTGGGAAGAGCTGAAGCGCCGCCACGGCCGCAATCTGGGCGAGCTGTTCTCCTGGATCGCGACGATCATCATCGGCTTCTCGGCGGTCTTCGTCTTCATCTTCCCGCGCATGGGCGCGATGTCGGTGTCGGAACTGCCGCTGGTCACCTCGGTCATCCTGTTCCTGGCCCGCCCGCTGTCGAAGTTCCTCAACGCCGTTCCCGACTATGTGGCGGCGGAGGATGCGGCGGCACAGCTGACGGCCCTGCTCGGCACCATGCCGGCGCTGGAATACGAGCCGTCGCGCACCGCCCGCGCCCCGCGCCGCTTCTCCAGCATCGAGCTGCGCGGCGTCAGCTTCGCCTACCGCGCCGGTCTGCGGCCGGAACCCTTCGTGATCGGTCCCATCGACCTGACCATCCCGGCGGGCAGCGTGGTCGGCATCGTCGGCTCCAACGGGTCGGGCAAGTCCACCCTGCTGCGCGTCATCCCGCTGCTGTTCCGCCCCGACGAGGGTCAGGTGCTGCTCGACGGGCAGCCGGTGGAGACCGACCGGCTGGAAGCCTACCGCGACCTGTTCTGCGCCGTGTTCCAGGACCATCACCTGTTCACCCGGCTGCCGCAGGGGCCCGGCTTCGATGCCGAGCTGTTCCGCGAGATGCTGGCCTATCTGAAGATCGACCATCTGGTTCCGGACACCGGCAACGGGCTGCTGAACCGCGACCTGTCGAAGGGGCAGCGCCGGCGCGTCGCCCTGGCGGTGGCGGTGGCGGAAGGCCGGCCGGTCGTCATCCTCGACGAATGGACATCCGACCAGGATGCCGAATTCCGCACCCGCTTCACCAACGAGATCATCGGCAAGCTGCGGGCCCTCGGCCGCACCGTGATCTTCGTGTCGCACGACGGCGACGTCTCGTCGGTCTGCGACGTCACGATCCGAATGACGAATGGCCGGATGACGAACACCGAAACAATCGACGGGGCAACGGACATGCCGGCCGCGACGGCCGCGTCCCGACCCGACATGGGTTCCGCTTCGGACCCCGCCATGGCTTGCTTGCAGGAGACCGCGTGATATGGCTGACCAGGCCTTCACCATCGACGACGCCGATGCGCTGCCGAAGCCGAAGTCGCGCCTGCGTGCGCTGCTGGCCCACTGGTACGACGAACACCGCCGCTCCCTGCTGTGCACGCTGCTGGTCGGCATCCTGATCTTCCTCTATTTCGCTCCGTCCATCGTCGTCTTCATCCCCGCCGGCCATGGCGGCGTGCTGTGGAAGCGGTTCCACGAAGGCACCCAGATGGGTCCGGCGCTCGCCGAAGGCGTGCATGTCATCTTTCCCTGGGACAAGATCGAGGTCTACGACCTGCGCCTGCAGGAGGACACCCGCTCCTATTCGGCCATCGCCAACGACGGCCTGAACGTCAGCATCGAGATCACGGTCCGCTACCGCCCCTATGCGGAGATGCTGGCCGCCCTGCACAAGAATGTCGGCCCGCGGTATCTGGAAGTCCTGCTGGTGCCGGAAGTCGGCTCCGTCTCGCGAGAGATCGTGTCGCGCTTCAAGGCGGACGAACTCTACGCCCACCGCCGCCTGCGGGTGCAGACGGAGACCTACGAGCAGGTCGCCGACCGCGTGATGTACGCCCAGCTGATCGGCGCCGAGAATGTGCCGAAGCCGGACGGGCGGACCAAGACCGGTTATCTGCTGATCCAGGACATCCTGATCCGCAACGTCTCGCTGCCCGAAGCGATCATGGCGTCGATCGAACGCAAGATTCAGCAGGACCAGGCGGCGCAGGAATACCAGTTCCGCCTCCAGCGCGAACTGTTCGAAAGCCAGCGCAAGCAGCTGGAAGGCCAGGGCATCCGCGCCTTCCAGGAAACCGTGCAGGCCAACCTGACCGAGAATTATCTGCGCTGGCGCGGCATCGAGGCGACGCTGGAACTGGCCCATTCGCCCAACGCCAAGATCGTCGTCATCGGCAACGCCGCCAGCGGCGGGCTTCCGCTGATCCTCGACGCCGCCTCCAACCCGAACCCCCTGCCGGCACCGGGGGCCACCGCCGCCGCGCCGGGCGCGCCGCCGGCCTCGCCGAACGCCAAGCTGACATCGGTGCCCACCAGCACCGCCGTGCCGCCGGTCTCGCAGCTGCCGTCGCTGAGCGGAGAGGGCACGCCGGGCCAGACCCCCATCGGCCAGATGCCGAGCCTGAACACCGGCGGCGGCAAATCCGCCCCCGCGGCCGGACATCCGGCGGCCCCTGCCCCGACTCCGGCCGCCAAGCCGGAACCCGCGAAGGACGGCTCCAAGACCGCGGCCTCGGCGCCGATCCTGTCGAAGGTGTCGCCGTCCAAGCTCCTCGACATGATCCAGTCGAAGTGAGGCGGCGATGGATCTCTGGCGCATTCTGAGACGCGAGGCGCTGCGCAACATGCAGCCGCTGCTGCTGCTGGCGGTGCTGGCGGCGGCGCTCAACCTCGCCCTGCTGACCTCGCTGAACGACGCGCTGCTGGCACTGGACGATCCGGAGGGCCTGCAGCGTCTGCTGATCGTCTTCCTGCTGTCGGCCTTCCTGTGGCGGATCGCCCAGGGCTGGATGATGAACGCGGCGTCCAAGCGCATGCAGGCCGCGCTCGCCATCCTGCGCGTCGACCTGCTGCGCCGGGCCGTGGCCGCCGACCTGCCGGACGCGATGGCGGTCGGTTCCTCCCGCCTCGCCCAGGTGGCGGGAGGGGAGTTGCAGATGCTGGCCCAGGCGGTTCCGACGCTGGTCATCAGCTTCCAGTCGGTCGCCGCCATCCTGCTGTGCCTGCTGTATCTCTCCACGCTGTCGGGTGCGGCGGTGCTGATCGTGCTCTGCTTCCTGGTGGTCGGCGGCATCCTGATCGGACGCTCCGTCATCCGGCTGGAACTGATGTCGGAGACGATCCACGAGGCCGAAGGCGCCCTGTCGGAACGGTCCGAGCACATCCTGCAGACCTTGCGCGAATGCAAACTGAACCGCCGCCGCGCCGCCAACGCGCTGGCCGACGCGACGACGTGCGCCGAAGCCCTGCGCAAGGAACGCCACCGCTTCGGCGCGGAGTACAGCCATTACTTCACCATCAGCGAGCTGACCTATTACGCCGCACTGGCCGGGATCATCTTCCTGCTGCCGGCGGTCACCAACACCGACATCGCCACGGTCATCCTGGCCGGCCATGCCGCCGCCTTCATCGCCTATCCGGTCATCACCATCGTCGCCTCCTACCCCTCCTACATCAGCGCCGAGACCGCCGCCCGCTCCTATCTGGCGGTGGAAGCGGAGCTGAAGGCGGGGCCGCAGGCGGTGGTTCCGGGCCGCGGCAGCGGCAGCGACGACCCCTTCTCCACCATCGCCCTGGAGGGCGCCATCTTCCGCCATGCCGGGCGGGACGGCACGGGCTCCTTCACCGTCGGCCCGGTGGACATGACGGTCGAGCGCGGCAGCGTCGTCTTCATCACCGGCCACAACGGTGCCGGCAAGAGCACGCTGATCCACATGCTGCTGGGCCTCTATCCGATCCAGCGCGGCAGCCTGTCGGTCGACGGCGTGACGGTCGGGCCGGACGGCCTTGCCGCCCACCGCGACCGCTTCGCGGTGGTCTTCTCCGACAGCCATGTGACCCGCCAGCTCTATGGCGCGGTGACGCTCGACGACGGCTTCGCCGAAGAGCTTCTCGACCTGCTGGAGATGTCCGACAAGGTCGCCATCGACGGCCGCGCCTTCACCACCGTCGATCTGTCGCAGGGCCAGAAGAAGCGGCTCGCACTGATCGCCGCGCTGCTGGAGCGCAAGCCGGTGCTGGTGCTGGACGAGTGGGCGGCCGACCAGTCGCCCTATTTCCGGCGCAAGTTCTACCGCGAGATCATTCCCTGGATGAAGGCGCGCGGCATCACCGTGATCGCGGTGACCCATGACGACGCCTATTTCGACGCGGCCGACGTGCAGTTGCAGGTCGACCGCGGCGGCATCCGCCAGCTCATCGCCACGGTTCCCCCGGGCGGCATTCCTGCCCCCGACCTTCTTCCCGTCTCTTCCTGAGGCGGGTCCATCTCCTCCCCTGCCCCCATCACCCAGACGCGAGACAGAGGCACACCATGATCCTTCTCACCGGCGGCACAGGCTTTCTCGGCGGTTCCTTCTACCTCGACGCCGTGCAGAACGGGTCTGCGGCGGACTGCCTTCTGCTGATCCGCGGCGCCGACGAGGCCGCCTGCCGCGCCCGTCTCGCCTCCAACCTCGCGCGCTGTGTCGACCGCGCCACGGCCGATGCCTATGCCGGCCTGTGCCAGATCCTGCCGGGCGACCTGCAATCGCTGGCGACCAGCACCGACCCGCGGCTGGACGCGGTGACCCACATCGTCCATGTCGCCGCCGATACCTCCTTCGACAGCCGCCATTCGGTCTGGCAGATCAACGTCGACGGCACGCTGGCGCTCGCCGCCCGCGCCCGCCGGATGAAGCATCTCCAGCGCTTCCTGCACATCGGCACCGCCTTCTGCTGCGGTGAGACGCCGTGGCTGGAGATGGTGAGCGAGGCCCCGGCCCCCGGCCACGACACGCCGCACATCGTCGAGTACACCCGCAGCAAGGCCGCGGCCGAGCGCGCTCTGGCCGCCGGCTTCCCCGACCTGCCGATCGTCGTCTGCCGCCCGTCCATCGTCGTCGGCCACACCCAGCTGGGCGTGCGTCCCAGCGCCAGCATCTTCTGGTTCTTCCGTCTGGTCGACCGCACCGGCATCCTGCCCTGCTCGCCCGACGGCTTCATCGACATCGTCCCCGTCGACTGGGCGTCGGCCCGTCTGCACGACCTGCTGCGCAAGCCCGACCTGAAGCACAACCTCTACCACATCTCCGCCGGCCTCGGCAGCCGGACCACCTGGGTCGATTTCGAGGAAGCCTTCGCCAACCACGGCCATGAGGGCACCCGCCCCTACAGCTTCTTCGACCCGAAGGGTCCGGAAGGCTGGAAGCCCTTCGACCGCGCCTATCGCCTAGCATTCCCGCAGCGCGACATCCTGCACCGGACGATGGCCGCCGGCGGCCGCAAGTACCACCGCTTCACCGCCCAGGACATCGCCTTCGACAACAGCCGCCTGCTGGCCGAAGGCTTCGCCCCGCCGCCGCGCTTCGCCGACTACATCGGCGTCTGCCTGCAGCAGCCGCGCACGACCGTCGAGGAGCAGTTCGTCGACGACGCCGCCAGCTTCGAGTTCGACGAGTCGCTGTCCCCCGCCAACGCCGCCGCCTGACGCACCAACGGGTCCGCCGGAACGAAACGCCATGCCGCTCCTCATTCCCACCCGCCTCGCATCCAGCCCGATCCACGGGCTGGGTCTCTTCGCCGAGGAGCCGGTCGCGGCCGGCACGCCGGTGTGGCGGTTCGATGCCCGCATCGACCGCCTCTTCGCCCCCGACGACGCGCTGCTGGACGAGTTCCCCCAGCTTTCCCGGCTGGTGGATTTCCATGGCTGCGTGATCGACGGGGTCGGCGTCCTGCTTCCCGGCGACGACGCCCGCTTCCTCAACCATGACGACGAGCCGTCCATCGGCCGGGCCGACTCCGGCGACTGGCGGGTCTTCGTCACCCGCCGCGCCATCGCCGCCGGCGAGGAGATCACCTGCAACTACGAGGACATTTGCGCCGATGTCCGCGACGCGGGTGCGGCCAGCTATCTGTCTGGAGGGCCGGTATGACGCCGCGCGCGTCGCATCACCCACTGATGACCAGCATCGTCGAACCCGCCGCCCTGACTCCTGAGCGGCGGGCGGTGATGTTCGCCCTGCTCAGCGTCTGGTTCGAGGGGTACGGCGAGGAATATTTCAACGAGGAGCTGGGCGACCTCGACCACTGCGTCCTGCAAGAGGATCCGGAGACCGGCGAGCTGGTCGGCTTCGCCACCATTTACCGTCAGGAAACGGAGATCGCCGGTACCGCCGTCGGCGCCTTCCACACCGCCCATTGCATTCTGGAGCGGCGCTACTGGGGGTCGAACGGGCTGGTGCGCGCCATGGTCGCCGAAATGGTCGGGCGGGCGCGCGCCGACCGGTCGGGGCGGCTCTGGTACTGGAGCTACAGCGCCGTCGGCTACCGCTCCTACCGCTACATGCCGATGCTGTTCATCCGCCACACGCCCAGTGCGGACCGGACGCTCGATGACCTCGACCGGGGCTTGCGCGACCATATCGGCCGCGAGTGCTTCGCGCACTACTACGATCCCGGCACCGGGACGGTGGACTGGAAATGGCAGGGCTACGGCCTGACGGAGGAGGCCCGCGCCATCAGCGAGGCCAAGCTCGACAGCCCGGCGGTCGCCCAGTTCCGCCACCTCAACCCGCGCTGGGCCGACAGCGTCGAAATCCTCTGCCTCGCCCGCCTGACCGACGACAACCTCACCCCGTTCGGCCGCCGCTGGTTCCCGATTGACCAGACGGCCTGACGCCTGCCGCCCTTTCCCGGAATGACCATCCCGATGCGCCCGATGTCCCAGATCTCCCTTCTCCGCACCGCAGCCCTGGCCGGCACCGCTGTCGTCGCGCTTCAGGCCGCCCCGGCCCTTGCAGAGGCCGAGTTCAGCCTGACCATCGGCGGCGACGCCTATTTCCAGGGCGCCTATGTCAGCCAGAAGCAGGACAGCGGGCTGCGCTCGACCGAGTTCTCCAACCGCCTGCGCCTGACCGTCACCCCGTCGGCCACCACCGACAACGGGCTGACCTACGGCGCCCGGTTGCGTCTGGTCTCCGGCAACGGCGACCCCTCGGTGTCGAGCCGCACGGTGGAGAACGACCGCGCCTTCCTCTTCGCCAACGGGTCCTTCGGCACCATCCAGGCCGGCGTCATCAACGGGCTGTCCGACGAATACGGCATGATCGGCCCCAACACGGAGGGCATCGCCGGCAGCCCGGACAGCAACGGCATTCTGTTCCTCCACGGCTCGTCCACCTACGCCGCCCTGCCGCTGGCGGCGACCAGCCTGCGCACGCTGGTGTCCTACGACACCGGGACCAAGTTCATCTACATCAGCCCCAGCTTCGGCGGTTTGCAGGCCGCGGTGTCCTACACCCCGCGCACCGGCGATTCGAACACGTCGATCAACCGCCGCAAGGTGGATGCGCTTGGCGATGCGCTCGCCTTCCGCGACGTGGTCGAAGCGGGTGCCGCCTTCCAGAACAGCTTCGGCGACGTGACGGTGGAGGCCAGCGCCTTCTACCAGACCGGCAAGGCGGTGCGGCAGAGCGACGGCATCGCCAGCCAGTCCTTCGAGGATCTGAACTCGTTCCATGTCGGCGCCAATGTCGGCTACGGCCCGGCGAAGGTCGGCGTCAGCTACGCCTACAGCGGCGACAGCGGCTATGCCAAGGGGACCGCGCAGTCACGCGACCAGCAGAACCTGATCGTCGGCGCCCAATACACCAGCGGCCCGCTGCTGTTTGCCGCCAACTACATGCGCGCGCTGGGCAACGACATGGCGACCATGACGACGCCGGCCAAGGCCGATGTCTGGCAGGGCGGCGTGACCTGGACCGTCGCCCCCGGCCTGACCACCGGGCTGGAGTATGATTATGTCCGCTCGACCCTGTCGGGCGGCGCGGCCAGCGGCGGCGACCTGACCGACCGCGCGCACATCCTGATGCTGGACACCCGTCTGGCGTTCTAAGGGTCCGGACAAGCGCACCCTGACGGGCCGGCCCGAATGCCGGCCCGCCGGAACCCCGGAGCTTTCACGGCACTGCACGCCACGCACCGGTTTCCGTTCCGCTCATACGCTCGCAACCCGTTTTCGCGGCACTATATCTGTGGTAGAAGCCACCCGCTGTTTATAAAGAAAAAAGATAATCAGGGGTTGGTGTGGATATGACCTGTCTGGAGCCGGCAATGCCGCCACTGGCGTCGCCGACGGCAAGCTTCGATCCGTCACAGCTCCTGGAATTGACTCAGAAGGCGCGGGAACCGCTTTACATCTTGCGAAACCGGGACGGCCGGCTGGGAGCTTCGAGCCTTCCGCCGGATCTTGCCGGCGGCGAGCTTATCCCTGTCGCCACCCTGCCGCCGCTTTATCCGGAGTGGCTGGGCGACCGCGCTTTTCCGGAAACCCATGGTTGCCGCTTCGCCTATGTGGCCGGCGAGATGGCGCGCGGCATCGCCACGCCGGCGATGGCGGTGGCCGCGGCCCGTGCCGGCCTGCTGGGCTTCTACGGCAGCGCCGGCCTGTCGCCACAGCGCGTGCAGGAGGGTATCGCCGAAATCCACGCGGCCCTTGGCACCCAGGTGCCGAACTGGGGCGCCAACCTGATTCACAGCCCCAACGACCCGTCGCTGGAAACCGCCGTCTGCCGCCTGTTCCAACAACAGGGCGTGCGCCGCGTCTCGGCCTCCGCCTTCATGGCGCTGACCCCGTCGGTGATGGAACTGGCCGCCAGGGGGTTGAGCCGCGATCCGGCCACCGGTGCGGTCCACCGGCTGACCCACCTCTTCGCCAAGGTCTCGCGCGCCGAGGTCGCCCGCCAGTTCATGGCCCCGGCCCCGCAGCGCATGCTGGCCGATCTGGTCACCCAAGGTCTCCTCACCACCAATGAAGCCGACCTTGCCTCCACCATCCCGGTTGCCGAGGACATCACGGTGGAGGCCGATTCCGGCGGGCACACCGACAACCGCCCGCTCTGCGTCCTTTTCCCGATCGTCCAGCGGCTGCGGGACGAGCTGGTGGCCGCCCACAATTATGACCGCAACATCCGCGTCGGCGCCGCCGGCGGGCTCGGCACCCCCGCCGCCATCGCCGCCGCCTTCGCCATGGGCGCCGCCTATGTCGTCGTCGGCTCGGTGAACCAGTCGGCCGCGGAATCCGGTCAGCCGCTGTCGGTTCGCCGCATGCTGGCCGGCCTGTCCAGCACGGACGTGACGATGGCGCCGGCCGCCGACATGTTCGAAATGGGCGTGAAGGTGCAGGTAATGAAGCGGGGCACCCTGTTCCCCTTCCGCGCCCAGCGCCTGTACGAGCTGTATTGCCGCCATTCCGGCCTGGAGGATCTGCCGGCGGCCGAACGCGCCACCCTGGAACGCGACGTCTTCCAGGCCCCGCTGGAGGAGATCTGGCGCCAGACCCGCGAGCATTTCGCCGTCCGCGACCCGGCGGAACTGGGCCGGGCCGAGGCCGATCCCCGCCACCGCATGGCGCTGGTTTTCCGCTGGTACCTGTTCAACGCCGCGCGCTGGCCGATGCTGGACGATGCCGCCCGGCGCCACGACTTCCAGGTCTGGTGCGGCCCGGCCATGGGCGCCTTCAACGACTGGGTGAAGGGCAGCTTCCTGGAGGCGGCGGAGAACCGCAGCGTCGAACAGATCGCCCGCAACCTGCTGGAGGGTGCCGCCGTGGTGACCCGCGCCCAGCAGATGCGCACGGCCGGCCTGCCGGTCCCGGCCGCCGCCTTCACCTGGGTGCCGCGTCGGCTCGCCTGACCCGCCGGCGCACCGGTTTCGCCCCCCTGATCCTCCTTCCGAACCTCCGAGACGGCCTTGAAGAACCGCCATCCCATCGCAATCGTCGGCATCGGCGCCATGTTCCCCGGTTCCGGCACCACGCACGGTTTCTGGCGCGACATTCTCGCCGGACGGGATTGCGTCGGCGACGTGCCGGCCACCCATTGGCTGGTGGAGGATTATTACGACCCCGATCCGACGGCGCGGGACAAGACCTATTGCCGGCGCGGCGCCTTCCTGCCGCCGGCCACGCTGGATCCGCTGGAGTTCGGCATCCCGCCCCAGGCGCTGGCCGCCACCGACACCGCGCAGCTTCTGGCGCTGATCGTCGCCAAGGAGGTGCTGGACGAGGCCTGCCGCTCCCAGTTCCGCGACATCGACCGCGGCCGGACCAGCATCGTGCTGGGCGTGGCCTCCGCCACCGAACTGGTCGGCACCATGGGGGCGCGGCTGCAACGGCCGGTCTGGGTCAAGGCCCTGCGCGAAGCCGGCCTGCCGGAAGCCGAGGTGACCGCCCTCTGCGACCGCATCGCCTCGCACTATGTGGAATGGCAGGAAAGCACCTTCCCCGGCGTGCTCGGCAACGTTGTGGCGGGGCGCATCGCCAACCGCCTCGACCTTGGCGGCACCAACTGCGTGGTGGACGCCGCCTGCGCCAGTTCGCTGTCGGCCCTGCTGATGGCGATGAACGAGCTGGAGTTGGGCCATTCCGACATGGTCATCAGCGGCGGCGTCGACGCGCTGAACGACATCTTCATGTACATGTGTTTCAGCAAGACGCCGGCCCTGTCCAAGAGCGGCGATTGCCGGCCATTCTCCGACGCCTCCGACGGCACCATCGTCGGTGAGGGGCTGGGAATGCTCGCCCTGCGCCGGCTGGAGGATGCCGAGCGTGACGGCAACCGCATCTATGCCGTCATCCGCGGCATCGGTTCCTCGTCGGACGGGCGCGCCACCAGCGTCTATGCCCCTCGCCCCGAAGGTCAGGCGGTCGCCCTGCGCCGAGCCTATGCCGACGCCGGCTACGGTCCGCGCAGCGTCGAGCTGGTGGAGGCCCACGGCACCGGCACCCGTGCCGGCGATCTGGCGGAGTTCACCGCCCTGACCCAGGTGTTCCGCGAAGCGGATGCGGAAACGGACTCCTGGTGCGCCATCGGCTCGATCAAATCGCAGATCGGCCACACCAAGGCCGCCGCCGGCTCCGCCGGCCTGCTGAAGGCGGCGCTGTCGCTGCACCAGAAGGTTCTGCCGCCCACCATCAAGGTCGAGCGGCCCGACAGCCGCCTCAATCTGGAAACCAGCCCCTTCTACCTCAACACCCGCGCGCGCCCCTGGGTGAAGGGTGGAGGCCCCCGCCGCGCCTCCGTCAGCTCCTTCGGCTTCGGCGGCAGCAACTATCACGTGGCGCTGGAGGAATATACCGGGTCCCACCCCCCCTCCCGCCTGTGGTCGGGCGGTGCGCTGGTGCTGGCCGGCGCTGCCGACACACGATCCCTTGCCGACGCGGCCCGTACCCTCGCCGAGCGCGTGAAAGCGGAAGGGCTGGAAGCGGTCGCCCGCGACAGCCGGATCGCCTTCGATCCTGCCGCACGCCATCGCCTTGCCATCGTCGCCGCCGACGCCGCACAGTTCGAGGCGCGGCTGGCGACGGCGCTGGGCCAGTCCGGCCCCTTCTCCGCCCCCGGCATCCATCTGGCGGTGGGCGAAGCCACCGGCGGCAAGGTCGCCTTCCTGTTTCCCGGCCAGGGCAGCCAGTATGTCGGCATGGGCGCCGATCTGGCCGTCGCCTTCGACGAGGCGCGGGCCATCTGGGATGCCCAGGCGACGCTACCCGCCGCCCCCGGCCAGCCGCCCTTGCACCGCGTGGTCTTCCCGCCGCCCGCCTTCACCCGCGAGGAAGCCGATGCCCAGGATGCCCTCCTGACCCGGATGCTGCACGCACAGCCCGCCATCGGGACGGCGAGCCTCGCCCTGCTGGCGGTGCTGGAACGCGCCGGCCTCCGCGCCGATGCCGTCGCCGGCCATTCCTTCGGCGAGATCACCGCACTCTGCGCCGCCGGAGCCATCGACCGGCACACCGCCCTGACCCTGGCCGGCGAGCGCGCCCGTTGCATGGAGGCCGCGGCGGCCGGCAGCGACGGCACCATGATCGCGGTGGCCGCCGGACGGGAGCGCGTCGCCCCTCTTCTGCACGGGCTGGACGTGGTTCTGGCCAACGACAACGGCCCGGAACAGGTGGTCCTGTCCGGTGCCCGCGCAGCGGTCGAGAGCGCCGTCGCCCGGCTGGAGGCCGAGGGGCTGAGGGTCGTCCGCCTGAAGGTCGCCAGCGCCTTCCATTCTCCGGTGGTGGCGGAGGCGTCGAACAGCTTCCGCACCGTCCTCGAAAGCACGCGGTTCGGCGCCGCCACCATCCCGGCCTATGCCAATCTCACTGCCGCCCCCTACGGCGATAGCGAGACCCGCGACCTGCTGGCCGAGCAGATCGCCGGGACGGTCCGCTTCCGCGAAACCATCGAGGCGCTGTATGGCGACGGCATCCGCAACTTCGTGGAAGTCGGCGCCGGTGCCGTCCTGACCGGTCTGGTGGCGCAATGCCTGGACGGCCGCCCGCATCTGGCGGTGTCGCTGGACCGGCGTGGAGCCAACGGCGTCCTCAGCCTGCTGGACGGGTTGGGCGCACTGGCGGTGCATGGCGTGCGCCTGGATTTCGAAGCGCTGTGGGCCGGATTCGCCGAGGAGCGCAAACCCAAAAAGCCGTCGCCGGCCGCGGTCCAAATCTCCGGCGCCAATTTCGGCAAGATTTATCCGCCCCAGGGCGGCGCTTCCGCAGTGCCCAAGCCCAACCCGCCGCGGCCCGCTCCCACACCGGCCGCGCCAATTCCGGCCGCGCCGGCTTCCCCGGCACCGGTCCGAACCGCCGCCCTCCAGTCCCAGCACATCGAAGAAGCCCCGATCATGGTCACGAACTCCCCCGCTCCGCAGCCGGCGCCCATCCCCGTCGCCACCGCGTCGGTGGAGACGATCTATCACCATGTCGCCGATGCCCACGCCGCCTTCCAGCGCGCCATCGCCGAAAGCCATCAGGCCTTCCTCGCCGTCGCCGGTCAGGCGATCCAGAGCCTCAGCGGCGTTCCGGCGCAGCAGCCTGCGTTCACCACCGCGCCTGCGCCGGTCATGCCGGGCGCACCGGTCATCGCCGCTCCGCCGCCGATGCCGGCCCTGGCTCCCGCCCCCGTGGTGGCGCCCGCACCGCCGATGCACCGGCCGGCGCCGGCTCCGCAGCCCGTCGCCGCGCCCAGGCCGCAACCGGCGGCAGTCCCCGCCGCTCCCCGGCCGATCCCCGCTGCCGTCCCGCCTGCGGCCAGCGCCCGCGGCACGGTTCTGGCGGTGATCGCCGACAAGACCGGCTACCCGGTCGAGATGCTGACGGCGGAGATGGAGCTTGAGGCCGGCCTCGGCATCGATTCCATCAAGCAGGTGGAAATCTTCTCCACCCTGCAGGAGCGCATCCCGGCACTGGGCACTGCCGACATGCGCGAGTTGAACGCGCTGAAGACCATCGGCCAGATTCTCGCCCTGGCCGACAGCCGCGGCGGCGCTCCGGCCCTGGCGCCCGTCACGGCAGCGCCCGCAGCCGTGACGCCAGTGACCGAACCGGCCGCGCCCTCCGTCGATGTCGGCGCGCTGTTCATGGGTCTGGTCGCCGAAAAGACCGGCTACCCCGTCGAGATGCTCAGCCCGGAGATGGAGCTGGAAGCCGGCCTCGGCATCGATTCCATCAAGCAGGTGGAAATCTTCTCGGCTCTGGTCGAACGACTGCCGGCCCTCGCCTCGGTCGAAATGCGCGAGTTGACCGCGTTGAAGACCGTCGGCGCCGTGATCGCGCGCATCAGGGGCGACGCTCCCGCCGCCCCGCAGACGCCGCAGTCGCAGGCCCTGCCCGCGTTATCGGCCGGCACCCTCCGCACCTGTTCGGTGCTGGAGGACCAGCAGGCCTCCGGAACCGACATGCTGCGCGACCTGAGCAGCATCGCCGTCATCCCGGATTCAGCGGGCGTCGCGGCCGAGCTGGTGACGCTGCTGTCGGCCAGGGGCATCGCCGCCCGCCTCACCCAAGAGCCGGGCGCGCAGGACGACGGCGTGCTGTTTTTGGCCGGCCTTGACGGCGCCGATGCCGCGTCGAGCGCCGACCTGCACTGGCGCGCCCTTGCCGCCGCCAAGGCCGCCGCTCCCCGCCTGGGCGAGGCCGGCGGCGCCTTCGTCACCGTCCAGAACGGCCGGGAGGAATGGCTCGGGCTCGGCGGCCTCGCCCTGACCGCCGCGCATGAATGGCCGGCAGCGCGGGTCAAGGCCATCGATCTGGAGGCCGGAAACCGCTCCGCCGCCGAGCTGGCGCAAATCCTGGCGGCCGAACTCACCGGCGGCGACGGCGATGCCGAAGTGCGGCTGAGCGCCGACGGCCGACGCCTCGTTCGCACACTCCGTCAGGAGGACGCGGCCGACGGCCCGCTGCCGCTTCCCGAGGGTGCCGTGATCGTCGTTTCCGGCGGCGCCCGCGGGGTGACCGCGGTGGCGCTGGAACAGCTGTCCCGCCATATCCGTCCGACTCTGGTCATCCTCGGCCGCAGCGACCCCGGCGCCGCCCCGCTCCTGCCCGGCCTTTCCGAGGATACTGACGAGGCGGCGGTGCGCCGGGCGCTGATCGCCGGCCCCGGCGCCGGCAAGCCGCCGCGCGAGATCGAGGCGATGGTCAGAACCATCCTCGCCGCCAACGAGGCCCGCGCCACGCTCCGCCGGCTGGAAGCGGCCGGCGCCCGCGTCCGCTACTGCCGCGCCGACGTGCGCGACGCCGCCTCCGTCGCCCAGGCGCTGGCGACGGTCCGGGCGGAGGCCGGCCCGATCTCCGGCATCGTCCATGGCGCCGGGGTGCTGGCCGACAAGCGCATCGGCGACAAGACCCGCGAGCAGTTCGACGCCGTCTTCGGCACCAAGGTGGACGGGATCGCCAACCTGCTGGAGGCCACCCGCCAGGACCCCGTGCGCGTCATCTGCCTGTTCTCCTCCATCGCGTCGCTGCACGGCAATGCCGGCCAGTGCGACTACGCCATGGCCAACGCCGTCCTGAACGCCGTGGCACGGGCCGAAGCGGCGCGCCGTCCCGACTGCACGGTCAAGGCCATCGCCTGGGGGCCGTGGGACGGCGGCATGGTCGGACCGGCGTTGAAGCAGCATTTCCGCCGCCTGTCCGTCGGCCTGATCGCCCCGGACGACGGTGCCGCCTTCATGCTGCGCGAACTGTCCCAGCCACCCGCCAAAAACCCGGTCGTCTCCTGCATCGGCCGCCCGGCATGAGCCGCGTCCCGCCCATCGCCATCGTCGGCCACGGCTGCGTGCTGCCGGGCGCCCTCAGCCCGGCGGAGCTGTGGCGGGCCGTGGTCGAGGGGCGGGACCTGCTGCGCCCGGTGCCGCCCGGCATCTGGCGTGTCGACACCGCGCAGGCGCTGTCGCCGCAGGCGCTGGAACGCTCGGCCACCGACCGCGGCGGCTATGTCCAGGGCTTCGATGCCGTCTTCGATCCCAGCGGCTTCGCCTGCCCGGCCGGGGATCTGGCCGGCCTCGACCCGCTGGTGCTCTGGCTGGTCCACTGCGGGCGCGAGGCGTTGCGCGAGGCCGGGCTGACCGTCGCGCCGCCGGAGCGGTGCGGCCTGATCGCCGGCAACCTGTCCTACCCCACCGCCAGCCTCAGCGCCTATGCCGAGGCGGTATGGCTCGACCGCGAGCGGCCCAATCCGGCCAACCGCTTCTCCTCCGGCCTGCCGGCCCGGCTGGCGGCCCGCGCGCTCGGCCTTGACGGGCCGGCCTTCTGCCTGGACGCCGCCTGCGCCTCCTCGCTCTACGCCGTCAAGCTCGCCTGCGACCAGCTGCGCGACGGCCATGCCGACCTGATGATCGCGGCGGGCGTCAACCGCGGCGACGATTTGTTCCTCCATATGGGCTTCACCGCCCTCAACGCCCTCAGCCCGAGCGGCCGCAGCCGCCCTTTCCACCGCGAGGCCGACGGGCTGATCCCCGCCGAGGGGGCGGCCTGCGTGGTGCTGAAGCGGCTGGACGACGCCGTGCGCGACGGCAACCGCATCCTCGGCGTCATCCGCGGCATCGGGCTGTCCAACGACGGGCGCAGCCGCGGCTTCCTGGTCCCCGATGCCGGCGGGCAGGAACGCGCCATGGCCGCGGCCTATGCCCAGGCCGGCCTCGGTCCGGAGGCGGTGTCGCTGGTCGAATGCCATGCCACCGGAACCGCGCTGGGCGACGCCACCGAGATCGCCAGCATGGGGCGGATTTTCCGGGGGCTGGACGGCGTCCCCATCGGTTCGCTGAAATCCAACCTGGGCCACCTGATCGCCGCCGCCGGGCTGGCCGGCATGGTCAAGGCGATCCAGGCGATGGCGGCCGGCATCCGCCCACCCACCCTGCACGCCGACGACGCCCCGCTGGACGGCATCGCCGCCTCGCCCTTCCGCCTGCTGAACCGGGCGGAGCCTTGGGAGGTGGACGGCCCCCGCCGCGCCGCCATCAGCGCCTTCGGCTTCGGCGGCAACAATGCGCATCTGATCCTGGAGGAATGGCAGCCCGCCACCCCGTCCGTGCAAGTGCCCGCCGTCGCGCCGCCACCCCTGCGCGTGGCCGTCGTCGGGCTGGCCGTCGTCACCGCCGCGGACGATTTCGCCGCCGCCCTGGCGGCAGCCCCACTGGCCGGGGACGGCCAGCGCGCCCTGGACAGCATCACGCTGGACCTCGCCACCGCCCGTGTTCCTCCCGCCGACCTGCGCCATGCCCTGCCCCAGCAGTTGCTGGCGATGAAGGCGGTGGCGCAGGCGGTTGCCGACGCTCCCTCCCTGGCGGCGGCCACCACCGGCGTGCTGATGGGCATGGGCTGCGATGCCGAGGTGGCGCGGCGCGGACTGGGCGTGCGGCTTGCCGGCCTCTGCGGCCCGGAGGCCAGCGTCGAACTCGGCCCGCCGCTGAACGCGGCCGGCGTCATCGGCACCATGCCGAACATCGTCGCCAACCGTTTCAACGCACAGTTCGACTGGCGCGGCCCCAGCCATTCGGTATCGGCGGAGGAGCTGTCGGGGCTGGCCGGGCTGCGCATCGCCGCCCGTGCCCTGGTCACGGGAGAGCTGGACGCCGCGGTTGTCGGCGCGGTCGACCTGTCCTGCGAACCGGTCCATCGCAGCGCGCTCGCCGCCCTGCGCCCCGACCTCACGACCGCTGGAGATGCCGCCGTCACCCTGGTGCTGCGCCGGGTGGAATGCGCCGAGGCGGCAGGGGAGCCGATCCACGCCATCCTCGACCTGTCCGAGGCCGGTGACGCCGAGTACGCCGATTTCACCGTCGCCGGCCCGCAGGGTGCCAGCCCGGTCACCCGCCGCTTCGGCCATGCCCATGCCACGTCCGGCCTGCTGCATGTCGCCGCCGCCATCGTCGCCTGCCGCGGACGCATGCAACCCGCGGACGGCTCCGCCCGCCCCCGGCTGGGCGCCGGACCGTTGCGCACCCGCGTCACCGTCGAGGCGCTGGGCGGAGCTACCGACGGCCTGCTGGTCGAAAGCGGCGGCATCGTCTGGCCGGCTCTGCCTCCGCCCGCCGTCCGCCTGCGCTGGTTTGCCGCCGGCAGCCGGGCCGAGCTGTGCGGTCGCATCCGGCGCGGCGCGGATGGCGGGCAAGGTCCCGTCCGCCTGTCCTTCGTCTGCTCCTCCGGCAGGGAAGCCGATACCCTGTCCCGCGCGCTCGCCCTGGCCGAAGGCCGCGCGGCGGTCGCCGACGGCATCCATTTCCGGGAGCAGCCGCTGGGCGGCACGCTCGCCTTCGCCTTCACCGGGGCCGCTGCGGCCTACGAGGGCATGGGCCGCGATCTGTTCCTGTCGATGCCCGACGTCGGCCGGGCCGTCACCGCGCGTTTCCCCGTCCTGGCCCACGCGGCGGAGCGGCTCTACGGTTCCGCCGCCCCGCTCGACGCCATGGCGCAGTTGCAGACCTGTGCGCTGCTCTGCCAGACCCATGCAGAGGTCAGCCGCAGCATCCTCGGCCTGTGGCCCCAGGCGATGCTCGGGCTGTCCTCCGGCGAGACCAACGCGCTCTTCGCCGCCGGTGTCTGGACCGACATGGACGCCATGTTCGCGGAGATCGACGCGTCGGGCCTCTATGGCCGCCACCTGACCGGCGACTGCCTCGCCGCCTCCCAAAGCTGGGGACGGACGGGCGCCGCGGACTGGCGCAACTGGCGCCTGCTCGCCCCCGTCGAGGAGGTCGAAGCGGCACTGACCGGCCTGCACCGCGTCTCGATCACCATCGTCAACGCGCCGCAGGATTGCGTGATCGGCGGTGATACCGAATCCTGCCGGCAGGCCATCGCCCGCCTCGGCGCCCACCGCGCCCTGCCGCTCGGCCAGGACATGGTGGTGCATTGCGCCGAACTGGAGCCCTGCGCCCCGGTCTGGCGCCGCATCCACCGGCGCGCAACCACCCCGCCCGAGGGCGTCGCCCTCTACGCGAACGCCTTCGCCCAAGCCTATCCGCCGTCCATCGAGCTGTGCGCCGAGGCCCTGACCCGTCAGGCGGTGGAGCGGGTGGACTTCCCCCGCACAATCCGCCGCGCCCATGACGACGGCGTGCGCATCTTCGTTGAGCATGGCCCGCGCAACGCCCTGACCCGCTCCATCGCCGCGACCCTGTCCGGCCGCGACCATCTGGCGGTCAGCCTCGACCATCCGGGCCGCGCGCCGCTGGAGCAGTTGGCCCATGTCGCGGCCGAGCTGTTCGCCGCCGGACTTGACCCTGCCATGGCCGAAGTCGCCCGCCGCCTGGAGCGCCCGGTTGCGGCACCGCCGGCCCAGCCCCTGATCTTCCCCGCCCATGCCGCCCCCGTGGTGGTGACGCTCGGACAAGTAATGCCCCCCGCACCGCCCCTGCCGCCGGTCGCCGGCCTTCCGCCCCCCGATCTGGCCGCACGCCGCCCCCTGGACGAGGTGCCGGAGCCGGTCGCGTCCGCAACGGTGCCAGCGCAGGCCCCGCCGGCCGACAGCCCGATTGCCCGCATCCTCGCCCGCACGGCGGAGCTTCACACCGGTTACCTGACCATCGCGTCGGACCTGCACCGGACCTACCTGCACGGCTTCGGCGTGCCGACGCCGCAGTCAATCACAAGCGTCCTCTCCCGCACCGGGAGAGGGAGAGGACCCACCGAAGGTGGGGAGGGTGAGGGGCAGGGCGAGAATCAAGGACCGCATGGTTCCCATGGTTCCTTGGATCACCCCTCACCCTTCCCGCCGCTGCGCGGCGGGCCCCTTCCCTCTCCCGGGACGGGAGAGGGAGCGCTTTCTCCCCTCTGGGACCGCGCCCAGCTGGAAACCCTCGCCTCCGGCAAGGTCTCCGACATCTTCGGCCCGCTGTTCGCACAGCAGGACGGCTACGCCCGTCAGGTCCGCATGCCGGAACCGCCGCTGCTGCTGGTCGACCGCGTCGTCTCCATCGCCGGTGAGCCGGGCAGCATGGGCCAGGGCTCCATCGTCACCGAGACCGACGTCACGCCCGACGCCTGGTATCTGCACGACGGCCGCATGCCGGTGGGCATCGCCATCGAATCCGGGCAGGCCGACCTGTTGCTGGTCTCCTGGCTGGGCGCCGATTTCCGCAACAGGGGCGAGCGCGTCTACCGCCTGCTCGGCTGCGAGATGACCTACCATGAGGGCGGCCTGCCCAAGGTCGGCGACACCCTGCGCTACGACATCCACATCGACGGCCATGCCCGCATGGGCGAGGTCGGGCTGTTCTTCTTCCATTACGACTGCCGCATCGGTGACCGGCTGGTGCTGTCGGTCCGCAACGGTCAGGCCGGCTTCTTCACCGACCGGGAACTTGCCAATTCCGGCGGCGTGCTGTGGAGTGCCGAGGAGGATCGGCCCAGGGACGGCGCCCGCCTCGACCCGCTGCCCTGCCCGTCGCGTCACCGCGCCTTCACCGCCGAACAGCTCGACCTTTGGACCGCCGGCCGGGCCTTCGCCTGCTTCGGTGCGGGGTTCGAGCTGGCCGGCAGCCACCAGCGCACCCCGGCCATCCCGCAGGGCCGCATGCGCCTGATCGACAGCGTGACCGTCTTCGAGCCGCAGGGAGGTCCCTGGGGCCGCGGCTATCTGCGCGCCGTAAGCCATGTACCGGCCGATGCATGGTTCTATGCCGGCCATTTCAAGAACGACCCCTGCATGCCCGGCACCCTGATGGCCGAGGGCGCGGTGCAGGCGGTGGCGACCTTCATGGCGGCGGGCGGTTTCACCATCGGCCGCGATTCCTGGCGGTTCGAACCGGTGCCGGACGAGCCGGCCCGCTTCGTCTGCCGCGGGCAGGTGATCCCCGACGCTGGCCATCGTCTGGTCTACGAGGTCTTCGTCGAGGAGATCGAGGACGGGCCGACGCCCATCGTCCGCGCCGCCCTGCTGTGCAGCGCCGACGGCTTCAAGGTCTTCCATTGCCGCGCCTTCGCGGTGCGGCTGGTGCCCGACTGGCCGCTCGGCCAGGGCCGCCACGCCCTGCCGGCCCGGCTGGAAGCGCCACGCATCGTCGGCACCCGCGGCGACGTGCGCGGCGATCACGAAGCCCTGCTGGCCTGCGCCTGGGGGGCGCCGTCCGCCGCCTTCGGCAGCATGTATGCCCGCTTCGACGCCGGCCGGGTGCCGCGCCTGCCGGGGCCGCCCTATCACTTCATGACCAGCGTGGTGTCGGTGAATTGTCCGGCCGGGGAGCCGACCGTCGGCGGCACCATCCTCGTCGATTGCGCGGTGGAGCCGGACGCCTGGTATTTCGCCGAGAATGCCGCCCCGGTGATGCCCTTCTGCGTGCTGATGGAGGTGCTGCTCCAGCCCTGCGGCTGGCTGGCGTCCTATATGGGCTTCGCGCTCGCCTCCACCGAGGATCTGGCGATCCGCAACCTCGACGGCGACGACGCCCGCCTGTTCGCCGAGGTGACGCCCGCCGACGCCTGCGTCCGGACCGAGGCGACGCTGACCCGCTTCTCCCGCGCCGGGGGCATCACCCTGATCGCCTTCAAGGTCCGCGCCTGGGTGGACGACCGGCCGCTGATGGAGTTGGAGACCGCCTTCGGCTTCTTCGCCGCCGCGGCCCTGGCGAAGCAGAACGGCCTGCCGCCCCTGCCCGACGACACCGCCCGCGGCATTCCGCCCGCGACGCCGCCCGCCGAACCCCGCCGCACCAGACTGGCGGCGGGCAAGCTGCGCATGGTGGACGAGGTCACCGGCTGGTGGCCGCAGGGGGGAGCCGCCGGCCTGGGGCTCGCCCGCGGCCGGCAGGCGGTCGATCCGGAATCCTGGTACTTCAAGGCCCACTTCTTCCAGGATCCGGTGCAGCCCGGATCGTTGGGCGTCGAAGCGCTGCTGCAATTGCTGGAACGCGCCATGCTGCTGTCCGGTCTCGACAGCGAAGTGCCGTCGCCCCGCTTCGAAGGGGCTGCGCTGGACGAGCCGCTGCGCTGGAAATATCGCGGTCAGGTCGTGCCGACCAACCGCACCGTCTCCACGGAGATCGAGATCTTGCGGATCGAGCGCGACGAACGCGGCATCCTCGCCGTTGCCCGCGGCAGCCTGTGGGCGGACGATCTGCGCATCTACGAGGTGGACGGTCTCGCCGCCCGCCTCGTGCCCGGTGACGGCGGCGATGAACCGGGGGACCTCCGCCTGGATCTGGACAGCGCTCCGTGGCTCGGCGACCACCGCCCCACCCACACCGCTCCGGCGGTCCCGCTGACCTGCCTTGCCGATGCCATGGCTGCCGCCGTGCCGGGCGGGCGGATCGTGGCCCTTGAGGATGTGCGGGTCCAGCGCTGGGTGACAATACCGGTGACGCTGCGCCCCGAAGCGGAGCCCGATGGCCGCGTCACCCTTCGGGACGGCGGCGCGGCCGTGGCGACCGGGCGGGTGATCCGGGCGGCGGACTGGCCGGTCCCGCCGCAGCCCTTCGCCCCGCTGGACGACGCCCACCCCTCCCCCTGCCCCTACAGCGCCGGCGAGCTGTTCCACGGACCCGCCTTCCAGATCCTGAGCGACCTGCGCACCGGCCCGCGCGGCGCGTCCGCCACGCTCGACGCGGTCAAGGCGGCGCGGGTGCCGGGGTTGATCGGCCCGGCGCTGCTCGATGCCGGACTGCATGCCATGCCCCGCCATGCGCCCGAACTCTGGTGGGGGGACAAAGCGGCCGGGATGCTGGCCTATCCCAGCGCCATCGAACGGCTGAGCCTGTTCGGCCCGACGCCGTGCGACGGCCTGATCCGCATCGAGGTGCGCCCGCTGCCGCTCGACGGCCAGGGCCGCGCCCGCTCCCGCCTGCAATGGCTGGCCGGCGGCCGGGTCTGGGCCGAGATGGAACTGGCCGACGTGCTGTTCCCCAAGGGCGCGCTCGGCAAGGCCCCCGCCCTGGCCCGGCAGGCGTTCCTGCGTGACCGCCAAGCCGTTCCCGGCCTGCGGCTGTCCCGGTCGGAGGACGGCATCACCCGCCTGAACGCCCGCGAGGTGGCGGCCAGCAACTGGCTGCCGGGGACGCTGGAAGCCATTTACGGCGTGTCCGGCAGCGCCGCCGAGATGGCCCGCGCCATTGCCGCCAAGGAGCTTGCCGCCGCCCATCTCGGTGTCCACCCCGGCACCGTGACGGTCGAGGACGGCATCGCCCGCTGCCCTGCCGCGCCGCTCACCCCGGTCCCTCTGTCGATCACGCAGGAGGGTACCGACTGGCTGGTGGCCGGTATGGCTTCCGCAGCCCCCGACCTCGACCCGCTGCAACGGTTCTGGCGCTCGCATCTGGGGACCGGCGACTGGCCGGTGGAGGATCTGTTCCTGGCGCTGGCAGGCGAGTTCGTCGGACAGGTCCGCGTGGCGGATGCCGACCAGCTCGCCCGCATCGGCGCGCGCGGCGCGCTGTTCCTCGGCAACCATCAGGTGGCGGTGGAATCCCTCACCTTCGCGCTGGTCGGCGCAGCCCTGACCGGACGGCCGATCCTGACCGTCGCCAAGGCCGAACACCGCGACACCTGGCTCGGCCGCCTGCTGACGCTGAGCGGCAGCGCTCCCGAGCTTCGCCTGCCGCCCATGATGATGCTGTTCGACCGCGAGGATCCCGCCGCCATGCTGGGGCTGATGGAACAGGCGCGCACCGCGGTGACGCGGGACGGGCTGTCCATCATGGTCCATGCCGAGGGCACGCGCTCGCTCTCCTGCCGCACGCCGGTCACCCGCCTGTCGGGGGTCTTCCTCGATCTGGCGGCGCGGCTGGAGATCCCCATTGTTCCCGTCCGCTTCGCCGGCGCCCTGCCGGTCGAACCGGCAGCCGGCCGGCTGGACGTCCCCCTCGGCTTCGCCCGCCAGGACATCCACATCGGCCGGCCGCTGTGGCCGGAGGAGCTGGCGAGCCTGCCGCTGGCGGAGCGCAAGAGGACGGTACTCGACGCCATCGACGGGGCCGGCCCCGCCTTGGCCGACGAGCTGCCCAACCAGCCGCGCCCGGCATTCGAAGCAAGGGCGACGGCGCTTGCCACGGCCTGTGGGCTGTCCCCGACCCGCGCGGCGATCCTGCAGGCGGTTTTGAACGCGATCCCGCCGGACCGCCCGCTGGCCGGCCTCGCCCGCCGGATCGCAGCGGGCGAGAACGGCAGCGAAAACGACCTGTGGCTGTCGGCGCTCTCCCGCTGGTTCCGGGCCGGATGAAAGCCGGGCGATTTGGCCTCAGAAAACCGGAATGCCGACGATCATCAGGCCGAAGACGCCCAGGAGGGCGTGGGACACGCTGCTGCCGACCAGCGATCCCTGGCGCGCGAAGATCCAGCCCCAATAGAGACCGAAGGGGAACACCGCCAGCGCCAGCAGGATCGACACATGCAGATGGGTGGCGCTGAACAGCATGTTGGACAGGAGGATGGCCTCCAGCGTCTTGTATTTGCTGGTCAGGAACAGCTGGAACGACGCCTGGGTGCCGCGGGCGATGGTTTCCTGGATCGGCGTGAAGGCGCAATAGGCGCTGCCATAGAGCAGAACCTCCCCCACCGACAGGCCGGTGGAGCGGGCGAAGTCGAACACCGCCTGCCCCTGGAGGGCCGGGATGAAGGTCACGCCGATCCATTTCAGCAGCACGATCAGCACCGCGACAGGAATGGACAGCACGATGCCTTCCAGCGCGTTGCCCCGCCAGTTCTTCAGCGTGAAGCCATAGGTCCTGGGCGGCCACGGGCTGGTCTTGACGGTGCGGTAGACGCCGAAGGCGAAGCCGGTCAGGATCGGCAGGCTGATCAGGGAGGTGTCGGGAACCACCTTGCTCAACGCCGTGGTGACGCCCAGCGCGAACATGTAGAAACACAGGCCGACCAGCAGGCGGAAGATGAACTTGCTCATCTCCACCCGGTTTTCCGCCTCGCTCAACCGGCTGCGCAGCGTCTCCACCGTCACCTCGTTGGTGCGGCGCAGGCGGGCGGCCAGTTCATAGGCCATGTTGATCTTCAGGCGGCTGTCGACGTCGAGCGGCGGATCGGGCTGCTCGCGCAGGCGAGCGATGGGAACCGCCATGACCTCGCTGTCCTCGACCGCGCGCACCGCGCCGGAACGGGGACCGCTGTCCAGCAGCGAGACCTCGCCGATGGACTGCCCCGCCGTCAGCAGGGCAAGCCGGTGGAGAGTATCGCCGCCGGCATCCCGCTTCAGAACCTCGAAACTGCCGGACAGGATGAAATAGAGAGCATCGCCGGGCGCCCCCTCCTCGAACAGGATCTGGCCCTGCGGGACGCGGATGGGACCGTCCATGATGGAGGCCAGCTGCCGGATGTTCTGATCCGAGAAACCCGTCAACAGGGGCGCCCCGTTCAGGCGCTCCTCCAAAAGCTCGGAGATCGTCGGATGCCGCGCATCGGCCGGCGCGCCACCAAGCTCCGCCATTTCATGCCCCTTCAGAAATACAGACGGGGGGCACTATAGGGCGACTCACCCTCCGACAAAAGCCGTGCACCACGAATGATGGCAGCGGCCGTTCGGTCGGTTGCATGGATGGGCGGCGCGAAGGCGCCTCATCCGAACGAAGCGTTCGCCCGCAGGGTGTCGGAGGGCTTTTCCCCGAACATCTCGCTGTAATAGGCGGAAAAACGTCCGAGATGCCAGAACCCGTGGTCCATCGCGATTTCGGCGACGGTCACCGTCCGCGGATCGGCAACGCGCAGGGCCCGGCGCGCCGCGTTCAGCCGCACCATCTTCAGGTAATCCTTGGGCGAAATGCCCATGACGTCGGCGAAGCTGTATTCCAGCATCCGCGTCGTCACCCCGATGGCCTGGGCGACCTGCGCCACCGACAGCCGGTCGTCCGGATGGGCCTCCACATGGTCGCGGAACTGGCGGACGAACTTCTGGCGCTGCGAATGACCGACGGTGGGGGGACGGACCGCCTGCATGATGCCGGCCTCCACCACCGACACGCACTGGTCCAGCAGGGGAAGAAAGACTTCGCTCTGCTCCAGCAGGACGGGCGACGCGGCTAGCACGCATTGCAGCACCGCCCGCAGTTCGCCGGCACGCGCGTATGAAAAGGAACTCGCCGGCACCTCGGCGGCGTCCGGCACCGTCACGCGCAGTTGCTCCGCCCGCCGGCGGTCGATGGCGAGCGCCAGCACCGACATCGGGCCGTTGCACAGGAACTCCGACAGGGTGCCGCCGCGCAGAAGCAGAACCTCGTTCTCGCCGACCGGCCGGCCGTCCAGCCGGGCCGGGGCCGAACCCGGCAGCGGGACGGCGACCACCAGCGTGTCGGGCGGCGGGGCCGTGTGCTGATGCAGGCGAAGGTTGGTGTCCTCCCGGAACACGCTGATGCCCGGGGCCACGACCTCCTTCAGCCGGCCGAGGAAACGGCCCGGCTGCAGTTGGCGGTAATGCTGGGTCCAGCCGACGAGAGCCTTTTCCTGCTCCCACACATCTTCCGCGATGTCGGTGTCCAGCCGGAGGGTCTTGGGTTCCACCATCCGCTGTTGCTCCAGGCACGGCACGATTGGGCCGGTTCGTGTGGCTATTGCGGCAATGTCCAGGCAGCGGTCTTGCCTGAACGCCCATGTTCCGCGCTTTCAAGAAGATGTCAAACACAGAGAAGGATGATCTCTTCCATTTCGCAAAACGGATAGGACTATTTTTTGAACAGTTCGCTGCCTTGTGAAAATATATCCTGCCAAAGCCGTGGGCAGAATGGCGAATACATGTATCCTTTATGACTAACGATTGATCGTCACAAAAATGCCGGCGGAGTTAAAAATTTTTAAGGCTCCCGCCCATTTTGCCGACCCTGCAAACCCATGTGCGATTTTCAAACGGCCAAGAGCGGTTTCAGGAGGGGGTTATTGCCGAACTCTCAAAACAATACGATAAGCAAACAAATTATCACCATGGCCCATAGTCTTCACAAGAACATCGAGAAAACTCAGAACAACAGAAATAAAATATTGAACCCACTTGCATCAGGAAATCTATGAGCGAGATAATCATCGGTTCTTTCAATATATCAGCGAAGATTACCATTAGAATATCGCTCACAGAATCTCATTTTCACTGAGGTTATTCAGAAAAATCCGTCGAGCAGCCGGAGATTTTCGCAAAGCGGATAGATCACACCCCAGTCGCCATTGCACGATCCCGATCACCCACAGCACTGCCGAAACAGACGGCAGGCCGGGGTGACCCCATGGGACATCGGAAGCGGCAGGGAGGGCACGGCATGACGGATGTGCTGATCCTGGGCGGCGGACCGGCGGGTGCGGTGCTCGCCCGTCGCCTGACGGGCCTGGGGCATGGCGTGACGCTGGTGACCTGCGCCCGGCGCCCGGCGGTGGAAGGGCTGTCCCTGCGGGCCGTCGAAGGGCTGCGGCGCGCCGGCTGCCTGGAAGCGGTCGCGGCGGCCGGCATGCCGGCGGCGCGCCGTGTCGATTGGAACGGGCAGCGCACCGCCCTGAACGGCGAACATCTGGTCGACCGCAGCTGCCTCGACGACGCCCTGCTGCGCGATGTCAGTACCTGGGCCAGTGCCGGAGCGGTTGGCCTGTCCCATGGCACGGTGGCAGCGGTCAGGCGCGGGAAGGACGGCTGGCTGGCGGTCGATGCGGCGGGCTCGACGCTGGGTTCCGGCAGCTTTCTGGTAGAGGCCCGCGGCCGCAGGGCGCCGAACGCGCCGGCGCGGGAGTCCGGCCCCCGCACACTGGCGGTCGGCCGGCTCTACCTCGGTCCTGCCGAACAAGCGGGCAGCGCCGCCTTCTCCTTCGCCGACGGCTGGGCATGGCTGGCTGCCTTGCCCGATGGACGGCGGATCGTGCAGCTCGTCATCGACGGCGCCGAAAGCCCGGCCCGCGCCGACCTGACCGCCTGGCACGCGGCGACGGTCGCATCGCTGCCGCAGGCGGCCGGATGGATCGCCGGCTGCGCCCCGATGGGCGAGGCGGAGGTGCGCGACGCCACAGCGATCCGGCGGTCGCCCGGCGTGGAAGCCGACCGGCTGCGGATCGGCGATGCCGCCTTCGCCGTCGATCCGCTGTCCGGCCACGGCGTCTATGCCGCGGTGGCCTGGGCTTTCGCCGCCGCTGCCGCCGTCAACACGCTGGCCGCCGATCCCGCGGCCCTACCGGCGGTCGAACGCTTCGTCGAGGATCGCTGTACCGGGCTGTTCGCCCACGCCGCCGACGCCGGCAAGCAGTTCTACCGGGCCGAGGAACGCTGGTCCGGCCGCCCTTTCTGGCGACGCCGCGCCGCTTGGCCGCCGGCCCCGCTGCCCACCGCCGACCGCGGCATCCGCCGCCGCGCCGTGGTGGTGAACGACCGGATCGAGGAACGCCCGGTCCTGGTCACGCCCGCCCTGCCGCGCGGCGTGCTGGCAATCGACGGGGTCGAGCTGGGCCCGCTGCTGGACAGCGTGGCGAGCGACCGAAGCCTCGACGGCGATCTGGCCCAGCGCTGCGGCCAGCAGCTCGGCCAGCCGCCGGGACGGGTGGCGGTCGCCCTCGCCTGGCTGGCGAACAACGGGTTCCTGCCGGGCGGGGCAAAGCCGCCTTCGGCAATGACGACAACGATGAAGAACGCCAACTCGTAAGAACGGGGAGTACCGATGGGACAGAAACCGAGAGGGCCCGGCCGCTGGCCCGGTCTTTTGCTGGGTGCGGTTGCCGGCGGCGTGGTGTTCGGCGGCGCGCTGACGACTGCCCAGGATGCGCTGGCCGAAGATAGCCGTACCCCGGACCGCGCGCTGGTCGAGGAACGCTGCTCCGCCTGTCACCAGAAGGAGGCCGACGGGTCGTTGCACCGCATCGATCATGTGCGCAAGACGCCCGAAGGCTGGACGATGACGCTGTTCCGCATGCGCCAGTTCCACGGCGTCGCCCTGTCGGACGAGGAACAGCGCACGCTGGTGCGCTATTTCGCCGACCGCCAGGGTCTGGCGCCGGAGGAGGCCGCCCCCTACCGCTATGTCCTCGAACGCCGTCCGTCGGTGGTGGAGGAGCCGGTGACCGACGGCGACCTGTCGGTGATGTGCGCCCGCTGCCACAGCGTCGCCCGCGTCGGGCTTCAGCGCCGCGATGAGGACGAATGGCGCCGTCTGGTCAACTTCCATCTCGGCCAGTGGCCGACCATCGAATATTCCGCCCAGGGCCGCGACCGCAAATGGTGGGAGATCGCCTCCACCGAGATCCCGCAGACGCTGGGAGGCAAGTTCCCCTTCAGGACCGACGCCTGGACCAGCTGGCAGGCAGCACCGAAGCCCGACCTGTCCGGCCGCTGGGCGGTCGCCGGACACCGGGCCGGCATCGGTTCCTATGGCGGCACCGCGACCGTCACCAAGGATGGGGACGGCTATCGCATCGCCTACGACCTGACCGATTCCGCCGGCAAGCCGCTGACCGGCGACGGCAGATCGACAATGTTCACCGGCTATGAATGGCGCGGCACCGGCACGCTGGACGGCAAGCCGGTGCGCGAGGTGTTCGCCGCGTCGCGCGACGGCAGCCGCCTCGACGGCCGCTGGTTCCTCACCCAACAGGACGAGGTCGGCGGCAGCCTGCATGCGGTGCGGGCCGGCGGTGCCGACAGCACGATCCTCGGCACCAGCCAGAGCTTCCTGAAGGCGGGGAGCACCGCCCGCGTCACCCTGTGGGGCAGCGGGCTCGACCGCGGCGAGGTCGGCTTCGGCCCCGGCGTGTCGGCGAAGATCCTGTCGCGCAGCCCGACCTCCGTAACGGTTGAGGCGACGGCCGCCGCGGATGCCGCCCCCGGTGCGCGCAGCCTGACGGTGGGCGGCGCCAAGGCCGCCGGCTTCGCGGTCTATGCCACGCTCGACAGCATCCGGGTGGAGCCGGACTTCACCATCGCCCGCGTCGGCGGCAATGGCGGGCCGGTGCCGCCGATGACCGCGCAATTCGAGGCGGTCGGCTATCTGAACGGCCCGGACGGCAAGCCCGGCACCGACGACGACGTGCGCGTCGGCCCGATGCCGGCAAGCTGGAAAGTCGAGCCCTTCAACGACGCCGCGGCGCAGATGGAGGACGTGAAGTTCGCCGGCGCCATGGGCGCCAACGGCCTGTTCACCCCCGCCGGTGCCGGCCCCAACCCACAGCGCCAGTTCGGCACCAACAACATCGGCGACCTGAAGGTGGTCGGCACGGTGATCGACGGTTCCGCGACGCTGACCGGCACCGGCCGCCTGATCAGCACGGTCCAGCGCTGGAACGACCCGCCCATCCATTGAGGAGCAGAGCCATGGCAACCCTTCATCTGGTTCGCGACGACCTGCGCGACGTGACGGTCGGCGACCGGCGTGTCCTGTTCCACGTCCCCACCAGCGGCCTGTTCGAGCTGGACCGCGTCGGCGGCGCCCTGATCGACCTGTTCGCCGAGCTGGGCGAGGTCAGCGAGGAGGATGTCCGCCGCCGCTTCGACGGTGTCGCCAATCCGGCCGAGGTGATCGACAGCCTGCGCGAGCTGATCACGCTGCGCATCGTCGAGAGCGGCCCGGCCGTCAAGCGGACGAAGCCGCCGGTGACCATCAGCGAATTCCCGCTCAGCACCGTCGTGCTGAACGTCAACACCGGCTGCAACCTCAGCTGCACCTACTGCTACAAGGAGGATCTGACCACCCCCGCCAAGGGCGAGCGGATGGAGTTCGACACCGCCGCCCGCAGCGTCGACCTGCTGTTGCAGGAAGCCAGGGGCCGCGACAGCGTCAATGTCGTCTTCTTTGGCGGGGAGCCGCTGACCAACCTGCCGCTGATCCGTCAGGTGGTGGCCTATGCCGAGGAGCGCGGGCGCGAGGCCGGGGTCCGCATGGACTTCTCGCTGACCACCAACGGCGTGCTGCTGACCGAGGAGACCGTCGACTGGCTCGACGCCCACCGCTTCGGCATCACCATCAGCATGGACGGGCCGAAGCCGCTGCACGACCGCAACCGCCGCACCGTCGGCGGCAAGGGCTCCTACGACGTTGTCGCGGCGAAGGCGCGGATGCTGCTGTCGCGCTACCGTTCCCGCCCGGTGGGGGCGCGGGTGACGCTGACCGCCGGGGTCACCGACGTGGTGGCGATCCACGACCATCTGAAGACCGATCTGGGCTTCTTCGAGGTGGGGTTCTCCCCTGTCACCTCCGGTGCGATGTCGGCCTTCAACCTGACCGGCGACGAGCTGGCGACCGTCTTCGACAACATGAAGACGCTCGGGCTGGCCTATGTCGAGGCGGCGAAGCGCGGCGTCAACACCGGCTTTTCCAACATGCACCAGCTGATGACCGATCTGACGGAAGGAACGACCAAGTCGCTGCCCTGCGGCGCCGGGCTCGGCATGCTGGCGGTGGACAAGGAAGGCGACCTGCATCTCTGCCACCGCTTCACCGGATCGTCGCAGCCGACCTACGGCAATGTCGATGACGGCATTGCCAAGGACAGCCTGGGCAGCTTCCTGGAAGGGATGGCGAACCGCACCGGCACCGATTGCGAGACCTGCTGGATCCGCAAGCTGTGCGCCGGCGGCTGCTATCACGAATCCTACGCCCGCTACGCCGATCCGGCGCACCCGACCTATCACTACTGCAACCTGATGCGCGACTGGATCGACTTCGGCATCCGCGCCTATGCCGAGATCATGGTCGCCAACCCGCAGTTCATCGAACGCTACGTCGCGCCGCGCAGGGGGATGAAATGAAGCATCTGACGCCCATCAACAAGAAGGCCCATCTGGTCGATCAGGCCGTCGAGAACGGCCATCTGGACGAGGTGGTGGCGATGCAGGTGGTGGTCGGCTGCGCCTCCACCATGGATCCCGGCTGGGAGGTCGATCCGTTCGGCAGCGTCGCCGCGCTGTGCGCACCGATGGAGGCCGACCTTTACGGCTGTTCCGACCCCTGCTGGTGGCCGGCGCAGGTGCCCGACACCATCAACAGCTACCCGGACTGGAACGCCAAGGCGGCCTCCGCCCAGAACGACTGGCGCGCCCTCCAGTCGGTGTTCCCGAAGGACTGACCGCCATGAAGACCCATGCAAACGGAGTCCGTCCGATGAGAAGCCGCCGCACCCAATACCGCCTGGGCGGCTTGCTCGCCGCCCTGCTGCTCGCCGCCTCTCCCGCCGCGGCGAAGGACTATCTGCTGACCGGCGCCAAGCCCGACAAGCTGGTGCTGGTCGATGCCGCCGCCCGCAAGGTGGAGCGGGTGCTGACCATCCCCGGCGGCGGGGTGGCGCCCGGCACCATCGTGCCCTCGCCGGACGGCCGCATCGCCTATGTCGTCAGCAACCACATGGGCAGCGTGTCCGGCATCGAGCTGGACAGCGGCAAGCAGGTCTTCCGCGCCGATTTCTCCACGACAGGTGAACCGGGCGGAGATCTGCGCGTCCGCAGCCTATTCGGCATGGACGTCAGCCCCGACGGCAAGGAGCTGTACGTCTTCCAGGCGCCGGTGCGCATGCTGCCCGGCGAGTACCGGGTGGAGGACACCCGCATCGCCGTCTACCGCACCGCCGACGGCGTCGGCGCCAAGCCGGTGCGCCTGCTGCCGGCGCCGCGCCGGGTCGCCGTCCTCGCCTTCTCCAAGGATGGCGGCACGCTGTGGGCGCTCGGCTGGGACCTCTACGGCCTCGATCCGAAGACCGGGGCGGTGAAGGAGACGCACAAGGTGCTGAACTGGACCCGCGCCAACCACAGCCCGCCCGACGTGCTCGACATCTGGCCGCAGTTCGAACAGGCGGCGACGCTTTCCACCCCCTACTTCACCGCCCGCACCGATCTGGCCGCGACCGATCCCGGCGCCTTCCGCACCGGCCTGATGACGCTCGACCTCGCCACCGGCCGGATGGACATGCGGGATTTCGAAGACACCAGCGCCGTCATCTTCTCGTCCGTCGTCAGCCCGGTGAAACGGACGGAGGCCTATTCCGTCTACACCCAGCTGACCAAGATCGACACCGACGGCGGCAAGCTGGTGAAGCGGGTGGACCTGCCGCACACCTATTACTCGATCAACGTCTCCAGCGACGGCAAGGAGGTCTATGTCGGCGGCACCGCCTGCGACATCGGCGTCTACGGCACCGATACGCTCGACCGCATCGGTCAGGTGGAGATCGCCGGCTGCCCCGACCAGGGCATCGCCTCCCTGCGGGTGATCCGGCGCTAGGTTAATGCCCTCTCCCTGGACGGGAGAGGGCGCCTTATCCCCTCCCCAACAGGCTCCCCCATGCCCCATTCCCTGCGTTGGGCCGGCGGCTTCGTCCGGCCGCACCGGAGCCGTCTGGCGGTCTCGGTCGTCCTGTCGCTGGCCGGCACCGGCATCGGGCTGGCGCAGCCCTGGCTGACCAAGCGCATCGTCGATGACGGGCTGACCGGCGGCGACGCCCGGCTGCTGGTTCTGCTGACGCTGGGCATGCTGGCAGCAGGGCTGGTTTCGACCCTGCTGTCGGGGGCGAACCGGCTGGTCTACACCCGTGCGTCGGCCGGCGTGCTGTTCGCGATGCGGGAGCATGTCTACGGCCATCTCCAGACGCTGCCGCCACGCTTCTACGCCCGCTGGTCGGCCGGCGATGTGCTGGGCCGGCTCGACGGCGATCTGGCGGAGGTTCAGCGCTTCGCCGTCGACGCCCCGCTGTCGGCGCTGAACGCGCTGCTGACGCTGGCCGGGGCGGTGGCGCTGATGCTGCTGATCGACCCGGCGCTGACCGTGATCGCCTTCCTGCTGCTGCCGGCGCAGGCACTGTTCCTGCGCAACGCCCGGCTCTGGGTGGAGCGCAGCGCCCGCGCGCTCCGCGACTCCATGGCGGCGTTGACCGGCTTCTTCGTGCAGCGCCTGTCGGCCATGAAGCTGATCCAGTCGCTGGGTGCCGAGAGCCAGGAGGCCGACCGCCTCGCCGCCCTCGACCGCGATTGCCTGGGCCAGCTTCTGCGCCAGCAGATGGTCGGTATCGTCACCGGCAGCGTGCCGGGCCTGCTGGGATCCGCCGGAACGGCGGCGGTGTTCCTGTGGGGCGGCCTGCGGGTGATCGACGGCGAGCTGTCGCTGGGCGCGCTGATCGCCTTCTCCGCCTATCTCGGCCGCGCCACCGGTCCGGTGCAGGGTCTGCTCGGCCTGATCGTCGGGGCGCAGCGCGCCCACGTGTCGCTGGACCGGTTGAGCGAACTGCTGTCCGAATCCCCTGCCGTGAACCGCCCGGCCCGGACGGTCATCCCGGCATGCCGGGGCGGTGCGCTGTCGGTCGAAGGCGTTGTCTTCGGCCATGGTCCCGGCCGGCCGGTGCTCGACGGGCTGTCCCTCACCATTCCGGCGGGATCCAAGGTCGGGCTGCTCGGCCCGTCCGGCGCAGGCAAATCGACGCTGACCGACCTGCTGCACCGCCATTACGACCCGGAGCGGGGCCGCATCGCGCTCGACGGCGTCGACCTGCGCAACCTCGACCCCGCCCTGCTGCGCCGCCGGGTGGCGGTGCTGGGCCAGGACGCGCCGCTGCTGCCGGGCAGCATCGCCGACAATCTGCGCTTCGGCCTGACCGCAGCGGAGAGTGCGGCGCTCGACCGGGACACGCTGGCCGAGGCGGTGGCCGCAGCCCAGCTCAGCGGCTGGATCGCCGGCCTGCCGCACGGGCTGGACACGCCGGTCGGCGCCTGGGCCTCCGCCCTCTCCGGCGGGCAGCGGCAACGGATCGCGCTGGCCCGCTGCCTGCTGCGCAAGCCGGACCTGCTGATCCTCGACGAACCGGTCTCCGCCCTCGACCCGGCCGCCGCCGAGCGGCTGAGCGCCGATGTGGACCGCCTGTTTGCCGGCCGCACCCGTCTGGTCATCAGCCACCGTGGCGAGGCGCTGGCCGGCTGCGATGCGGTGTACCGCCTGGAGCACGGACGCCTGGAGCCGGTCACCCAAACCCTGGAGGCCGCATGCGCATCGCAGTGATCGACAGCGGCATCTCGTTGCCCAACGCACCGGCGACCGAACGCGCGGCCTTCCGGCTGCGTGAAGACACGCTCGGCATCGAGCAAATCCCGGCCCACCCTGACCGCATCGGCCATGGCAGCGCCGTCGCCGCAGCGATCCTGGCGCAGGCCCCTGCGGCGACGCTGATCGACGCCCAGATCTTCCACGACCGCATCACCGCCTCTCCCGCCGCGGTGGCGGCGGCCCTGCGCTGGGCCGTCGGCTGCGGCGCCCGGCTGGCGACCCTCAGCCTCGGCCTGTCCGCCGACCGCCCGGTGCTGCGCGCCGCGGTGGAAGAGGCGCTGTCGCACGGCCTGCTGCTGGTCGCCGCCAGCCCGGCGCGCGGCGGTCCGGTGTGGCCCGCCGCCTATCCCGGCGTCATTGCCGCCACCGGCGATGCCCGCTGCGCCCCCGGCGAAGTGTCCGTTTTGCCATCTGCCTTCGGCACCTGTCCGCGCCGGCCGGATGGCGCCCCGCATGTCGGCGGCGCCAGCCTCGCCGTCGGTCATCTCGCCGGCCTGCTGGCCGCCGTCGCCCCGCCGTCGCGCGAGGCCGCGCTCGCCCATCTGCACAGCGCCGCCCGCTGGCACGGGCCGGAACGGCGTCTGGTCTGACGCCCCGGCCGCCGCAGCAGCGGGGAAAAGCATCCGCTCTATAATCAGTTCGCAAAGCGGATAGATCGAGCGCTTCGCGACGGCGATACTTCCGCCGCTTCCCACCGGGCACCGCCCGCCCCTCCACAATTCCGGAACATCCCGATGTCCGATTACAAACTGCTGATCGGCGGCCGACTGGTCGCCGGCGACACCACCATGCCCGTCGTCAACCCGGCGACGGAGGCGGTGATCGCCGACTGCCCGCGCGGGTCGGCGGCGCAGATGGACGAGGCGGTCGCCGCCGCCAAGACCGCCTTCCCCGGCTGGGCGGCGCTGCCCATTGCGGACCGCCGCGCGGCGATCCTGCGGCTTGCCGACGCGCTGAACCGCCGCGCCGAAGAGTTCGCCCGGCTGCTGACCCGGGAACAGGGCAAACCCCTGTCGGAATCCACCGCCGAGCTTGCCTATACGGAAGCCTTCCTGCGCAGCCTCGCCATGCTCGACCTGCCGGTCCGGGTGGTGGAGGACGGCGAGCGGCGGCGGGTCGAGCTGCACCGCCGGCCGCTCGGCGTGGTCGCGGCGATCATTCCGTGGAACTTCCCGCTGCTGATCGTCGCCTTCAAGCTGCCGCTGGCGCTGCTGGCCGGCAACACGATGGTCATCAAGCCGGCACCGACCACCCCGCTGACCACCCTGCGCTTCGGCGAGCTGTGCGCCGAGACCCTGCCGCCCGGCGTCGTCAACATCGTGACCGATGCCAACGACCTGGGCGCCCAACTGTCCAGCCATCCCGACGTGCGCAAGGTGACCTTCACCGGCTCGACCGAGACCGGGCGTCGGGTGATGTCCTCGGCCGCGGCGACGATCAAGCGGATCACGCTGGAGCTGGGCGGCAACGACGCCGCCATCGTGCTGGAAGACGCCGACCCCAAGGCCGTGGCGCCGAAGCTGTTCGCCGGCGCCTTCATGAATGCCGGGCAGGTCTGCCTGGCGATCAAGCGGCTCTATGTGGATGAGCGCATTTACGACGCCCTCTGCGCCGAGCTGGCCGCCCTGGCCGAGGCGGCGGTGGTCGGCGACGGGCTGCTGCCGGACGTGCGGATCGGCCCGCTCCAGAACCGCGGGCAGTACGACAAGGTTCTGGGTTTCCTGGAGGAGGCCGGCCGCGACGGCCGGATCATCGCCGGCGGTGCCGTCACCGGCGGGCCCGGCTGGTTCATCCGCCCGACCATCGTCCGCGACATCGCCGACGGCGCCCGGCTGGTGGACGAGGAGCAGTTCGGCCCGATCCTGCCGGTGATCAAGGTCACCGGCATCGACGATGCGGTGCGGCGCGCCAACGCCTCTCCCTACGGCCTCGGCGCGTCGGTCTGGTCGTCCAACGCCGAGCGGGCCTATGGGGTGGCATGCCGGCTGGAGGCGGGGACCGTCTGGATCAACACCCATCTCGATTTCGGCCCGACCATCCCCTTCGGCGGCGCCAAGCAGTCCGGCCTGGGCGTCGAGTTCGCCGAGGAGGGGCTGGCCGAATTCACCCAGCTGACGGTCATCAATTGCGCCATCGACCGGGCCAACTAGCCGAACGGGGGATCGACAGGCCGCCTCCGCGCGGGTTCAGTAGGGGAACCGCACCGCTCCCACCGGGGGCGGTGCCCATAAAGGACCGCCGGTCCATAAATCATCCGGGGAAGGAAAGCAGCCTTGAGTACCGACACCACGTCGCTGACCCAGAGCTATGTTCACGGGGCGGGCAACACCCCGTTGCTGGGCGAGACCATCGGCGCGCATCTCGACCGCATGGCGGCGCTGTCCCCCGACCGGCCTGCCCTGATCGTCCGTCACCAGAGCGTCCGCTGGACCTATGCGGAGTTCAAGCGCACCGTCGACCGGGTGGCGGCGGGGCTGGTGGCGCTGGGGCTGAAGTCGGGCGAGCGCATCGGCATCTGGTCGCAGAACAACGCCGAATGGGTGGTGACCCAGTTCGCCACCGCCAAGGCCGGCCTGATCCTGGTCAACATCAACCCGGCCTACCGCCTGCACGAGTTGGAATACGCCATCAACAAGGTCGGCTGCGCCGCCCTGATCCTGTCGCCGTCCTTCAAGTCGAGCGACTATCTCGGCATGATGGCCAAGCTGGCGCCGGAGCTGGCGCAGGCAGCGGCCGACAAGCCCTTGTCGCTGCAAAGGCTGCCCAGCCTGCGCCACCTGATCCGCCTGGGGTCGGAGAAGACGCCGGGCATGCTGAACTTCGACGACCTGCCGGCACTGGCCCGCCCGGCCGACGTGGCGGAGCTGGGACGGCTGGCAGGCACCCTGCAATTCGACGATCCCGTGAACATCCAGTTCACCAGCGGCACGACCGGCAGCCCGAAGGGCGCCACGCTGACCCACCACAACATCCTGAACAACGGCTTTTCCGTCGGCGAGGCGATGCGCCTGACCGAACAGGACCGGCTGTGCATCCCGGTCCCCTTCTATCATTGCTTCGGCATGGTGCTGGGCAACCTCGCCTGCGTCACCCACCGGGCCTGCATGGTGATTCCGGGCGAGGGCTTCGACCCCGTCGCCGTGCTGACCGCAGTGCAGGAGGAGCGCTGCACCGGGCTGCACGGCGTGCCAACCATGTTCATCGCCCTGCTCGACCACCCCGACTTCGCGCGCTACGACCTGTCGAGCCTGCGCACCGGCATCATGGCCGGCTCGCCCTGCCCGATCGAGGTGATGAAGCGCGTGGTCTCCGAGATGAACCAGCGCGAGATCACCATCGCCTACGGCATGACCGAAACCAGTCCGGTCAGCTTCCAAAGCTCCACCGACGACCCGCTCGAACGGCGCGTCTCCACCGTCGGGCGCATCCAGCCGCATCTGGAGGTGAAGATCGTCGATGCGGAGGGCCGCATCGTCCCGCCGGGCACGCCGGGGGAACTGCTGACCCGCGGCTATTCGGTGATGCGCGGCTATTGGGGCGACGCCGAGCAGACCGCCAGGGCCATCGACGAAGCCGGCTGGATGCACACCGGCGACCTCGCCACCATCGACAGGGAGGGTTACTGCAACATTGTCGGCCGGCTGAAGGATCTGGTGATCCGCGGCGGCGAGAACATCTATCCCCGCGAGGTGGAGGAGTTCCTCTACACCCACCCCGACATCGCCGACGTGCAGGTGTTCGGCGTTCCCGACCAGCAGTATGGCGAGCAGCTCTGCGCCTGGATCCGGCCGAAGCCGGGGACGGCGCTCACCGAACAGCAGGTGACCGCCTTCTGCCAGGGCAACATCGCCCATTACAAGATCCCGAAATACATCCGCTTCGTCGAAGAATTCCCGATGACCGTCACCGGCAAGATCCAGAAATTCGTCATGCGCCAGACCATGATCGAGGAGCTGAACCTGTCCCAGGACCGCACCGCCTGACGCAGCCTGCCCCCAGCCGGCGGACTGCCGGCTGCCGGGGCGACAGGGGTCATAACGCGCGCCCGCCCCATGGCAGCCAGGCGCCGATCCAGCCATACACGGTCCCGGTGGCGGTCGAGAACCATCCCTTCGCCTCCTCCGCCAGCGGCGGGGCCTTGTCCTTCCACTGCTTGATCCACTCGACGGCCGGCTGCATGTCCTCCTCGACCGACTTCAAACGGTCGCTGACTTTGCCGAATTCCTCACGCTGCTCGTTCAGCCGGGTCGATGCCTGTTCCTGCAACGCGGACAGGGTCTCCATCATTCCCTTCGCCATCTCGACGGTGGCGTTCAGCGTCTCCATCCGGGAGGTATCTCCGGCACCGCGATCCGCGAGGGCCTGGAGGTCGGGCAGCGCCGCCAGCTTCCGCTCGATCTCGTCCAGCCGGGCCTGGAGTTTGTCCAGCCTCTCCAGCAGGACCGGATCGGCGGGTACCGGCGCGGGAGTGGACGCCGCGGCAGCGGGAACCGGCGTGGAGGCGGGAACCGGTGCGTTTGCCGGGCCGGAGGCGCCGCCGGCCGCCGGAGCAGCCGCGCGCAGCAGGTCGGCCGAGACGAAACCGGTCCGGCCGCTCTGCGTCACCACGCTATACCAGGGGGCGTCGGCCACCTTGCCGGTCACCCGCAGGCGGCTTCCGCCATCGACCAGCTCGATGCGTGCCGCCCGCGCCGAGGGCTGCTCGCGCACATTGATCCGCGCGGTCGCCACGAAGTCTCCGTCCAGCGGCGTGACCTGCGCCGGCGGCATGTCGCGCGCGCTCTGCGCCCCGGCTGTCAGTGGCGAGGCCAGGAGGAACAGGGTCAAGGCGGCCAGGGCCAAGGCGTCCTGGGGAAGCGGACGAAGGGCCGGACGGGTCGAATTCATGGTTTCGCGCTTTCCTCGTTCACAAAGTCACTGGCCCTGATCAGCCGGTCGATTTCCGCCTCTTCGCGGGCGAGCTGGGCCTCCAGCTCCGGGCTGACCTTCCGGCTGCTCCAGAATGCGTCCTGATAAAAGGTGTCGTACCAGTTCTGGAGCGTGTTCATGCCCACGTCCATGGCGACGCCGCCAAGCAGCGACGCGGTGACGACCAGGACGGTCAGGGAGGTCGGCTCCATGATGCTGTCTCCTCGTGGGTCAGAAGGTCTCGCCGGCGAGGTCGCCCTCGGCCACCACGCGCAACCGCTCCAGCGCGTCCTGGCCGAAGCACTGGAACAGCACCGGGGTGGTCAGCGTGTCCAGCAGGGTGGAGCTGATCAGCCCGCCGAAGATGGCGACCGCCACCGGATGCAGGATTTCCGTTCCCGGCATATCGGATGAGAACAGCAGCGGGATCAGCGCCAGCCCGGCCGACAGCGCGGTCATCAGCACCGGCGTCAGCCGTTCCTCGCAGCCGCGCATGATCAGCACGCGGCCGGTCGGAACCCCCTCGTGCAGGGCGAGGTTGATGAAATGGCTGATCTTGAGCACGCCGTTGCGCACCGCGACACCGGTCACCGCGATGAAGCCGATCATGGCGGCAAGGCTCAGATCCTGGCCGAAGACGACCAGGGCGGCGACGCAGCCGATCAGGGCGAGCGGGATGTTCGCCATCACGATCAGGCTCAGCACCACCGAGCGGTAGCGCTGGTATAGGACAAGGAACACCAGGGCGATGGAGACCGCGCACAGCCCGGCCATCACCGGCCGGCTCTCCTCCTCCTGGCGGAAGCTGCCCTCCAGCAGGGTATTGTAGCCGGACGGCAAGGGTGTGGCGGCGATCTTCGCCCGCATCTGCGCGACGATGGCCGACATGTCCGACCCGTCGGTGTTGGCGGTCAGCACGATCCGGCGCATCCCCGATTCGCGCATGATCTGGTTGGGGCCGGCGGCGTTCACGATGGTGGCGACGGAGGACAGCGGCACATAGCCGGCCGGGGTTTCCATGCGCATCTGGGCCAGGGTTTCCGGCGTGCGGTCGGCATCCGACAGGCGCAGCACCACGTCGAACCGCTTGCCGCCGTCGATCACCTGCGACACCGTATGGCCGTTCGACAGGCTCTCCAGGGCCTCCGCCAGCTGCGCCGGCGTCACGCCGAACAGCTTGGCCCGCTCGTAATCCAGCGTGATCCGGATCTGCGGGACCTGGACCTGCTGCTCGACCAGCAGGTCGCGCAGGCCCGGAATCTCGTCGAACTTCTCGCGGAAGCGGCCCGCCAGCATGCGCAGCGTGCCCAAATCCTCGCCGAAGATCTTCATGACGATGGCGCCGCGCACGCCGTTCTGAGCCACCTCCATGCGCGAGGTCAGGAACTGGGTCACGGTCAGATCGACCGGCAGCACCGACAGGCGGTCGCGCAGATCCTCGATCACCTCGGCGCGGCTGCGGCCGTCCAGCCGGACGCGGATCGGAAACTCGCTGCTGTTGACCGGATCGGCGTCCTCGTCATCCTCGTTGCGGCCGGTGCGGCGGGCGACGCTCACCACCTCCGGCACCTGAAGGATGATCTGCTCCGCCATCGCCCCGACCCGGCTCGATTCGGCGAGCGAGATGCCGGGCCGGTTCAGCAGTTGGACATACAGCGTTCCCTCGTTGAAGGACGGCAGGAAGGAGCGCGGCAGCAGCGGCAGGGCCAGCGCCGACAGCACGACAAGCCCGGCGGTAGCGCCCAGCAGGGCGCGGGGATTGTCGAGCGACCAGCCGAGCACCCGGCCGTTCAGCCGCTTCAGCCAGCGGATCAGCCGGCCGTCATGCGACTCCTCCAGATGCTTCATGTTGGGCAGCAGATAGGCGCAGAGCGCCGGCGTCACCGTCAGCGACACCAGGAGGCTGGCGAAGATCGACACGATGTAGGCGATGCCGAGCGGGCCGAACAGCCGCCCCTGTTCCCCCGGCAGGGCGAACAGCGGCAGGAAGACCAGCAGGATGATCGCGGTGGCGTAGATGATGCCCGACCGCACCTCCTGCGAGGCGCGCATGATGACCTCGATCACCTCCAGCGGCCGGTGACGCCGCCGGTTGTCGCCCAGCCGGCGCAGCGTGTTCTCGACATAAACCACCGAATCGTCCACCAGCTGACCAATGCCGATGGCGATCCCGCCCAGCGTCATGGTGTTGATGGTGGATCCCATCAGCTTCAGCGCGATGATGGTGACGATCAGCGACACCGGGATCGCCAGCAGCGAGATGGCGGTGGTGCGCACGCTCCACAGGAAGGCGGCCAGCACGACGGCGACGATGACGATGGCGTCGCGCAGCACGTCCTCGACATTCTCGACCGATGAGCTGATCAGGTCGGCCTGGCTATAGGAGATCTTCCTCGCCTCCACACCCGGCGGCAGGGAGGGCGCCAGTTCCGCCAGCATGTCCTCGACCCGGCCGGCCAGCGCCACGCTGTTGGCGGCGGGATGCTTGAGGATCGCCATCAGGACGGCGGGCTCGCCGTTGAAGCTGCCTTCGCCGCGCTTCACCTTGGCGGCGAAACTGACGTCGCCGATCTGGCTCAGCAGCACCGGGCGGCCGTCGCGATAGGTGACGACGAGGCTGCGCAGATCGTCCAGGCTGCGGCTGCGGCCGACGTTGCGGATGATGAATTCGGTGTTGTAGAGGTCGTTGAAGCCGCCGCTGCTGTTCCGGCCGAAGTCGTTCAGCGACTGCTCGACCTGGGTCAGCGTTATTCCCAGCATGTTCATGGCGACGGGGTTGGGCGTGAAGCGGTACTGCCGCACATCGCCGCCCACGACATAGACCTGCGAAACGCCTTCCACCGCCATAAGCCGGGGACGGATCGTCCAGTCGGCCAGCTCCCGCAGGGTCATTGGGTCCATGCCGGGGGCCTGCACCACCAGCTGCATCGCCAAGCCCATCACCGACGACATCGGCGCCAGATTCGGGGTGATGTCGTCCGGCAACCGTTCCCGGGCCATCGCCAAACGCTCCATGACCAGCTGACGGTTGCGCAGCGGATCGGTGCCCCAGACGAATTCGACATAGATCAACGAAAAGCCGGGGCTCGACGCGCTGCGGATGCGCGACACCCCCGGCATACCGTTCAGCACCAGCTCCATCGGATAGGTGATGAGTTGTTCGACCTCCTCCGGCGCATAGCCGCCGGCCTCGGTGACGATCGTCACCATCGGCGGATGCAGGTCGGGAAGCAGGTCGATCGGCATGTCCCGCGCGATCAGGACGCCCCAGCCGGTGATCAGCAGCGCCGCGATCAGGACGAGGGGGCGCTGGCGCAGGCTGATTCCGACGAGAAAGGTGAACATGACGACGGGCGTCTCCGAAGGCGGCCGGAAGGCTGGAGGTGGCGAAGGATCAGGCTGCCTTGCCGGGCCAGCGGCGGCGGATGGCCACCGGATGCTGCCACAGCCACAGGAGGGCCACGATCAGGGCGACCGCCACCCCCGCCCAGAGGATCGGCCGGTGGGCGGATGCGGCGCCGGGGACGGTGTCCGCCAGTCGCGGCACCAGCAGGTCGGCGGCCCCGGTCGCGGTCGCCCCGGCCAGCGCCACCCTCACCGTCAGCGGCGTGACGCTGGCCGGCGGCAGGTAGGGTTCGGAGCGGTAGATGCCGGGAGAAACCTCGCTCAGCTCCAGCGTCTGCCGCGGGGTGTCGATCCGCAGTTCGGCTCCGCTCAAAGCCTCGCTGCTGTCATAGCGGTCGACGAAGGCGAACAGCCGCTTCTGGTTGGCGATCACCACGACGCTGACGGGTTCCGCGGCAGCCCCCCTCACCGTCGTCCGGGCGAGGTCCATGACCATCGCGACGCGCGGCGACGCGGCAGTCCCGGCCTCGTCGGCCAGCGCCCGGCCGGCGGAACCGGCGGTCAGCCCAGTCGCCAGACACACCGCCAGCACGGCGGACGCCGTGCCGGCGGCGGCGCAACGGAGCCAGTCTGCCGTCTTGCTGCGAAATTCCATGGCGTCCTCCACTGTATCTGCGTTCATTGTTTTGGCTTGGCATCGTCTCGGCCAGGCGTCGGTCTTGCCGGGCGCAAGCGGAAGGGCGGCGTTACTGGAACTGCGACAGCAGACGGGCACCGTGGGTGACGATCCGGGCGCCCGGCTCCAATCCCGCGGAGATCAGCACGCTGCGGCCATCGATCATCTCGGTCTTGACCGTATGCGGCATGAAGACCTCTGGCTCGACCAGTTCCCAGACCTGCTCGGCCCCGCCCGAATCGTTGACCACCGCCTCGCGGGCGATGGGAATGCCCTCGCGCATTTTCGATTCGTTGCGGACCGTGACGGTCACCGGACGGCCGACCCGAAGTCCATCCATCGGATTCTCGATCCGGAACATCAGGGGCACCGACTGCTGCTGCAACGCCAGCCCGCTGCCGATGAAAGTCAGGTCGAGCGCGTCGCCCTCCGGCGTCACCGCGCTGGCATTTTGGACCAGCTGCGTGCCGCGGGCGACCTCCGGGTCGGCGGCGACCGCCTCGATCCACAGGCGCTGCGGGTTGACGATCTCGAAAATCTTTTCGCCGGGATGGACGATGCGGCCGTTGATGGCGGTCGACGCGCTGATCACGCCGTCGATGGCCGCCCGCAGCACCTCCTGGGTCTGAAGCATCGGCAGCAGGGCCTCCCGCTCGCGGCGCAGACCTTCCAGCCGCACTTCCGCCTGCATCACCTTGCCGTCGCGGAAGGGCACGAACCAGAACTGCTTCAGGATCTCCACGCTCTCGGCGGTGATCCGGATCTCGTTGGTCAGCCGCGCGACCTCGCGCCTGACCTGGCTGCGGTCGACGACGCCGATGGCCGGTGCGACATAGCCGAGGATCTGTCCCTTGCGCACCGTTTCCCCCAGGACCGGCATGCCGGTCTTCGGCGGTTCGATGCGGCCGAGCAGGCTTGCCTCGACATCGCCATGGGCGTTCGGGTCCGGCACGATCCGGCCGGGCAGCTTGACCGTCAGCGGCGTGCGCACGCTGTCGGCCCTGTGCGTGCGGATGTCGAACATCCGCTGCAGCGGCTTCGGCACGAAGTAGGAGCCGTCCGGCCTGCGCTGAGGCTTGTCGACCGCCAGCGACGCCAGCAGCTTCGCATCCGTCGCGCGCGGTTGCGGCGCGGCAGCCACCGCTTCGGCCACGGCGGCCACCGGCGGCGTTGCCGGTTCGGATGTTGCGGCCGGGGGCTTCGGCGCGGTTGCTTCCGGCACCGGTTCGGACGAAGCCGGTTGGGACGACGGCGAAGCAACGGCAGCGGCCGGAGACGCGGCGTTCGGAACGGGTGACGGCGCTGCGGGAGCGGTCTGGCCGGCCTCCCGTGCCGAAGGATCCTGCGCCGATACCGCCGGCATCGCGGCGTCCGTGACATGGACCTGGCTGACCGGGGTGCGGTTGACCCCGAACATATAGGCGACTTCCCAGCTGAACTGGCTGAGGGCGTTCGATCCGCTGGAGATATAGCTGCCGACCGCCACCACCGGTGCGGTTGCCGTGTTCACCACCGTGCTTGCCGCCGAGCAGGCAGTCGAGCCGATCCATTGGCCGGTGCCCGACAGCCAGGCCCCGTCGGAGGGCGAGGCGGCGGACGAGGCAGCAGTCGAGGTGACGGCCGGAGCGGCGGACGGGCGCCGCACCCTGACGGGAGCCTCATCCTCCGCTTCCGCTCCGTGACGGCTCCAGGCCGCGGCGGGTGCCGCGGACAGCGATGCCAGAAGAATTGCGGCGGAAACCGCCGAGGACACCGCGCGGGACAGCCCCGCGCTCCGCACGAGCGCCATCGGCCGGCCGGGCAGCTGCCGGCCCCGCTGCCGGGGGCCCTTCGCCGGCCTTGCGGAGCCGACGGCATGAGGCTGTTCTTGGCCCGCCATGGTGCGATCCACCGTTCCAAACACATTCGGCATGTAGATTCCGGCGTTCGATGATGTCGGATCCGGTCGGCAAAGCAGCGAACGCACGACCGTCCCGGATATGGACCCGCTTCCGGACCCGCTTCCCTGGCCGGCGCGCAAACCTCGCCTGCCGTCATTGGACCCGAGGAAGCCTAACGAATTATGAATGACCATGTTGGGATGCGACGTTCTGAAATATAAACGGCAGGATTGCGAAATCTTCTAACAGGGATCGATCCGCCAAGACTGTTAAGAGCCGTAACTTTCCAAGGAATCCGGCGATCAAATCCTTGTTATCGCCGCCGATTACCTTTTCAACCTAACATGTTGCCAGTGATAAGCCACTGCATCCTTTGATGAAAATTTCTCGGATAGACAACAATAAGACTCTGATTCGGAACGAAAAGTTTCAACACCGCCGGAGTCTGCAAATTTCCCGTGAACGCTTTTCCGTTTACCCTGATTGAGGTAGCCTGTCCGATATGAGATATGCGGACTACTGGACACTCGAATCAAGGACCGCCTTTTCACATGCCGATGCCGCAGGAAGACGATGCCGCCCGGCACCGCCGGCGCCGCCCCTGTCGCCGGCTTTGAAATCGGTCGTCGACAGTGACTCGCGGACCGTAGCAGCCATGCCAAACCCGAGCGGAGCGTGATCGTATGCAAGACGTCCAATCCACAGAAGAAACCGGCAGCCGATCCGGCATTGACCGGCAGGCGTCCGAAACGGCCACGCCCGGACTCCAGGCCGCGCCCGTCATCGTGCAGCCCAGCCGCAGCAACGGTCCCATCGTCCTGACCATCCTGCTGGCGGCGGCGGCGGTGTGCGGCACCGTTCTCTATTCCGACGACCTGCGCTCGTCCTTCCTGTCTCCGAGCCGCACCCAGCTGAAGCTCGATACGCTGGAGCGGACCGTCGCGGGGCTGACGGCGATGCCGGAGAAGCTGACGGCGCTGGAACAGGCGGTCGCGGCGACCGGCAAGCGCATCGACCAGCAGGCCGTCACCGGCCGCGCGGTATCGGTGATCGCGGCACGCCTGCTGAAGGAGTCGCTCGGCACGTCCGATCCCTTCGCCGACGACCTCGCTCTGATGCGCCTCTCCGCTGCGGCGGATCCCGAACTCTCGAAGACGCTCGATTCGGTGTCGGGCTACGCGGCCAAGGGCGTGCCGACCCGGACCCAGCTCTATGCGTCCTTCGGGCTGCTGGTGCCGTCGGCTCTCCAGGCGGAGGTGCAGGACGGTGCAGGCGGACTGCGCGAAACCGTCTGGGGCTGGATGACCGGCCTCTCGACGGTCATCCTGGCGTCGGCGTCAGATTCGCCGCCGCAGGCGGCCGATACCACGGCTCCACAAGCGGCGGCTCCGCAAGCGGCGGCTCCGCAACAACCGGCCGAAACCAGGACACCGGCGCTGCTGGCGGCCACGGCGGCCCGGCTCGAAGCCGGCGAACTCGCGGCGGCCATCGACATCATGGCGTCGCTCGACGGCGTTGCCGCACCGGTGGCGGCCCCCTGGCTGGCCGACGCCCGCGCCCGGCTGGCCGCGGAGCGGACCGGCGCCGTCCTGGAAACCAGGATCCGCAGTTGGAGCGCCGCCGGCACCCAATAAGGACGTCGGCCCACTGCCGGGACGCGCGTCCGGCCGCTTGGCGGCCTGCGGCCCCGGACCGGTGGGCCGGACACCGATCATTTCCCGATTCCACCGCCAGATTGCGAGGCTACCGGTGACAGAGCTAAAGAAGAAGGTATCGGCGGTGATGGTTGCCGCCGGGCTTGCGCTTTTCGCCGGGACGGCGGCGCAGGCGGCAACGGTGCTGAACCGCGGAAACGGTGGCGAGCCGTCGACGCTGGACCCGCACCGCACGGACGGGCGCATCGAATCGAACATCCTGCGCGACCTGTTCGAGGGGCTGGTGGTGTATGGCCCCGACGGCCGCATCCTGCCGGGCGTCGCCGAAAGCTGGCAGGTCTCGGAGGACGGCAAGCTCTACAGCTTCCAGCTCCGGGCCGACGCCCGCTGGTCCAACGGCGATGCGGTGACGGCCGAGGATTTCGTCTACAGCCTGCGCCGCGCCCTGACGCCCAAGGACGGCATCCAGCCCTCCTCCAACATGCGCGTCATCAAGGGTGCCGCCGCCGTCATCGACGGCACCAAGCCGGCCGACACGCTGGGCGTCGCGGCGCCGAACCCGCGCACCGTGACCATCGCGCTGGAGGCGGCCACTCCCTATTTCCTCGACCTGATCGCCGCCGACAACAGCGCCCTGCCCGTGCATCGCGGCACCGTCGAGTCACAGCGCGAGCGCTGGACCGATCCCGGCAAGATGGTCAGCAACGGCGCCTATGTGCTTGAGGAATGGCGGGCCCGCCAGCAGATCGGCCTGGGCAGGAACGCCAATTTCCACGGCCGCAGCGGCGTCTCGATCGACAAGGTCAACTTCTTCCCCATCGACGACTCCGCCGAGGAAGTCGACCGCTTCAAGGCCGGCACCCTCCACCTCACCTACGAGGTGCCGCAGGACCGGGTGAAGTGGATTTCGCTGACCGAACCGAAGGTGTTCTGGAACAGGCCCTTCCTGGCCACCTACTATTACGCCTTCAACCTCACGGTCGAGCCGTTCAAGAGCAACCGCGACCTGCGCCGCGCGCTGTCGCTGGCGGTCAACCGCGAGAACATCGTCGACAAGGTGACGCGCGCCGGCGAGACGCCGGCCTATGGGCTGGTGCCGCCCATCGTCCCCAACTATCGCCGCCAGACCGCCGACTTCATCGCCGAACCGATGGACAACCGCCTGCGCGAGGCGCGCCGCCTGTTCTCGACCGCGGGCTTCAGCCCGATGCAGCCGCTGGCGGTCGAGATCCTCTACAACCAGTCGGAAAACAACCGCGTCATCGCCGACGCCGTCATTTCCATGTGGCAGGACGCCTTCGGCAAGGGCATCCAGGTCAAGCCGGTCAGCGTCGAACGCACCGATTATCTCAAGCGCCGCGCGCGGCGCGATTTCCAGATCGTCCGCGCCGCCTGGATCGGCGACTACGCCGACCCCACCGTCTTCCTCAACCTGATGCTGTCCACCGCCCTGCCGCCGCGCAACGATCCCGGATACCGCAGCCGCAAGTATGACGACCTGCTTGCTAAGGCGGCGGCCAGCGAGGATGCGGCCCAGCGTTCCTCCCTGCTCGGCCAGGCCGAGAAGGCGATGATCGACGACGACCCGGTCATCCCGATCTACCACTTCTCCACCAAATCGCTGGTCAGCCAGCAGATCAAGGGCTGGGTCTACAACGTGCGCGACGTCCATCCCAGCCGCTTCCTGTCCATCGCCGAGAAGGCCGCCTCGTGACCGCCGCCACGGCGTCCACGGCAGCCTGACAGCAGACAGACGGCACAGCGAAAGCAGAGCGACAGGGGGAAACACATGGATTTCGGCCTTCTCACCATTCCGCTGGTGACACTGGCGATGGCCTTCGGCTTCGCCGTGTTCACCGACACCCAGACCATCCATTTCGACTATGTCGACGTGCCCGATTCGATCTCCCAGGAAACCGGTCTGACGCCGGCCGTGGTGATCACCAAGCTGGCCGACGACATGCAGGAGATCGAGCGGCAGGCCTTCACCAAGGCCGAAGCCCGTCAGGTCGAACTGCATGCCGACCAGAGCGCCACCTCGGTGCTGGGCGAATATCTCGGCGTCACCCCGCTGATCCGCGTGGTGCAGGAATCGGCGCACATGATCCCCTTCACCTTCTCCGGGGAAATCGTGCGCCACGACCAGCAGGTCGAATTCATCCTGCGCAGCTACGACAGCCACCACAACAAGACGCGCATCTCGCGCAACGGCTCGGTCGACGACATGAAGGGCCTGATCCACGGCGCCGCCTATGAGGCGATGCGCGTGGTGAACCCCTACATTCTGGCCGCCTACCAGTTCAAGCGCGACCGGCTGTCGCGCGATTTCACCCCGACCCTGGAAATCCTGCGCCGGGAGCTGGAAGGGCACGACTCGCGCTACGCCCCCTGGCTGCACAATCTGTGGGGCATGGTTCTGTACCAGCAGAACGACCGCCACGGCGCCATCCACCAGTTCGAGGAGGCGGTGCATCTCGACCCCAACTTCCTGTCGCCGCGCCTGAACCTGGGCGTCGTCAATGCCCGGCTCGGCGAATACGATTCGGCCGTGCGGAACTTCACCGCGGTGGTGCAGCACCCCAACGTGGCGCAGAGCCCGGCGGTGAAGGCGGCGGCGCTGAGCGAATGGGGCTTCACCCTGGCCCTGACCGGCCGGATCGACGAGGCCTACGCCAAATTCGACGAGGCAAGCCGGACCGATCAGAATTTCTCCGACGTCTATTCGAGCTGGGCCGAGGTGCTGAGCGCCCAGGGACGCCGCGAGGAGGCGGAGCGGATGACCGCCAAGGCGCTGAAGCTTGCGCCCAAGGAGGTCGTCTACACGGAAAACCTGATCGGCACCGTCCAGAACGTGCCGGCCACCGCCAGCATGAACTGACCGGCGGCAGGACGTTGACGGTATGACGGAGGGGGGCCGAAGCATGAGGCGGAACGCACACTCCACAACCATCACCGCTGCCATCGCCGCGGTGGCGGCGGCGATGGCCATCCTGGTCGCGGCGGCTCCGGCCGTTGCGGCGGGTGGGCATGGCAGCGGCAGCGGGCACGGTGGCCGCCAAGTCCGCCATGCGGTGCCGGTCCATGCCGAGGTCAAGCATGCGTCGACGCACCGTGACAAGGGCAAGGGCCATGGCGAAAGCCACGATGACGACCATGGCGGCGGCCACAGCAGCAGCGTCCTGCTGCTGGTGATCTACGGCCTGCTCGGCGTCAACAACGACCATGGCGGAGATCACGGCGGCGGGCATTCCAGCCCGATCGCCTCGATCTTCGGAGGCGGTCATGGCGGTGGGCATGGGGGAGGCCATGGCGCCGATCATGGAACGGGACACGGCCCCGACCCGGCCGGAGCCCATGGCCCGGCCGACGCCGCGGTCATCCCTGCAGCGGCCCATTGATGGCGGCCAATTGCCGGTGAATGGTCCGGAACCCGCGGGTTCCGGTCGGATTTTCAGAGCGGAGACGATGCAAGCAACCGAAAACAGCGGTACGGGCCGGTCGTTATGACCGTTGATGTCGCAGGCTGCCATGCCGTCCTTCATATCGACCGGCTGACGTCCAATCTCGCGATGGCCAGATCGATGCTGGACCGTGGCGCCCGCATCCTGGGCGTGGTCAAGGCCAACGCCTATGGTCATGGCGCCCTTGCCGTGTCCCGGGCGCTCGAACGTGCAGGCATCGACGGTTTCGCCGTCGACAGCCCGGATGAGGGAATCGAGCTGCGGCAGGCGGGGATCGCATCGCCGATCCTGGTGATGAACCCGCTTTGCCCCGGCGACGCATCCCCGATGATCGGGTTCGGCCTGACGGCGACCGTCAGCGATGTCGAAGCGGCCGAAGCGCTGCAAGCCGCCGCCCGCCGGGCCGGACGCCCGGCGGACATCCATGTCAGAGCACGGTCCGACTGCGCCGGGCTGGGCGCGGACGGGGACGCGCTGGTCCCCCTCCTGCGCGCGTTGCGCAGCCTCGCCAATCTGCGGGTGGAAGGGCTGTTCACCCACATGATCGGTCCCTATCGGGACGACCCCGGCCAGATCGGGCGGGAGGTCGCGAGCTTCCACACCCTGATCGACCGGCTGCCGGCTGATTTGCCGAGGCCGCCGCTCGTCCATGCCGTCACCAGCCCCGGCCTGTTCAATGCCCCCGACGCCCGCTTCGATATGGTCCGGCTGGGCGCCGTGCTTTACGGCATCCGCATGGTCGAGGCCGGCGGCGCGCCCTTCCCGTTCCGGCCGGTGATGGAGCTGGTGTCGCGCGTCGCGCATCTCTGCCGGCTGGAGCCGGGCGATGACATCGGATACGGCCCGGCCGCCCGGCGACGGAGCGATGGACGGAGCGGGGGGCCGGCCGGGAGCGCGACCGGAGGACGGGCCGCGATGATCCCGGTGGGCTATGCCGACCTCCCCTATCTGCTGCGCTTCCGCGACAGCGCCGTGCTGATCCGTGGGCGGCGGGCTCCGCTGATCGGCGAAGCCTTCATGGGCAAGGTCCTGGCGGACGTCACCGACATCCCGGACGCCGCGCTGGGCGACGAGGCGGTGTTCGTCGGCGCCCAGGGCATCGAGACGATCACGGTGGAAGACATCGGCAAGGCCAACGGCATCCGCCCGTCGGCCATTCTGATGCTGGGGCCGCGCGTGGCGCGCCGGCTCTCCGGACATTTGGCCGGACAGATGGGGGGCGTGGAATGAGCCGATGCGGACAGATGCCGAACCGGCGCCAACTGATCGCCGGCGCCGGCACGGCGGTCATGAGCGCCCTTCTTCCGGGTGGCGCGCACGCGGGCCGCGCGACCGACAACGCGTTGCTGCCGAAGCTGACCGACGGGCGGTACTGGCGCATCGGCTATGCCGAAACGATGCCCTACGGCAATTATGCGGGCACGCTGGCCAGCATCGTGAAGGGGCTGGACGCCCTGTCCTGGCTGAACGGAGCGGCACGGATGCCCTATGACGCCGGCCAGAGCGACAGCGGGGCGCTGTGGCGCTGGCTGTCGGCGCGCGACCTGGGGCCGCGGATCCGCTTCGTCGCCGACGGCTGGTACGGCGGACTGGACCAGGCGTCGGCGGAACCGATCCTTCAGCGGCTGGAGGGCGGCGGCGACATCGACCTGATGATCGTCATGGGCACCATCGCCGGGCGGAAGCTGGCGCTGGACCGCCACGCCGTCCCGACGCTGGTGTTCTCCACGACCAATGCGGTCGCCGCCGGCATCGTCGCCGCCGCGGAGCAGTCCGGCCGCAATCATGTCTGGGCTCATGTCGATCCCCAGCGCTATCACCGCCAGATCCGCATCTTCCACGAAACCTTCGGCTTCCGCCGGCTGGGGATCGCCTACGAGAACAGCACGGCCGGCCGTGCCATCGCCTCCATCGCCGACATCGAGGCGATGGCGGGACAGCTGGGGTTCGAGCTTGTGGCGCGCCATGTCCAGGCACCCGCCGGGTCCGACGATCAGGAACGCTATTACGCCGACCTCGCCACGGCCTGGGGCGACCTCTCCCGGCAGGTCGACGCCATGTACATCACCTTCGGCCGCTGGAGCCTGGAGCGCTTCCCGCCCCTGGTCCGCATCTTCCAGGAGCGCGGCATCCCGACCTTCTCGCAGCTTGGACCGGAGGAGGTGGCGCAGGGCGCCCTGATGAGCGTCGCCCGCAGCGATTTCGATGGAATCGGCCAGTTCGGCGCGTCGGTGATCGCCCGGCTGGCCAATGGCGAGAGGCTGGCGGAGATGCGCCAGATCTATTTCGACACGCCGACCATCGCCTGGAATCTGGCGGTTGCGAACCGGATGGGCTACCGCCCGGCGATGTCGGCGCTGCTGGCCGCCGACAACATCTACACCAGCCTCGGTGCCATGCCTTGAGCGGCCCGCCATCAGCCGAGAGGACCCGTCACGTGCAACGCAAGACCGGCCGTTTCCTGGCGACCTTCCTGCCATCCGTGCTGCTGATCGTGGCGGCGCTGGTCTTCAGCGCCGGCATCAACCTCGGCACCTTCCGGCGGGATTGCGGCGACGCGCTGTTCTCCACCTTCGGGGTCGCCGGCCGGAAGGTGGTCACCAGCATCGAATATGCGGTGAAGTACGGCAAGACCATCGAGAACTTCTTCGGCATGGAGCGGGCGCTCAGCCAGTTGAAGACCTATCTGCCGCAGGCCGACGGCGTGGCGGTCGCGCTGCCGGACGGGCAGGTCGCCTATGCCATCGGCACCTACGGCTTCAAGGATCGTATCGGCGACCGGCTGACCGGCTATGAGCAGCGCAGGACGGCCGGCGAGTTCCAGCGTGCCACGTCCTTCAACTATCACGACACGGACAGCCGGTCGCACAAGCTGTTCCTGCCGATCCGTGATCCCGCCGATGGACGCTGGATCGGCACCCTGGTGATCGCCGCCGGCGATTCGGTGATCGACGATTACGTCCGCGCCTTCGAACGGCACACGCTGATCCTCGTCGGCGCGCTGGGTGGGGTCGCGATCCTCCTGCTGGGCGGCCTTGCCCTGCTGCCGGAACGCGGACGCGGCGGGCTCGGACGACCGCGCTCCGGGCGCGCGGCGCTCGCGGTGGCGGCGCTGGTGCAGATCGCGGTCGGCGTGACCGGCTACGGCGCCTTCAGCGACGCCTATCTGCGCACCGTGGAGAACACCACCGGGATCGTCGAGAACATCGTGGCGACGGACATCGGCTCCGTCATCGGGCGCGGGGCGACCTACCGCTCCTTCTCGGGCATCGACGATTATTTCCGCGAGATCATCGGCATCGTTCCCCACTTCAAGGGCATGTCGCTGGCCGTTCCGGAAGGGGCCGATCTGTCGGGCTCGCTCGGCTCCGGCCAGCCGGCGGCCAAGGGGGATCTGGTGACGGGACGGGCGCTGGCGACCGACGCGGACTTCGTGACGCCGACCCTGCGCATCGTCATCGACAGCGACTTCATCCAGCGCAACATGCTGGAGGTCGTCGCCAACAACGTGACGATCCTGATCATCTCGCTGATGTTCATCTATGAACTGCATGCCTTCGTCAGCCGGCGGATGCGGCCGACGGTGGAGACGGTAGCCGAGACAGAGGCAGTGGTAGTGGGCGCCGATGCCGCCGCCGCGACCGGCCGGTCCCTGGCCGGCCTCCGCTTCCTCACCTTCATGCTCTATTTCGGCATGTTCCTGTCGGCCTCCTTCGTGCCGGTCATCATGCAGACCTTCGACCGCGGCCTGTTCGGATTGGCTCCGCCCCAGGCGGCGGCGATTCCGGTGTCGGTGGAGATGCTGTGCGGCGCGCTGGCGATCCTGCTGGCGGGACGGATCAGCGCGCGGCTGCCCTGGCGGACGATGACCGCCGCCGGTCTGGCCGTCGCCGTGCTGGGCGCCCTGGTCTCCGGGATGACCGGCGACCCGGTCCTGTTCATCGTGGCGCGCGGTCTGGTGGGTGCCGGAACGATGACGGCGCTGATGGGGCTGTACCGCCTGATCGACCGCATCCGCCGGATCGATCCGGCGACGGGAGCCTATTCCGACCTGTTTTCCGGCATGTATGTCGGCGTCAATTGCGGCGCGGTCGTCGGCAGCCTGCTGGCGGACGCAATCGGCCCCCACGCGGTTTTCCTGATCGCCGCCGTCGTGCTGACGCTGGGCATCGGGCAATTGCTGCTTCTGACTCCCGAACCGGCGGGAGCGGCCGCCATCGCTGCCCTCGCCCCCGCCGCGGCGAAGCCGGACGGTGACACGGCACCCACGCGGCGGGTGTGGAGCGACGGTTCCTTCCTCGCCTTCCTGCTGCTGGTATCGGTTCCGACCTCCGCCTGCAGCATGTTCCTGATCTATTATTTTCCCCTGTTCGCCAGCGGGTTGGGACAGCCGGCCTCCACGGTCGGTCAGGCTTTCCTGCTCTATGGCCTGTGCATCGTCTATCTCGGCCCGCTGCTGTCGCGCCTGATGCGGTCGAGCGACCTCGCCCCCGGCCTGCCGGTCCTCGCCTCCGGCCTCATCATGGCGGCGGGGCTGACGACCTTCGCGCTGACCGGAAGCCTGGTCGGGGCGTTCCTGGCGATCCTGCTTCTCGGCCTCAGCGACAGTTTCGGCCTGACCGCGCAGCAGCGCTATCTCGAGCGGCTGCCTGTCGTGGGCACCCATGGGCTCGCGGTTCCGCAATCCTATCATCTGAACGCCCGGAAGATCGGTCAGGTCATCGGCCCGATGCTGTTCAGCGCCGCCGCGGTCGCCGGCGGGGCGGGCGCGACGCTGATCGGCCTCGGTCTGGCGGCGGCGCTGCTGCTTCATCTCGGACTGTCCGTCCTGGCCCTGCGCCGACGCCCGTTCATGGCCAAAACGGCATGAGGGACCAAAACGGCCTGAGGAAGATGACGGCACAGGCCCGGACGGAGGACAGTCCGCTGCGCCTGGCGATTCTCGACGGCGGCTGGGCGCCGGCCATCGCCGCGTTGCAGGACGCGGCAATCGGCGACCGCATGTATCCGGTCAGTGGCGACCAGATCGCCGAGATGCTCGGCCCCCGCGGCCTGACGGTGGGGGCGCTGGCCGGCGACCGGTTGGTCGGCTTCTTCTCGCTGCTGTTTCCCGGCCGGCAGCCCGATTCGATGGGCCTTCCCTTCGGGCTTGTGGATGGGGAACTGGACGCGGTGGTTCACTGGACCGCGGTGATCGTCGATCCCGCCTTCCGCGGGCAGCGGTTGCAGCAGCGGATGGTCGCGGCGGTCGACTGGCGGCTGTTTCCCGGGTCCCCGCAAGATTACGGCTTCGTCACCGTGCGCGCCGACAATCCGCCCAGCCTGCGCAGCATGCTGGCCTGCGGCTTCGCCATGGTCTGGACCGCCCCCAAATTCGACGGCCACCTGCGCCATACCCTGTTCCGCATCACGCCGGGTGACGGCGCGGTTCCCGACGGCGGGGAGATGGTGGCGCTGATGGATGTGCAGCGTCAGATGGACCTGATGGCGCGGGGATGGATCGGCTGGCCCCAGGATACCGCCCCCGGCCACGTCCGCTTCGCCCCCCCGGTTCCCGGCAGCCTCGTGGACCGCATCAGGGCGCGGAAGCGGTCGGGATAGCCTCCTCGGTCACGTCGTCACGCGTTGACGTCGCTGAAGCCGAAGGCGTCGCGCAGCCGGGCGAGCATGCCGGTTCCCTGCCCGCGCTGGCGGTCGTCCTCGTCCGGGCGGCCACTGCCGTGCCCGTCCGCCGAGCGGGTGGATGCGATGCGGCCCAGCAGGTCGCGCAGCGACGGCTGGCCGTCCAGCGCCTGTGCCAGCACCGTCTCGTCGATCTCGTACAGCAGCGCCGGCCCCAGGGTCCGCGCCGAACTCGTCCTCGCGGCCCCGTCCAGCAGGGCGCTCTCCCCGAACAGCGCGCCCGGTCCAAGGCGGGACAGCTCGATCTCGGTGCCGTCCAGGCCGGTGGTGCTGAGCGTCACGATGCCTTCCGCCACCAGGAACAGCGACCGGCCGGCATCGCCCTGGCGGTACAGCGGCGTGCCGATGGCGACCCGCTGCGGCCGGGCGCCGGCCGCCAGCCGCTCGCGGGCTGGGTTGTCGAGCGGCTGGAACAGGGGAGCGGCGGCGATCAGCGACGCCGCGTCCGGATGGGCGTCGGCCGCGTCGGTCCCCCCCTCCACCAGCCGGATGTTGGCGTGGCGCTGCGCCAGCGTCACCCCGGCATGGCGGAAAACCGAATGGATGCTGATCAGCACCGCATGCTCCTGCGATTGCAGGAGGGAGCGGTCGGTCAGGTCGAACGAAACCAGGAAGCGCATCCCGAATTCGTCGATGCCGTTGAACTTCACCCAGACCAGGCCGAGATGCTTGCGCCCATCGACGCTCTTCACCAGCCGCAGCGCGTCGGTCAGCAGATTGACGATCCGGTCGGGATCGTGGCCCAGCGTCACATGCAGCAGCATCTGGGCGATGAAGCGGTTGTTGGGGTGCGAGCAGTTCTCGATCCGCGTGCCTGCCGCGACCGCGTTCGGAATGCTGACCACCGTGTTGTTGAAGGTCTGGATCTTGGTCGAGCGCCAGGAGATGTCGATCACCTGACCGATGGGCGCATCCCCCACCTTGATCCAGTCGCCACGGCGGAACGGCCGTTCGAGGTTCAGCACCATGCCGGAGAAGATGTTGGACAGGTTGCTTTGCAGCGACAGGCCGATGATCATCGCCAGCACGCCGGAGGTGGCGAGCAGGCTGGTCAGGTCCTTCTGGAAGACCTGCGCGATCACGCCGAAGACCGCCAGGATCAGGATCAGCAGCGACACCGTGCTCTTGACCACCTGCGGGATCGCCCGTTCGCTGGACGCCTCCAGCGGATCCCAGGCGAAGCGGTGCAGGGCCAGATTGATGAACAGGGCGGGGACCAGCCACCATGCCACGTCGAAGGCGGTGACGGTGGCAGCCATCGCCCGTTCGGCGTCGATCCGCGCGAAGCCGTCGATCAGCGCCGATTCGGCGGCAAGCAGGCCGACTCCGGTCGCAGCCGACTCGACCAGCAGGAACAGGCGGGGGAAGCGGCGGTCCGACTGCCATGCCTCGGCCCCGCGCAGGGCCAGCAGCAGCAGACAGGCGCCCCATACCCCGATGAGGGCGGGTAGCCCACCGATCTGCCGGCGCAATCCGCGATCCTGCGGCTCGATCGACAGTTCGAAACGGACCGTCGGGGCGTCGCGCCCGGCGCGCCGTTCTTCAGGCCGGATCTGGGCACCGGGCACCGCCGCCGGAATGTCGGCGGTGAGAACCGCGTCCGTCACCGCCCAGCCCGCCCCGGCCACCTTGCGCCCGGCGAGCACACGCGCGAGGTCGCGGTGGGCGGAGCCGTCGCCTTCATCGGCGGCGAAGATCATCCGCTCATGATTGAGGTCGCGGCTGCGGAACCGCAGGCCGACCCGATGTCCGCCCAGCGGCGCGCGGGCGTCCTGCCACGCATCCATCAGGAAGCGGCCGGTGACATGGTAGAGCCGGTAATCCTCGTCGCCGTTGCGCGCCTGTTCGACGGGAACGCCCACCATCACCGGCTCCACGGTGTCGAGGAACTGGATGTCGGTGACCGCTTCCGGAGGCGGGCTGTCGGGAACGTTGCGGTAGCGGAACCACAGGTCGAACTCGATCCGCGCCGAACGGTTGACGGGATCGATGTCGGAAATGCGGCTGACCGACATGCCGACATGAACCACCGACAGTGGCCTCATCGCGCCGCGGTTGCCGTTTCCGCCGCTGCCGTCCGCATCGGCCGCATAGCGCAACTGGGTCAGCGCAGTGGTCAGCCCGTCATCCGGCCCGGCGCCGGTGGTGAACTGGCCGATGCCGAGCGCCCGCTCCGGCGTTCCGTCCTCGCCGAAATACAAGGGGCCGGTGACGCCGGGCACGGCATGCAGCACCGAGCGGATGGCGGCGAGCTGGTCGCGCACCATGCGCCGCGCCGACGCGCGCGTGCTCCAGCTGCCCGCCAGCCCCGCCCGCCGCACGGCGGCGACCAGAAGCTGCCCGGCATCGTAGGCGTAGAGCGCCGCCCAGTTGCCGAGCGGCCCGAATCGCGCATCGTAAGCCGCGAGCAGGCGGTTCGCCTGCTGGTTGGCGATGTCGGGCAGAAAGGAGCTGATGACGAAGAGCTTGCCCGTATAGAGGCCGGGATGGGACGATTCGCGCGGCAGACGCGACAGCTGCTTGCCGAAGGACGGCGCTCCCAGCCAGTTGGGGCCGAGAATGCGATTGGTCACACCCGCATCGCGCAGCGCCTGGATCAGCATGACCGCCGGCTCCTCCGTCGCCAGAAGGACGACGACGGTCTCGGCAGACAGCCCGCGCAGAGTGCCGACGAAATCGGCGATGTCGCGGGCGAAGCCGGCCGCCGCCGGATTGATCGCCGCATCCAGCCGCAACCCGACGCCACGCTGCGGCATGACGTCACGCAGGGGACCCGCAAGCCGCTCCGTGACCGTCTGCGGCGTGCGCAGCAGCGCCACCGAATCGGCAAGCAGTCCGAGCCGGACGTAATCGGCCATGAAGGCGGCTTCCCGCTCGTCCGAATGCCCGATGCGGAAATACCAGGCATTGTTCCGCGTCAGGCTGGTCTCGCTCGCCATCGGTGACAGGGCGGGAATGCCGGCGGCGGCATAGATCGGCGCGGCCGCAAGGGAGGTGGCGGAACTGTCGTGGCCGATCACCGCCAGGATGCTGTCGTCCTCCACGATCTCCGCCGCGGCCTTGCGGGCGCTGGGAGAAACGCCGTGATCGTCGAACGGTACGAACTGAAGCTGCAACCCGTCGATCCCGCCGGTGGCGTTGATGCCGTCCGCCAGAAGCCCCAGCGCCCTGACGATGTCCTGGCCGCCTTCCGACAGGTTTCCGGCATAGGCGATGCGAACCGTACCGGCACTGTCCCGAATCGCGGATCGCGATGTCAGCGATGGCACCGCCAATCCTCCGGCCAGCAATGCCGCCAAAAACAGGAGAATGGCGATCAAGCGCATCGGTAGGGCAACCCCAGGACTCCACTTCGGCGGGAAGGCGGCAGGAAGGCGGCGCTCAGGCGCCGGACAACGGCGAGTTACGCAGGTCCAGTAGGCCCGACGGCCCGGCGAGGATCAAGCCTTACGCGCGGTGCGCGCGGTCAAGTCCGGGAAATCTCCGATTATCCCGGCTTCCTCACCTTTAAGTGTTAGAGTCTTACTGAATGCCGCAACCTTTCTTTGAAACAAATCAAAAAGTCTGGAATCTAAACATTTCACCGATTCGGTAATTTGTTATTGGCAGGGATAACATAAACCAACCCTTTTCCAGACAAGGCGCGGCTGAAACCAGTAGGAGTGTTCCCGATGGATATAGCGTGTCTATTGTGGAAAGAATCAGACGGTGAGACTATGTTGCACGTGCTTTCCTGAAGAGGTACGCAAAAATTGCCGCCCGATGCGCTCTCTGCGCAGGGCGGGAAGGCTGGATGAGGCCGTGGGGACAGGCGGACGCTCTATTCGTTCGCAGGGTGCGATGTAGACTTGGCAACGCAATGGGTTGGATTTCAAATGACCGAAGCAGTCGAGGATTGCCGCCGTAAATTCGCCGATCTGGTCAAGCTGAATGGGATTTCAAGCAAGTATATCGAGCGCGACACCGAGCGGCGGATCCTGGAGGATGGGGTTGTCCGTTGCGGCCTGACGCTGGAGGAAGCACGCGGCGTCATGCGTTGTGTCGCCGACGATTACGATCTCGTTTTCGAAAGCGAAACCGATCGTCGGATCCGGCAGGTGCTGGACAAGCACGCCGGGAAGAAGGGAAAGATCGGCAAGAAGCAGTTCAACCAGACTGCTTCGATCCTGCGCGATTTCTCCAACGACAGCATCAGCGAGGAAGAGGCGCGGCGCCACATCAAGCGCATCATGACCGACAACGGATGGCAGCCGAAGCGGGCCGGGCTGATCCCGACCAAGCGCTGGTATCGCAAGATCGAAACCTGACACCTGCCCTGACACCTGCCCTGACACTTGAAAGGCTGAGGCCCGCGACGGGGAGCGACGCCCATGGATATCCTAGAGCTGTTCGCGTCGGGAACCGTCATCCTTATCGGGACACTTCTGATCGCGGCACCGCTGATCGTCTACCGGGCGCTGTTCGACACCGCACGGCACTGGCATGCGTACGGCGCCGGCCGCGCCGGCATCGTCGAACTGTGCGGGTTCCTGATCGGCATCTGCTTCATCCTGACCACGCCGCTTCCCGGCGGCGGCCTGAACGCCGATCTGCTGTTCGGCGTCGGCGGCCCCTGGGATCTCGATCCTCCGGCGTTCGAGGCCCTGGTCCTCGACACGCTGGCCGAGGCTCCGGACCGGCTGGCGGCGTGGCTGGCCGAGCGGGACGACCGCCTCAACCTGACCCTGGTCGTCGGTTTCGCCTTTGCCTTGCTGGCCGGACGGGGAGCCTGGGGCTTCTACCGGACCCACTGGCGCGTCGCCATGCTGACCCTGGCGATGGATCTGACGCTGGCGGCGCTTGCGTCGGTGGCGACGCTCTACGCCACGCTTCTCGGCCTCTGGCTGCTCAACCGCCTGAATTTCTGGGCTTTGGCGGTCGCGGTGCTGGTCATGCAGGAGTACCGCTACAACACGCTGGGCCTGTTCCAGAAGCAGCGCCATTTCCGCGCACCGAAATCGATGCTCCCGCTGGGCGCACCGGTCAGCAGCGGGAGCGACAGCAGCCGGCGGAAACGGGTCAGGGCGGAGGGGTCAGGACGTGCGACTGGCCGGAAATTCGGCGTTTGAAATGCGACCAGCACACACCGGACGCCAGCACCAGCCCCGCCAGCACCAGCGCCAGGTAGCTGCTCCACAACGGTGCGTCGGCATCGAGCGCGCCGAGGTGCCGCAGCGACAGATAGCCGCTGTAGAGGATCGTCACCGCGGTGAGAATCCCCGGCAGGCGCAGCGCGACCCAGGCGATCCGCAGATAGGCGGCATAAAGGGCGAGCAGCAGCAGGCCGACGGCGATCTTCACCGACAGGCGGCTGCCGTCGTCGGTTCCGAGCCAGGCGGCATAGGAATAGCCGGTCGGGTTCCAGGTGGCGAACAGCAGGAGGAAGCAGGTTACGGTGCGGATCAGATAGCCGAAGCTCTTCATGGCGTCATCCGGCCGGTCAGGCGATCAGGTTCTGCGAATCGACCTGACCGCTCAGGCGATAGCGCACGAGCGACCAGGATTGCCCGGCCCCCAGCACGATGGCGACGGTGCTCAGCAGGCCAAGCGAACGGGTGGTGGGATCGGTCAGATCGATCACGCCGAAATCCCACAGGACCCAGCCGAACGACGACACGACCGAAAGCACCAGCAGAATGCCGATCAGCTTCATCGAACGCCACGTGGCCTGCGCATGGATGAAAAGCAGGAAGGCCAGCACCGACGCGCCGAACAGCTTGACCGTCCAGTGCCCCTGATCGCCGACGAGCCAGTCGTAATAGGAATAGCCGGACGGGTTGTAGATGCCGAAGACCAGCAGGACCGCGAAGATGATCCGGACGATGAAACCCGCTGTCGTCATCATGGCGGCGGCTCTGCACAAATTTTCGGTTTTTCCCGTCCGGAAACCGTACGCCGCCCCAATTGCCCGGTCAATGTCGGGAAGATCCCGCAATTGCCGCACCGTTTTCCCATCCCGCTCCCTGTGCCGGAATGACGCATCGCGATGGATCGGCTGACATGACGCCCGTGAACGCCCTTTTCGGCAAGCCCGCCGCCATCGCCGCAAGCCTGGCTCTCGGCGCCCTCTTCCTGTCGGCGGGCTGGACGACGCTGCCGACCCGCCATGCCGCCGCAACCGTCAGCTATCAGCTTGCCGCCCCGATGGACGGCACGCCGGCAGCCTCCGCCGCTGCGCCAGCCGCGGCGCCCATTCCGGTGCCGGTCTTCCTGATGCAGCCCGACCACGCGACCATGCGCAGCGGCACCGGCCTGCTGCAGCCGGACGGGCGGGTGGACATCACGCTGTTCGATCCGTCCGACCCGCGGCTGATCCACGGCAGCGAGGCGCTGATGTTCAACACCGAGTTCCGCGTCCTCTGGCTGCTCGCCACCGACGAGGAGCGGGCCCGGCTGTGGCGCGGCATCGAGGAGGTGGGGCGCGGACTGCGCACCGCCATGGACGGCATTTTCGAATCGCCGGAATTCACCGGTGAATACCGCGACGCCTTGCAGGAGATCGGCCGGATGGCGATCGAGGAGGCCTGGCGGGCCCCGTCGACCCGCGCCACCTACGAGGAGTTCCTGCGCAGCGCCGAACCGATGCTGCACGACACCGTCGGCCGCGACCTGAAGGCCATCGCGACGAAGCAGGTCGAACCGCTGGTGTGGAACCTGATCGGCGCCAATGTCGGCATGGCGCTCGATCCGTTCCGCAGCCAGTCCTGGGATCTCGCCCCCGTCGATCAGGCCATCGACACCATCCTGCGCGAAGCGCGGGAGGCCGGGCTGGTCAACCGCGCGGCACGGCAGCTTGCCGACAGCTGGCAGGCGAAGGCCTTCCTGAAGACCTTCGCCGGAAATGTCGTCGATGCGCTGGCCCATCAGCAGCGCCTGCGCGACGTCGCCGGCCGGATGGTGAACGATCCCCGGCTGGGCGCCTATCTGAAGCCGGTTTCCGGCCCGGCCGGCGATCTGGCCCGGCTCGCCCCCGACCTGCTGTTCGGCGTCCAGGCCGGCGCCGATCTCAACGCGCTGGCCGCCCACACCTTCCAAGGCTTCCTGACCGGCCGCGGCGGTCCGCTGATCGTCATGATGAGCGCCCGCCAGCGCGAGGACATCCTCACGCTCGACCGCTATTCGCCCCGCATCCTCCTGCATGCCGTGCCGCAATGACCCAGACCTCCCATGCCCTCGTCATCGATGGCTTGACCATCGACCGGCCGAACGGCCAGCCTCTGCTGCGCCACACCAGCTTCGCCATCGACCCCGCGGAGGTGGTGCTGCTGGTCGGGCCGAGCGGGTCCGGCAAATCCACCATCGTCAAGCTGCTCGGCGGTCTTCTGGAGAACGGCCCCGGGGAATGGCGGGTGTCCGGACGCCTGCATTGCGGCGGACAGCCGATGGATCTGGCGACGGAGCGCAGCCCGGTCGGCGGCATCGTCTTCCAGGACCATGCGCTGTTCAACGATCTGAGCGCCGTCGAGAATCTGCGCATCGCCGCCGACCATGCGGCGCACCCGCCGGATTCCGTGCTGATCGCCGACGCCACCGCCCTGCTGGACGGCATCGAGCCGACGCAGACCGTCAGCTCCTGCAGCGGCGGGCAGCGCCAGCGTCTGGCCATCGCCCGCACCCTGCTGGCCGACCGGCCGGTCCTGCTGTTCGACGAACCGAACTCTGGTCTGGACGTCGCGATGGCGCGGCGGCTGGGTGAGCTGATCCGCGATCTGTGCCGGACGATGAACAAGCCGGCGCTGGTGGTCGCCCACCACGTCAAGGATCTGCTTCCGGTGGCCGACCGCGTGCTGCTGTTCGACACGCGCAACCACCGTCTGGTCGAGGTACCGCGCGATGCCGAAGCCATCGAGGCTGCCCTGCTGGCCTTGGACGAAAGCGCTCTTCCCCATGACAGACAGGCAGGGCTTACAGAAGCCGGCTTGGCCGAAAGCGGAATTCTGCGGGGCGCCGGCAAGGGTCGGGACTGGCGGAAGGAGGTCGGCCACCGCTCCCGCTTCCACTGGTTCCTGCGCTATCTCGCCGAATATTTCTGGGAGCTGTGCGTCTCGCCGCTGATGCTGATCTATATGGGAGCCGGCGCCCTGATCATGGGCTTCGTGTCGATGTGGTTCGGCTTCCACTACAACTCCTTCGGCGGCTACCTGAAATCCCTTCTGCACGACGAGACGCTGGTCGGGCTGGGGCTGGTCCAGGGCACCGTGGCGGTTCCGCTGATCAGCAGCATCCTGTTCGTGGCGCGCAACAACGCCATCATCGCCGCCGACATCGGAAACCGGGTCCTGTCGTCGCAGTTCAGCGCCATGCAGAACCTGCGCATCACCGCGCGCGGCTACATCTTTTCGGCCATCCTCATCAACATGGTGGTGGGATCGCTGATCCTGCTGGTCATCTCGCTGGGAATGGCGAGCTGGGCGTCGATGCAGACCTGGCACATCCAGTTTCCGATGCAGAGCTTCGAGCTGTGGCGCAGCCATTTCTTCCGCAAGCTGCTGCCCGACGGCCTGCATCCCTCCTTCAGCATGGTCTGGGTTCTTTTGAAGGTGGCGCTCAGTTCACTGCTTGCCGGCGGCGCCGCGATTGTTATCGGCTGCGGAAAGAAAGAATCGGTTCTCGAAATAAACGCAGCGATTGCGCGTTCGATCATTGTCGGGGTGACTCTGACCCTGCTGGTCCACGCCATCATTTCAATTCTGACACTCTGACACACCTCCCCTTCGGATATTTCCCGATAGCGCGGGAACTCTTTTGGGGTAACATTGCGGTGAATGGACGCCGTGAAACGGGGAAGCGGATCATGATCACGGATGCGGACATCGAACAGCGGGCCGCGGCGCAGGATGCCAAGGCCGCGGGAAGCCAACCGGAACCCTGGCAATCCGCCGGTCAGGCGATTCCGCCGTCGCCCCCGCCCGACCTGCCGCCTTTGAAGGCGCCGGCTTCGGATGCGCGAAATCCGTCGCTGCCGCTGATCCTGTCCATCGCGGCGCTGGTCGCCACGGTGTCCGCCCCCTACTGGTCGCCGCCGCTCTACCGGCTTCTCCGGCTTCAGCCGGCCGGACTGGAATGGCAGGCGCGGCAGGAGGTCGAAACCGGCCGTCTCGCCCGGTCCGTCGCCGAGCTGGACCGCAAGGTCAGCGATCTGTCGGCGACACTGGTCAGGACCACCGAACAGGGCCTGTCGGCCAATGCGGTGCTTGCCAATTCAGATGCCAGAATCCGGATGGTGGCGCTTCTGCAGCTGCGCGCGACCTTACGCCGGCCGGTTCCCTTCGATGCGGAGCTGAAGGCCGTCCGCGCCCTGGGCGGCAAGATGGAGGAGTTGGAGCCGCTGCTGGCCGCGGTGGAGGCCTATGCCGCAAACGGCATTCCGGTGGAAAGCCAGCTCCGGCAGGATTTCGCGGCGGTCACCGAGGCTGCGGGGCGCACCGATCCCCGGCCGACGCCGATCAGGTGGCTGTCCAACGTCACGGGCTGGACACCGGTCGCGGTCGAACCTGAGGCGATCCGGCCGGTGGCGATTGCCGAACAGGCGCAGGCGCTGCTGGCCGAAGGCAATCTGCCGGCCGCCATGGCGCAGCTGAGCGCCATCGACCTCGGCTCCACGTCTCCGGCCCGCGCCTGGATGGAGGATGCACGGGCACGGATCGCGGCGAACCAGGCAATCGACCGCATCGCCGAGATGGTGGTGACGGCGGCTGGCCGGATGTCTCCGAAATCCTGACAGGACTGGGTCGGGGTCCATGCGGGCCCCATGCACGGGCGGCGGTTTCACGCTCCGCCCGTTGGCGTCCAATTGGCAATATGGCTGGCAAGGTATGGCTGGATGAGTTGCGACCTTCTCGTGTCTCGCCTGCTCGGCTCGGTGATCGCCGCGTCGCTCTGGACCGCTTCGGCCGCCTGCGCCAGCCCTCCAACGGCAGCATCGCCCCAGGGCACCGCCGCGCCGGCCACGGCGGCTCCGGCCGCCACGGCAAAGGATGCTGCTGAACAAGGTGGCTGGCTCGACAGCTACAGCCGCGCCGTCTTCGATTTCAATCGGCATCTTTACGACGGCTTCGACGCGGTGGGCGGCTGGATGCGGGGCGGGGCACCGGCCGCACCGCCGGATCCGGCGGCCGGAAGCGTGCAGAACGTGGTCACCAATCTGGTGAACGAGCCGCTGACCGCCGTCACCAGCACGATGATCGGCGAGTTCGGCAACGCATGGCGGTCGGTGGAGCGCTTCGGCATCAACAGCACGGTGGGCGTTCTCGGCTATTACGACACCGCGAGCCAATGGGGATTCACCCCGACCCACACCGACCTCGGTCTCAGCCTCTGCCGCTCCGGCGTGGGTGAGATGGGGTATGTGGTCCTGCCGTTCATCGGTCCGCGCACCGGTCGCGACGCAATCGCCGACATCGTTCTGATGAACGCCGTGCTTTGGACCTTCGCCGGGGTGGCGGCGGGCACCGGCGCCAGCTTGCAGACCATCGTCATCGCCGAATCGGTCGAGGTGGTGGCGGACATCACGGCGACCCGGCAATTCGACATCGAAGCGAAGAACATCCGCCTGCCGGACTACGATGCCACGCGCACGGCCTACCTGAAGCAGCGGCGGGAACGCTGCGCCCACCCGATCGAGACACCGCCCGCCAAGGGGCCGGTTTCCGCTCCCCCGTCGCTCGACCGGACGCCACCGGGCCGGGGGCGCTCTTCGCCCGAGATGGCCTTCCCGGAAGACGACCGCCCAGGCCCACGCAAAGGACTTTCCGTGCAGCGGACGTACGCGGTCGCCGTCCGATAAGCGGCTGCGCGTGTCGAAGAGCAACCGCCCACCGCTCTTTCGCCTCCCTCCCGACAAGTTGCTCCGGTTTTCAAGGCTGCAAGGTCGATCAAATCCTGAAAGACCTTTCCACCAGCCCCGAAGATTTTACTCAAGACTTTACACACCTATATTCGACAGCCGTTGCCGTCATCGCCGAATAGCCACATCGCTATTTTGGAAGACGGCTTCTCTTCACCTTTTTAAAATGCTCAATTATGAAATTGAGTTTTATGAATAATTTAAAACTGAAGATTGGAAGCCTGATAGGGGTTGTCCGAATTGACTCAACCTCTCTTTTATAAATAAAATTTACCCAATAGTCGTTTAAGCACTTAAGCAATTTTTGCGTAGATAAATGAAGACCCTATAGGATTTTTATTTCTACTGAAGATTATCTCATTCATTTCGCAATTTGTTATTGACGATCTCATTCAAAAATTTCTCCGCACGCTGAAGAAAGATGCCCTGAGGGAGGGGACGCGCTGTGACAGAGCCAACAATGACGGAATCGGGTCGGAACGATCGATGCCGCGACCGCAGAAGCGGTGAGGCATGCGGCCGGCGGAACGGACTGGCCGGTGCGATTCTGACGGCGCTGCTGATCGTTGCCCTTGCCCAGTTCGCCTTGCCGTCCTGGGCGGCGACGGAAGCACCTCCGGCCGGAACCGGCGCCCCGCCACCAGCCACCGATGGCGCTTCGCCGCCTTCCGCCGCACCGGCACGACCGGACGGACCGACGGAGGTGAAGGTGGGCATGTACCTGACCCAGCTGCTCGATTTCGACATGTCGAAGCGGTCCTACTACGCGTCGTTCTGGCTTTGGTACCTGCACGACAATCCCGAATACGATCCGCATGCGACGGTCGAAGTCGCGAACGCGAAGTCGGACAGCGTGAAATTCGCCTCGCTCGACACCAGCAAGGGAGTCCGCTGGCATCAGGAAAAGCACGGCGCGGTGCTGGCGGAGGATTGGGAAATCACCCGTTTCCCGTTCGACCGGCAGAAGCTGGTCATCATGGTCGAGGACGGCCAATCCGACACCGGCCGCATCCGCTTCGTCGCCGACGGCAAGAACAGCCGCATCGATCCGGCCGCGACCGTGCCGGGCTGGACCATCGAGGGCTTCGACCTCTCGGCCCAGGACGTGACCTACAACACCTCCTACGGCGATCCCACCCTGTCGGAGGACAGCGTCTATTCGCGGGTGGTCGCGACCATCACGGTAAAGCGCCAGGGCGTCCGCCTGCTGTGCAGCCTGTTCGTCGGCTTCGGCGTCGCGTTCCTGCTGGCCCTGCTCACCTTCTTCCTCGATTTCGAGTCGATGGCGGGATCGCGGATCGGCCTGTGCGCCGCGGCGGTGTTCGCCGCGGTCGGCAACAAATACGCGCTGGACGGCTATCTGCCGCCCGCCTCCACCTTCACGCTCGCCGATGTGATCGTCAGCACGACCTTCGCCTCCATCCTGCTGGCGGCGCTCGCCGTCGTCCTGATGCAGCTGACGCACAAGCGTGCGCCACGCTTCGCCCGCGTCGCCAACCTATTGCTGTGTCTGGCGACCTTAGCCGGATACATCGGCATCAACGGCTATGCCGTCGCCTCGGCCGCCTGACGGAACGGTGGAGACGACGATGACCGCCCCGCTCCCGATCGACGGCCCGACGGCGCTGCGGCCAGCCGCCCGGACGGCGACGGTGACCGTTCTCGTCGCCGAGCGGCACTTCGCAATTCCGGCGAGCCAGGTGGCGGCCATCGATCTGGCGGTCCCCGCCGCACCGGTGCCGTTCGCTCCGCCCGGCTACGAAGGCGTGGTCTTCAGCCACGGCGTGGCCGCCGCGCAGATCGATCTGGGGACCCGGAACGTCGGGCGACCGGGTGCCGGGCGATGGAGCCTGCAACTGGACCACGCGGCAGGGCCGCTGTCGCTGCGGGTCGATGAGGTGAAAGCCGCCGACGGGAACATGGCGGAGCCGGCCTCCGGCCCTGCCCTTTCCATCGATCCGGACGATCTGCTCGGCGGTCTCGCCCCCTGCGGGCCGCAGCCGGCACAACCGGCACCCGACCATATGGACCGGGCGTCCGAAGAGCTGGACGTGCTGTTGGTCGCCGGTGGCGGACAGCGTGTCGCCATCCCCGCGACGCTGGTCGACAGTGTCGGCCGTCCGGACGGCCTTCTGACCGCGCATGGCATCGCCCCCCGTCAGGTGGTGATGCTGGACGGCGACCTGCTGCCGGCCCACTCCCTTGCCTCCTGGATCGGGGCCGGGTCGCCGGAGGACGACAGCTGGGCCTTGCGCCTGCGCACGCCCGACGGGACCATCGCCCTGACGGTCGCCGAACTGTTCGGCCTGCACAGCCTGCCACGCCGGGATCTGGTGGCCGTCGATGCCGACGGCGAAACCTCGCTGTGGTGGCGGGACGATGCGGGCAACCGCCCGATCCAGGTGGTTCATCCGGGGCCGGGCAGGTTCCTGCCGATAGACCGGCCGGCGGCGCACGAAGCGGTCTGCACGGCCGTCCGGTCCCTGCCCGCGCCTTCGTCGGGCCACAGCCATGTCGCGATGGCGGCCGGCCCCGTGATCCTGACCGCACCGGCCGCCATGGTGCGGGAGATGCGGGGGATACCCTGCCCCGGCGACTTCCACCGGTCGCGCCGCTCCGGATCGATCCCCGCCTTCGACATCGACGCGGCGTTCGGGGGCACGGCCGGGCCGGCCGGCTGCGTGGTGCTGAAGCGCGACGGCCGGCGTCCCATCGCCCTGCTGACGGGACGGATCGAAGCGGTGGATGGCGGCTTCGGCTGGCATGCGCCACCGCCGCTGCCCCATGCGATGGCCGTTCTGGCCGAGGCGGTCCGCCCGGCGCCCGGAAAGCCGTCGGACGGCAAGCCGGTCCTGGAATGTCTGGTGCGGCCCGACGCCTTCCGCCGCCCGTGGCGTGCGGACCCCGGAGATGTCGTGCGGATGGCCATGCGGGCGTCATTCGCCGGCTGGCTTTCGAATTGGTGAGCGGACCCTGCAGGAGTGCCCTGGCGCAATGTTCAAGAACCTGAAAATCGGCAAGAAGCTGGCGGTCCTGGTGGTCGTCCTCAATGCCTTCACCGCCATCATCGGCCTCATCGCCCTGCATGGCATGAAGATGGGAAACGACGCGCTCGACACGGTTTACAATGACCGGGTGGTGCCGCTGCGCGATCTGAAGGTGATCGCTGACCTCTATGCGGTCAACATCGTCGATATGGCGCACAAGGCCCGCAACGGGAATATGCCCACCGAGGCCGCGCTTGCCGCCATCGACGCCGCCCGCACCGGAATCCGCGAAAAATGGCGTGGCTATCTGGCAACCTATCTGGTCGACGAGGAAAAGGCGCTGGTGGCGAAAGCCGAACCGCTGATGGCCGACGCCGACCGCGCGGCCGACCGGTTGCGCGGGATCCTCGCTGCCGGCCGTTCCGAACGGCTCGACCGCTTCGTCATCGACGAGCTGTATCCGGCAATCGAACCGGTGTCCGATGCGATGTCGGCACTGATCGAGTTGCAGCTGACGGTCGCCAAATCGGTCTACCAGCAGAACGACGCCCTGTACGACCTCACGGTCCGCCGGACCATCGGGCTGCTGATCGGTGCCGTGCTGGTCGGGGTGGCGCTCGGGGTGGCGATCATCCGCTCGATCACCGTGCCGCTCGGCCAGGCCCGCGATGTGATCGACCGCATGGCGCGGGGCGACCTGAACGTCACCGTCGCCGACGACGGCCGCCGGGACGAGATCGGCCATATGCTGCGTGCCACCGCAGGCATCGCCGCGACGCTGAAGGCGGTGGCCGGCGACCTGCGCGACCTGATCGAGGCGGCCCGCGGCGGCGCCCTGTCCGTGCGGGTGGAGCCTGAACGCCATGCCGGTGAATTCGCCGTTCTGGTGCGCGGCGCCAACGAACTGGTGGAGGTGCTGACCACGCCGCTGTTCGAGGTAGCATCGGTGATGGCGCGGCTGTCCTCCGGCGACATCCGCGGCCGCATGACCGGTTCCTATGAAGGCGACCTGCGGGCGCTGAAGGGCAACGTCAACCGCAGCATCGACGCGCTGGCCCTGCTGCTCGACGAGATCTCGGGCTTCGCCGGGGCGCTGGCCCAGGGCGATGTGACCCGGACCGTCGACGGCGCGCACCAGGGCGACTTCGCGGCCATCAAGAACAACCTGAACCGCGCGGTCGAGCAGCTCGCCGCTGTGCTGCGCGCGGTGAACGGCTCCACCGAGCAGGTCGCCACGTCGGCGACGGAGACGGCGGCGGCGGCCATCGACGTGTCGCGCCAGGCGGCCGGCCAGATGATGACGCTGGCCGACGTGTCGGGCGCCATCGAGCAGACCGCCGGCGCCATCGGCGAGATCGCCCGCAACGCCGAACGCGGCAGCACCCTGGCGCGCGGCACGGCCGACCTTGCCGAGGATGGGCAGCGGACGCTGATCTCGCTCACCCGGGCGGTCGACGGCATCGCCGAACGGACCGCGGGGATCGAACGGATCAGCGCGCTCATCGCCGGGATCGCCGACAAGACCTATGTGCTGGCGCTCAACGCCGGGCTGGAAGCGGTCCGGGCGGGGGAGAGCGGCCGCGGCTTCGGCCTGATCGCCGCCAAGATCTCGTCGCTGGCCGAGGACGTCACCGCTGCCACCCGCGACATCGGCACGCTGGTGCGCGAAGCGTCGGCGGGCGTGGAAACCGGCGTGCAGGCCGCCGGCGAGGCGGCGGAAGCGATTGGACGCATCGTCGAGGCGTCGCGCGACAGCGGCTCCACCGCCCAGTCCATCGCCGCCGCCATCGACGAGCAGAACGCCATGGCCAGCCTGCTGAAGGACCGGGTCGAGCAGCTTTCCATGACCGGGCAGGCGACGGCCGGCGCTGCGGAGGAGATCTCCGCCACCATGGCCTCGCTGACCGACATGGCGCAGCGCCTGAAGGCGGAAACCGCCCGCATCCGCACCGCCTGACCACAGCCGCACCGGAGAGGAGGCAACGGGAACGCCATGAAGGAAGGGTTGCGCCGCGCGGCCGGCAAACTGACCGCGCCGTTCGTCATCACGCTGGTGGTGCTGTTCGGCTTCTATCTCGGGGGCGACAGCTTCCAGGGGTTCGGGCTGGCCGCGATGGACAGCACGCGCCGCGTGCTGAAATACGTGCTCGGCGTTGCCGCCTTCCTGTCGCTGGCCGTGCTGGTGCAGCGGATCGTCCAGTATGTGATCTTCGACGGCATCGTCGCGTCCGCCACCGGGTCGCCGGTGCCGAAGCTGCTGAGCCAGATGTCCGGTCTGGTGATCTTCGGCATCGCCGTGTCCGCCTGCGCCGGCATTGTGTTCGAACAGGATCTGACGGTGCTGTGGGCGGCGTCCGGCGTGGCCGGCCTCGTGCTCGGCATGGCCCTGCGCGAGCTGCTGCAGGACGTGTTCGCCGGCATCGCGCTCAACATCGACCGCGCGATCCGCATCGGCGAATACATCCAGATCCACCGGTCGGGCGACAGCAAGATCAGCGGTCAGGTGCTGGAGATCAGCTGGCGCACCACCCGCGTGCGCGACTTCATGGGCGATCTAGTGATCTTCCCCAACAGCAAGTTCAGCGCCTTCACCATCACCAACTTCAGCCAGCCGGAGGCCAACAGCTTCCGCTTCGTGACCCTGACGCTCGACGCCCGCGTGCCGCTCGCCCGCGCCACCCGCATCCTCCAGGCGGCGGCGCTGGAGGCGATGACCGGACTTGCCGGCCCCGACACGCCGGTCCCCTGGGTCGAGGTCAAGGCGATCCGCCTGGAGGGCGTCGAATACGCCATCTTCTACAAGGCGGAATGGCGCCATCTGGGCAACGCCTCGCCGACGATCCTTCAGACGGTGCTGACCCATCTCGCCTTCGCCGGGCTGGAGACCGCGACAGTCCTGACGGACGGCCCGTCCGCTGCGGATGGTGCGTTCCGGCAGGCCGGGGGCGCCGGCCCCGATACCGCCGCCTTGACCGCCCTGCTGCGCGCCACCGCCCTCTTCCGCGGGGTGGGGGATGCGCCGCTGCGCCTGCTGGCCTCCCACGCGGCGATGCGGGAGCTGCCGGCCGGTCAGGTGGCGATCCAGGCGGGAGAGGCCGGGACCTCGCTCTATCTCGTGCTGGAGGGGCTGTTGTCGGCGGATGCCGGGCGCAGGTCGGTCCGCGATCCGCTGCCGGCGACGCTGCGCCCCGGCGACCTGTTCGATCCCGCCATCCTGCGCGGCGAAGCCCATGGCAGCACCGTGCGCTGCCGCACAGCGGTCCTGCTGTGCGAATTCGGCCCCGACGCCCTGCAATCCCTGTTCGGCGCCGGTGCCGGCACGATGGAGCGCGTGGCCCGCAACCTCGTCGCCGGCTCTGCCAGCCGTTCCGACGAGGACGAGGAGCGGGTCGCCGACACCCTGCGGCAGATGAGGCACCTATTTCCCGCCCCTGTCGGGCGGCAAGGCCCAGGCATCGGCCCGGTCGCCAACACGGGCTGAAACCACCGGGCAACCGGCCCCGCCGGACACGTTCAACGATAACGCCAAAGAGAGGTGACACCATGGATCCCATTTCGCTCGCGGTCGCCTTCATGGCCGCCTTCGGCATCATCTCGACCGATGCCGTCCTGCATGCCGACAGCGTCGCCGTCAGCCTGTACATGTCCGACGATTTGTCCAAGGGAACCGCCCGGGGCGACGTGATGGAGGACATGTTCATCGCCAAGATGCAGGAGATCGGCGACACCAAGTCCTATTTCGGCAGCCCGAGCGTGCGCTCGACCAAGGCCAAGACCATGGGGGCGGTCCTGGCCAAGACGCTGAAGCTGGAGGATATGACCGCCGCCGTTCAGCACACCTTCGGCATGAAGACGGCGACGGTGAACGGCAGCTTCGCCAAGGACGAGAAGGAGGGCAAGCTCCAGCTCGTCGCCATGGTGCGCGATCCGGACGAGCCGCCCTTCCCGGTGATCGTCAAGCGCAAGGACGGCGAATCGCTGCCCGACATGATGGGGCGCGCGGCACAGGAGGTGATGGAGCATCTCGCCCCCTACGTGACGGTGGTCTATACGCTCCAGAACGCCGACCGCCAGCACGACTACACCGAGGTCGAAGAACTGATCGCGCGCGAGCTGAAGACCTACGCCTCGAAGACCTACTACAGGGAACGGGCCAGCATTCTGAACATGGCGGGCATCGTCGCCCTTCACAAGCAGAAGCCCGACGAGGCCGCCCGCCTGTTCGAGGAAGCCGACCAGACCGATCCGGCCCTGCTGTTCCCCCGCCTGAACCGCGCCTTCGTCATGCTGCTGAAGGACGACGAGAAGTCGGTCGAAACCTATCTGAAGCCGGCGATGGAGACCGCCCGCTATCAGCGCGCCTACACGATCCTGGCCGCCGGGGATCTGCTGCGGGCCGGCGCCTTCATGGCAACGGGCCGCTACGATCAGGCGATCACGGCGCTCGACGATGCCGAATATTGGGATCCGACCAGCGCCCTGGTGCCGTCGCTGCGTGCCGAAATGTGCACGGAGCGGGGGGACGTGGTGTGCGCCCAGCGCAACCAGACGAAGGCCCGCGCGAACCTCGACAATTTCGAAACCTACCCGGAGGTCGCGAGCCTTTACTACCGCATCTCCTGGCGCAAGGGTGAACCGCTGAAGCCCAGCGATCTGCGCCAGGATCTGGGGAAACCTTCGGCGGCGCAGCCGACACCGGTCAAGGTGTCCACCACCGTCAAGTGAGGGAACGGAGCGCCTCGATCAATCAGGCGGGAGTCCATCGAGGCTCCCGCCGCTCTCGTGGCGACCGGTATGCCGGTCTGCACAGCAAGAAAATGTGGAGTTCTGACAGCTTGGAGTGTGATCGGTTCAAGCGGAATTGCTTAAATCGTGAATCACACGAAAAATCAAAAATTTAGAGTCTGTCTGGTGCTTCAGTAAGCATCAGACGCACGCTAAACCCCACTATGAATTGGTTTTAATTTTCCAGGATCCTCAAATCCCGCTAGATAACCGTGCCGGGTGTTGGCTTGGGGTCCGGAAATTTTATGAATTCGAATGGAATTCTTCTGTCGCGCGTTCTGCGCGGCGGAGACGCGCGGCATCGGGATGCCAGCGCGGTCGCGGTGGTGGTCTGGTGTCTGTTCGTGGTGGCGATGGCAGTGCTTGCCGTCGTCCGGCCGGAGCGGCCGATCACCCACATCTACCGCGACGCGGTGATCGACTGGTGGTCGTCGGTCCCCGTCTATACCCAGGGCATCCACGGCTTCCTCTATTTTCCGTCCAGCGCGGTTCTGCTGGGTCCGCTGGCGGCCCTGCCGCTCGGTCTCGGCGATCAGATCTGGCGGCTGGCGATGGTCGCCGTGTTTTCCGGCGCGGTGTACCGGGTGGCGCTGCTGCTGCATCCCAACATGGGGCGGACGCTGGCCGCCTGGGTGCTGGTGGCGGCCATTCCAACCGCGTCGATCAACGTCCTGCGCGGCCAGTGCGAACTGATGATGATGTCGGTGGTCCTGCATGCCGCGGTCGATCTGGCACACAGGCGGGATCGCCGGGGCGCAACGATGCTGGCGCTGGCCGTAGCGCTGAAGCCGCTGGCGCTGGTCCCCGCCCTGCTGTTCGCGGTGGTGCGGCCGGGCGTGCGCCGGCCGCTGGCGCTTGGATTGCTGATTGCCGCGGCTGCCCCCTTCCTGCACCCGGACCCGGGCTATGTCGCCGGGCAATATGCGGCGATGATCGCCAAGCTCGCCACCGCCGCCGCACCCGACAGCGGCCGCTGGTTCGACCTGACCCGCATGCTGGCCGAAGCCGGGGTGCAGCCGGCCTATGCGACCATGACGGCGCTGCGGCTGGCCGGCGCGCTGCTGGTGGTCGGCATCGTGTGGATGGCGGGGCGCCGGCTCGACCATGCCACCGGGATGATCGTCACGGCGATGCTGGGGGCCTGGTATCTGGTGCTGTTCAACCCAAGGACCGAAGAGGGCTCCTATCTCAGCATCGCGGTGCTGACCACCCTGGCGGCGCTGGTGGAGCATCGCCGGCCGCGGGCCGGAGCGGTGCCGATGCTGCTCGGTCTGGCCGTGGCCGGGTTGGGTCTGCATTTCTACGGGGGCTGGTTCTACCGACCGACACAGATGTGGCTCAAGCAATCGCTGACGCTCGCCCTGCTCGTTTATCCCGTCTGGCTGGTGGTGTCCCGACGAAGCCTGCTTGCACACTCCGTCCCGGCCGACGGCCAAGTCCTCCATTGTTTTTCCGGTGAAGTGGGAGAATCATAGGTAAAACGAAGCCGCACCGGCAAAAGAGGGAACGCCACCATGACCGGAACCGACGCCGACCCACCCGAATTGTCCGCCGATCTGCCGGACACACCGGACCGCGAGCGGCGATACTCCGCCCCGGCGCTGGAAAAGGGGTTGGACATCCTGGAATTCCTGTCCGAGTGCCGCGATCCCCAGTCGTTGCAGCAGATCGGCGACGGCGTGGGACGGACCAAGGGCGAGATCTTCCGCATGGTCTCGGTGCTGGCGCAGCGCGGCTATATCGAGCGGCTGGAGGGCGACGACCGCTTCCGCGTCACCGACCGGCTGTTCCGCCTGGGAATGAACCGGCCGGTCAACCGCTCGCTGATCGAAATCGCCCTGCCCTTCATGAATGCCTTCGCCGAGAAGACCGGCTATTCCTGCCATCTCGCCGTGATGTCGGGCACGCAGATCGCGGTGGTGGCGCGGGTGGAAAGCACCAGCCACATCGGCTTCACCGTCCGCATCGGCTACCGCCAGCCCCTGGTGCTGACCGGGTCCGGCCATTGCCTGATGGCCTTCATCGGCGCCCGCCGCCGCCACGGCCTGTATGAGGAGCTGCGGCAGGAGGATCCGTGGATCGACCTCGATGCGCTGGACCGCACGCTGGATGCCGTCCGCGCCGCCGGCCATGTCGCCCGCCCCAGCGGCATCACCGAAGCGGTGGTCGATCTCTCCTGTCCCGTGATCGACCGGCGGGAGGGCGGCGCCGTCGCCGCCCTGACCTGCCCCTATCTGCGCACCCGGCAGGTTCCGAAGGAACCGGCGGAGATCCTGACCGCCCTGGACGAAGCCAGCCGGCGTATCTCGGAAATCTTTTCGTTGGACTGACGGATCGATTTACAGGCGCAATGGCGATGTGTATATAAAACATGCGATCCGCGCTGCGGATTGTGGCAACAGCGATGCAACCGGCGGCTCCGCAACCGCACCCGACATCGCGCCTTAGGGAAAAACGCCTGGGGAGAACACACCGCCATGACCGCCAGATTGCAGGGCAAGACCGCCATCGTCACTGCCGCAGGCCAGGGAATGGGCCGCGCCGCCGCACTCGCCTTCGCGGAGGAAGGCGCCAGCGTGATCGCGACGGACATCAATGACGGGCTGCTGGCGGAGCTGTCGGGCATTCCCGGCATCGTCACCCGCCGCCTGGACGTCTGCGATCCGGCGGCGATCCGCGCCTTCGCCGCAGAAGTCCCGGCTCCGTCGGTTCTGTTCAACTGCGCCGGCTATGTCCATGCCGGCACGGTGCTGGAGTGCGACGAAGACGCCTTCGACTTCGCCGTCACGCTGAACGTCCGGTCGATGTACCGGATGATCCGCGCCTTCCTGCCGGGAATGCTGGAGGCCGGCGGCGGATCGATCGTCAACATGTCGTCCGTCGCCTCGTCGATCATCGGGGCGCCCAACCGCTTCATCTACGGCACCACCAAGGCCGCGGTGATCGGCCTGACCAAATCGGTCGCCGCCGACTACGTCACCCGCGGCATCCGCGTCAACGCCATCTGCCCCGGCACGGTGGACAGCCCGTCGCTGCACGACCGCATGCGGGCGCTCGGCGATTACGACACCGCGCGCGCCGCCTTTATCGCGCGCCAGCCGATGGGCCGTCTGGGCACGGCGGAGGAGGTGGCGAAGCTCGCCGTCTACCTCGCCTCCGACGAATCCTCCTTCATGACCGGACAGGCCATCGCCATCGACGGCGGCTGGACGAATACCTGACCGCCAGGAATCTGACCGGCAGCCACCAGACCAGCGGCCGGCCAGCGAAAACGACAAGAAACTCCTGAACGAGAAATCTGGGGAAACGCTCTATGAAGCTTCTGCGCCATGGCCCGCGGGGGGCCGAGAAGCCGGGATTGCTGGATGCCCAGGGGCGTATCCGCGACCTGTCCGCCCATGTCGGCGACATCGCCGGCCGCTGGCTGCTGCCCGAGGGGCTGGCGGAGATCGCGGCATTGCCGGTGGACAGCCTGCCGCTGGTCGATGCCTCGACCCGACTGGGTCCTTGCGTGGCCGGCACCGGCAAGTTCGTCTGCATCGGCCTCAACTATTCCGACCATGCGGCGGAAACCGGGGCGACGGTCCCGTCGGAGCCGGTGATCTTCATGAAGGCGACCTCCACCATCCAGGGTCCGGACGACCCGGTGGAAATCCCGCGCGGTTCGACCAAGACCGACTGGGAGGTCGAACTCGGCGTCGTCATCGGCAAGACGGCCAAATATGTGTCGGAGGCCGAGGCGCTGGACCATGTCGCCGGCTATTGCGTCGTCAACGACCTGTCGGAACGCGAATTCCAGATCGAACGCCAGGGCCAGTGGACCAAGGGCAAGAGCTGCGACACCTTCGGCCCCATCGGCCCCTGGCTGGTGACCAGGGACGAGGTTCCCGACCCGCAGGCGCTGGACATGTGGCTGGAGGTCAACGGCCACCGTTACCAGAACGGCTCGACCCGGACGATGGTCTATGGCGTCGCCCACGTCGTCTCATACCTGTCGCAATTCATGAGCCTGCATCCGGGCGACGTCATCTCCACCGGCACGCCGCCGGGCGTCGGACTGGGGCTGAAGCCGCCGACCTATCTGAAGCCCGGCGACCGGATCGAGCTTGAGATCCAGGGTCTCGGCCGCCAGCGCCAGCAGGTGTACGCGGCGGAGTGACGCCAGCCCGGCGGTATCCGAACGGATGGCGCGGCCAGCGGCACAAGCGGTTTGCTCGACAAAGCAGCCAGACGGCGCGGTCCAAACGACCGGACGCGCCGGATGGGGAGGTGCCATGCAGCAAGCGTCGCTCGACACGGCCCCCGGCCGGTTCCCCGCAGCAATTGCGGGGACCGAGCTGCTGCGGCTGGACAGCATCACCAAGCGGTTCCCCGGCGTGCTGGCGCTGGACGGCGTCGGTTTCGACCTGCGGCGCGGCGAGGTCCATGCGCTGTGCGGCGAGAACGGGGCCGGCAAATCGACGCTGATGAAGATCATCAGCGGCCAGTACCAGCCCGACGAGGGCAGCATCGCCTACAAGGGCGAGCTGCGGCGCTTCGCCTCCTCGCTCGATGCCGAGCGGGCCGGCATCGCCATCATCCACCAGGAACTGAACCTCGTCCCGCATCTGAGCGTGGCCGAGAACATCTTCCTGGCGCGGGAGCCGAAACGCGGCTGGTTCATCGACCGTGCGGCGCTGCGCCGGCAGGCCCAGGCCTGCCTCGACCGGCTCGGCGTCGACATCCGCCCCGACGCCCCGGTGAAGTCGCTGTCGGTCGCCCAGTGCCAGATGGTGGAGATCGCCAAGGCACTGTCGCTGAACGCCGAGATCGTCATCATGGACGAGCCGACCTCGTCCCTCACCGAATCCGAAACCGCCCTGCTGTTCCAGGTGATCCGGGAGTTGAAGGAACAGGGAGTCGGGATCGTCTACATCTCCCACCGGCTGGACGAGATGGCGCTGATCGTCGACCGGGTGACGGTTCTGCGCGACGGCCGCTTCGTCGACACCCGCGCCTTCGCCGACACCTGCGTCGATGAGATTGTCGCACTGATGGTCGGCCGCTCGCTGGACGACAAATTCCCGGAGCGCACCTCCGTTCCCACAGAAGCGGTATTGATGGAGGTGCGCGGCCTGACTCGCCGCGGCGTCTTCCACGATGTCGGCTTCGACCTCAGGCGCGGCGAGATCCTGGGCTTCGCCGGACTGATGGGCGCCGGCCGCACCGAGGTGGCGCGGGCGATCTTCGGCGCCGACCCGCTGGATGCCGGAACCATCCGGCTCGGCGGCGGCGAGATCGCGGTGAAGACCCCACGCGACGCCATCGCCCACGGCATCGCTTATCTGTCGGAAGACCGCAAGAGCCACGGGCTGGCGGTCAAGATGTCGGTCACCCAGAATTTGACGCTCGCCAACATGGCGGCGGTGTCCAACGTGCTGGGATTCATCGACCGCAAGGCGGAGGAGCAGGCGGCGTGGCGCTACATCCAGATGCTGTCAATCCGCACGCCGTCGCCGCATCAGGTGGCGCGCCTGCTGTCGGGCGGCAACCAGCAGAAGATCGTCATCGCCAAGTGGCTGTTCCGCCAGTCGCGCATCCTGTTCTTCGACGAACCGACGCGTGGCATCGATGTCGGCGCCAAATTCGCCATCTACCAGCTTCTCGACCGGCTGGCCGCCGAGGGGATCGGTGTCGTGCTGATCAGCTCCGAACTGCCGGAAATCCTCGGCCTGACCGACCGCGTCGCCGTCTTTCATGAAGGCCGGATCACCGCCGTTCTGAACACGCGCGCGACCAGCCAGGAAGAGATCATGCATTTCGCCTCGGGCCATGGCCGCCCGGCGGCGCCGGGAGCCGAAACGCCATGAGCAATCCCACCACCAAGACCCTCGACGCCGCGCCGTCCGCCACACCGCGCCAGCCGGTGAGCGACGGTCCCCAAACCATGAGCGGCCCCATAAGCGGTCGGGTGATGAATGACCGGCGCAAGGACCTGATCCAGAAATTCGCGGCGCTGGCCGGGCTGCTGGTGCTGGTCGCCGTCTTCTCCGCGACCAGCGACGCCTTCCTCAGCGTCGGCAACGGCATGACCATCGCGTTGCAGGTGACCTCCATCGCCTATCTCGGCATCGCCGCGACCTGCGTCATCATCACCGGCGGCATCGACCTGTCGGTCGGCTCCGTCCTGGCGCTGTCCGGCGTGGCGGCGGCGCTGGCGGTCAAGGCCGGCGCGCCGGTGCCGCTCGGCATGGGGTTGGGTATCCTGGTCGGCGCCTTCTGCGGCCTGCTGAACGGGCTGTGCGTGACGCGGCTGAAGCTGCCGCCCTTCATCGCCACGCTGGGCATGATGATGGTGGCGCGCGGCGTCGCCCTGCAGATCACCGGTGCGCGCGCCGTGTCGGGCCTCGGCGACTCCTTCGGCGAACTTGGCAACGGCGCCATGTTCCGCATCGTCCGCATCGGCGAGGATGGCTTCCCCGACGTGGTCTTCCCTGGCATCCCCTATCCGGTGGTGCTGATGGTGGTCATCGCCATCGCGGTGGCGATCATGCTGAGCCGCACCACGCTGGGCCGCCACATCTATGCCGTGGGATCGAACGCGGAGGCCGCCCGGCTGTCCGGCGTCAACGTCGTCGGCGTCACCCTGTTCACCTATGTGCTGTCCGGCACGCTGGCCGGGCTGACCGGCTGCGTCCTGATGTCCCGCCTCGTCACCGCCCAGCCGAACGAGGGCGTGATGTACGAGCTGGACGCCATCGCCAGCGCCGTCATCGGCGGAACCTCGCTGATCGGCGGGGTGGGGACGATCTCCGGCACCGCCATCGGCGCCTTCGTGATCGGCATCCTGCGCAACGGGCTGAACATGAACGGCGTGTCGGCCTTCACCCAGCAGATCATCATCGGTCTGGTCATCCTGCTGACCGTCTGGATCGACCAGATCCGCAACCGGCGCTGACCGGCGTTTTCGGCAAGCAAACAAACTAACCAACAGGGAGTGAAACCATGAAGCGCTTCGTTTCGGCCTGTCTGGCGTCCGCCGTCGCTCTCGCCGCCGGCAGTGCCCTTGCCGCCGACAAAGAGATTGCCGTGGTGGTGAAGACGGTGAACTCCACCTTCTGGCAGAATGTGCAGAAGGGGGCATCCACCGCCCAGAAGGAGGCGGACGGCTACACCATGACCTTCCAGGGTCCGGCGGCGGAATCGGCCATCGCCGATCAGGTCAACATGGTGGAGAACGCGGTGAACCGGAAGGTCGCCGGCATCGTGCTGGCTCCCTCCGACCCCGACGCGCTGGTCCCGGTGCTGAAGAAGGCCTGGGAGGCGAAGATCCCGGTTGTGCTGATCGACTCGCCGGTGTCGGACGCCGGCAAGCAGTATTATCAGGCCATGCTGTCCACCGACAACGTCAAGGCGGGCGAGCTGTGCGCCAAGGCGCTGATCGACAAGGTCGGCACCAGCGGCAAGATCGCCGTCATGTCCTATGTGGCCGGTGCGGGATCGGAGATCGGCCGGGTCGGCGGCTTCACCAAATACATCAAGGACCATTCGAAGCTGGAGATCGTCGGCCCCTTCTATTCCCAGTCGCAGATGGCGACGGCGCTGAACCAGACCACCGACGTGCTGGCCGCCAATCCCGACCTGAAGGGCATCTTCGGCGCCAACGAGCCGACCGCCATCGGCATGGGCCGCGCACTGGCCCAGAGCGGCAAGGCCGGCCACATCGCCGCGGTCGGCTTCGACGGCAACCAGGATCTCCAGGGCTTCGTCAAGGACGGCACGCTGGAGGCCATCGCCGTCCAGGGCTCCTACCAGATGGGCTATCTGGGGGTGCAGACGGCGGTCAAGCTGACCAAGCGCGAGAAGGTCGAAAAGGCACTGGACACCGGCGTGGTGCTGGTGACCAAGGCCAATCTGGCGACGCCGGAGGCGCAGAACGTCCTGTACTGAGCGGTTGCACAGCGTCTTCTCCCGGGCCCCTTCTCCTGGCCTTGGGCGTGCGCGGCGCCCGGTCCCTCGCCGCGCACGCCATTTTCTTCGCCATCCAGTTTCCGCAGTTGAGGCGTCCCGCATGAACCTCACCGACCGCCGCACCCTGCCACGCTCCGGCCTGTTGCTCCCGGTGATCGGGCTGGGCTGCGCGCAGCTCGGCGGTCTCTACCGCCCGACCGATCCGGCCGAGGCCGACCGCCTCGTCGCCGCGGCCTGGGAGGCCGGCATCCGCTATTTCGACACCGCCCCCTATTACGGCTATGGCCGGTCGGAGCGGCGGCTGGGCGCAGCATTGTGCGACCGGCCGCGCGACGGGTTCGTGCTGTCGACCAAGGTCGGCCGGCTGATCCGTCCGAATGCCGGTGGGGCGCGGACATCGGGCGTCGATGCCAGCGGCTGGGCCGATCCTCCGCCCTTCCACCCGGTCTATGATTACTCGCGCGACGGCATCCTGCGCTCGGTGGAGGATTCGCTCCAGCGCCTCGGCCTTGCCCGCATCGACATCCTCTATGTCCACGACATCGGCCGGGTCACCCATGGCGACGCCCATGCCCATCACTGGGACGCGCTGACCCGCGGCGGCGGTTTCCGCACGCTGGAGGAGTTGCGGCGCGATGGCGCGGTGTCGGCCATCGGCCTCGGCGTCAACGAATGGGAGGTGGCGCTGGACGCGATGGACGAGGTCGATCTCGACTGTACCATGCTGGCCGGCCGCTACACCCTGCTGGAACAGACCAGCCTGTCGCCCTTCCTGGAACGCTGCCTCGCCACCGGCACGCGGATCGTCGCCGCCGGCGTGTTCAATTCCGGCATCCTCGCCGGCAACGGCAAGTTCAACTACGCCGACGCCCCGCCGGAAACCGTCGCGCGGGTGGAAGCGCTCGCCGCCGCCTGCCGCGAGTTCGCTGTCGAGCTTCCCGCCGCAGCCTTGCAATTCCCGCTCGCCCATCCGGCGGTGGCCTCCTGCGTCACCGGGGTGCGCAACGCCGGCCAGCTGGCGACCAACCTCGCCTGGGCGCAGGCGTCGATCCCCACCGCCTTCTGGCAGGCATTGAAGTCACGCGGCCTGCTGGACGAGGCGGCCCCAATCCCGGCGGAGGCCTGACCCCATGCGCATCGACGCCCACCAGCATTTCTGGCTCATGGCCGCCCGCCAGGGCGAATGGCCGACACCGGAGCTTGGCCCGATTTACCGCGATTTCCTGCCGCCAGACCTGCTGCCTCTGCTGCTGGAGAGCGGCATCGACGGCACCGTCCTGGTGCAGACCCTGTCCAGCGAGGCGGACACCGCCTTCATGCTCGACCTCGCAGCAAAGCACAGCTTCATCCGCGGCGTGGTCGGCTGGACCGACCTGAAGGCGCCGGACGCCCCGCAGCGGGTTCAGGCGCTGGCATCCCATCCCAAGCTGAAGGGGCTGCGGCCGATGGTGCAGGCCGAAGCCGCCGACTGGCTGGACGATCCGGCCATCGATCCGGCCGCCGCCGCTATGGCCGAATGGGGGCTGAGCTTCGACGCGCTGGTCCTGCCGCCTCACCTGCCGTCGCTGCTGCGCTTCGCCCGCCGGCATCCGGCCCTGCCCATCGTCATCGATCACGCCGCCAAGCCGAACATCGCCGGCGGCGGCACTCCCGGCTGGGTGGAGGACATGGCCGCCCTCGCCACCCTGCCCAATGTCCGGTGCAAGCTGTCCGGCCTGCTGACCGAAGCGGGCGAGCGCACCGGGATCGACGACATCCGTCCCTATGTCGAGCGCCTGATCGCCCTGTTCGGCACCGACCGGCTGCTCTGGGGCAGCGACTGGCCGGTCCTGCGGCTGGCCGGCGACTATCCCGGCTGGCTGGAGATGTGCCGCCGGCTGGTCCCCGCAGCGGCGCATGACGCGGTGTTCGGCGGCAATGCCGCAACCTTCTACCGGCTGGGCTGATCCCACGTCCGCCGTCCAATTCCATCCTCAAGGACCAGACCGATGCCGTCTTCCGTTCCCGAACTTCTCCTGCTGAACCCGTCGGACAGCGTCGCGGTCGCCACCCGTGAGATCCCGGCGGGCAGCGCCGTCTCCGTCGGCAGCTTCGCCGGCACCGCCGCCGCCACCATCCCCAGCGGTCACAAGATCGCCATCCGCGCCGTGGCGCCGGGCGAGCCGGTGGTCAAGTACGGGCAGGTGATCGGCACCGCGACCCAACCGATCGAACCCGGCCAGCATGTCCACGTCCACAATCTCGGCATGGGCGAAGCCCGGCTGGACCACGGCTCCACCCGCATCGTCGAGGCCGAGCGCGGCGCGGAGGAGGCGACCTTCCTCGGCATCCGCCGGCCGTCCGGGCAAATCGCCACCCGCAACTACATCGGCGTCATCGCCAGCGTGAACTGCTCCGCCACCGTCTGCAAACGCATCGCCGATGCCTTCAACGGCAACGCGCTGGCCGATTACCCGAACGTCGACGGGGTGGTCGCCATCGTCCATGGCAGCGGCTGCGGCATGAACGGCACCGGCGAGGGCATGGCGATCCTGCGCCGCACTTTGCGCGGCTATGCCGACCATGCCAATTTCGCCGGGCTTCTGCTGATCGGGCTGGGCTGCGAGATGAACCAGATCGCACCCTTGGCCCAGACGCTGGCGCCGCGCCCGGACGGGCTGATCGCCACCCTGACCATTCAGGAGGAAGGCGGCACCCGCGAGACCATCGAGCGCGGCGTCGCCCTGGTCCGCGCCATGCTGCCCATCGCCAACGATGTCCGGCGCGAGCCGGTGCCAGCGAGCCATCTGACGGTCGGTCTGCAATGCGGCGGTTCCGACGGCTATTCCGGCATCACCGCCAACCCGGTGCTGGGCGCCGCGGTCGATCTGCTGGTCGCCCATGGCGGCACCGCCATCCTGTCCGAAACGCCGGAGATCTACGGCGCCGAGCATCTGCTCACCGCCCGCGCCGCCTCCCCCGCCGTCGCCGATAGGCTGATGGACCGCATCCGCTGGTGGGAGGACTACACCCGCCTGCACAAGGGCGACATGAACAACAACCCGTCGCCCGGCAACAAGGCCGGCGGCATCACCACCATCCTGGAGAAATCGCTGGGTGCGGTCGCCAAGGGCGGCGGCACCCGCCTGAACGCGGTGGTCGATTATGCCGAGCCGGTGACCGACCACGGCCTCGTCTTCATGGACACGCCCGGCTACGACCCGGTGTCGGCCACCGGACAGGTGGCGGGCGGCGCCAACCTGATCGCCTTCACCACCGGCCGCGGCTCGACCTACGGCTGCAAGCCGACGCCGTCGCTGAAGATCGCCACCAACAGCGCGCTCTATGCCCGCATGGGCGATGACATGGACTTCAACGGCGGCGCGGTGCTGGACGGCGGCACCAGCGTGGCGGAGGCGGGTGCCGCCCTGTTCCGCCTGATGCTGGACACCGCCTCGGGCCACCGCACCCGCAGCGAGGAGAACGGCATCGGCGACAACGAGTTCGTGCCCTGGCAGATCGGCGCCGTCATGTGACGACGCCGAAGCGGGGGGCGCCGCTCAGCCTTTCAGCGCCCCCCGCCGGACCAGCGAGCGCATCAGTTCGGCGATGCCGACGCTCCAGGGTTCGCAGGCGTCGCTCGGCCGCATGCGGTTGACCAGCGCGCCCAGCTTGGGCGCGGCGATGGTGACGATGTCGCCCTCCTTGTGGGTGAAGCCGCCGCCGGGGTTGTCGCGGTCCTGGGTCGGCGCGAACATGGTGCCGAGGAACAGGGCGAAGCCGTCGGGATACTGGTGGACCGGCCCAACGGTCTGGGCGACGAGATCCTCCGGATCGCGGCTGATCCGCGAGATGGAGGACAGGCCGGCCAGTTGGAAGCCCTCCGGCCCCTCGACCGTCAGGGCGACATCGGTGCTCCGCACATCGTCCAGCGTGAAGGTTCCATCGAAGAAGCGGATGAAGGGACCGATGGCGCAGGACGCGTTGTTGTCCTTCGCCTTCGACAGCAGCAGGGCGGAGCGGCCTTCGAAATCGCGCAGATTGACGTCGTTGCCCAGCGTCGCCCCGGTGATGCGGCCATCGGGGGCGACGATCAGCACCACCTCCGGCTCCGGGTTGTTCCAGGTCGATTTCGGGTGCAGCCCGGCATCCATCAGCGTGCCGACCGACGACAGGACGGGCGCCTTGGTGAAGACCTCCGCATCCGGGCCGATGCCGACCTCCAGATACTGGCTCCAGGCGCCCTGGGCGATTAGCACATCCTTGAGGCTCATTGCCGCCTCGGAGCCGGGCTTCAGCGCCGCCAGATCGTCGCCGACCAGCCGCTGCACCTCGGCGCGGATCGCCTCGGCGGCGTCGGGGTTGCCGCGGGCGCGTTCCTCGATCACCCGCTCCAGCATCGACACGGCGAAGGTGACGCCGGCCGCCTTCAGCACCTGCAGGTCGGTCGGCGCCAGCAGCCAGGGGGCATTGGCGTCACGGCTTTCCGGCGGCGTGTTGGCGAGGATGTCGGCCAGTGCGCCGATGCGCTCCCCCGCCGCAGCGGCAAGGCCCGCCGCCAGATCGGGCCGGGCGGCCAGTTCGCTCATCGTCGGGAAGGTCGCGGTCACGTCGTACACGCCGTCGGCGCGCACGGCCACCACCGACGGGCCGATGCCCGGCCGCCAGGCCCGCCCGGCCAGGGTGCCGGCATAGCCGTCGTTGGGAAGGGTGCGGGTCACATCCACGGGGAACTGGGTCATGTCGGAGTCCGAATCTTGAAATTGGGTCGGGTTACGGCACGTCGCCGGCGATGACGCCCTTGCGCAGCAGGAAACAGCCATAGGGCCGCGGATCGCCGACCTGCACGACGGCGAAGGCGCGGCGGGCGGCATCGTAGAAGGCGAACCGCTCGATCCCCTGCAAGGGCAACGGACGGCCCTCGGCGCGGTCGATCTCCGCCTGCACCTCGCCCTGGACGGCAGGAAGCGCGGCGGGGTCACCCACCACCTCCATCCGGCGCACCGGGTCGGGCACGAAGCCGTCGAGCGGGAAGACGCCGAGGATGCCGCGGGCGGCGCGCGCCATCGTCACCCCCGGCAACACGATCAGCCGGCCCGAGGTTGTGGCGCGGGCGATGGTCTCCGCCGGATGGTTGGCATCGACCAGCGCCAGATCGTCGCCATGCCCCATGGCGGCCAGCACCCACAGCAGGTCGGGGGACAGAAGCGGGTCCAGTCCTTTCAGCATGGCTCTTATCCTTGTTGGTTCAGGCCGGCACCGGCACATCCGCCGCCAGCAGCCCTTCGCTCTTCAGATCGGACCACAGCGCAGCCGGCATAACCGCTGCCATGGCGGCGAGGTTGCGGCCCACCTCTCCGGCCGTCACCGCCCCCAGCACCACCGACGACACCGCCGGATGCCCCAGGGCAAAATGCAGCGCCGCGGTGGCGAGCGGCACGCCATGGGCCCGGCAGACCGCCTCGATCCGTTCCACCCGCTCCAGCACATGGGCCGGCGCCGGGCCGTAATTGTACTTGGCGCCGGGAACGGCACCGCTGGCGAGGATGCCGGAATTGAAGACGCCGCCCAGCATCACGCCAATGCCCTTGGCCTGGGCCAGCGGCAGGAATTCCTCCAGCGCCGGCTGTTCCAGCAGCGAATAGCGCCCGGCCAGCAGCATGGCGTCGAAGTCGCCGGCCTTGGCGAAGCGGACGCACATCTCCGCCTCGTTGACGCCGACACCGATGGCCTTGACCGTGCCGTCGGCCCGCAGCCGGTCGAGCGCGCGATAGGCGCCGTCCATCGCCTCGGCGAAGCGGGCCTCGATGCGGTCGGCTCCGTGGGTCCAGACATCGACGTCATGGATCAGCAGCACGTCGATGCGGTCGGTGCCCAGCCGCAGCAGCGACTGTTCCACCGACCGCAGCGTGCCGTCGTAAGAATAGTCGATGACCGCCCGGTGCGGCAGTCCGCCAGCATAGCCCGACCCGTCCCCCCGTCCCTGCGTCGGGTCCATCCAACGCCCGACCTTGGTGCACAGCACGACGCCGTCGCGCCCGGCCTGGCGCAGCGCGGCACCGCAGCGCGCCTCCGCCAACCCATGGCCGTAGAGCGGCGAGGTGTCGAGCAGCGTCACGCCGGCCGACAGCGCGGCGACCGCGGCACCGACCGCGGCGGCCTCGTCGAGATGGCCGTACAGGTCGCCCAGCGGCGCGGCGCCGAAGCCGATCTCCGAGACGGCGATGCCGGTGCGGCCCAACGATCTGGTCGGTAAGGATTCGGCTGTCGGCGTCATCACAGGCGCAGCCCGGTGTCGGGGTTGAACAGATGGGCCAGCGCCGGGTCGGGCGCGATCCGCACCACCTCGCCGGGCTTGGCCCCGGTGCGCTCGCGCAGCACCCAGGTCAGTTCGCGCTTGCGATCCTCGCGGCCTGCTTTGCTGCCGAGCGGGCGCAGCACCATCTGGGTTTCCGACCCGGTCGGCTCGACCACCACCACTTCGGCGGCCATCCCTTCGTCGGCGAGGCGGAAATGCTCGGGCCGCACGCCATACACCGCCGGGCGCCCGTCGGACGCTGCCGGCACGCGCCCGCCCAGCGGCAGGCGGTCGCCGCCGTCGGTGGTAAAGCCGTCGCCGCCGATGCTGCCGGGGATGAAATTCATCGCCGGCGAACCGATGAAGCCGGCGACGAACATGTTGGCCGGGTTGTCGTAAAGGTCGAGCGGTGCGCCAATCTGCTCGATGATGCCGTCATGCATCACCACGATCTTGTCGGCCATGGTCATGGCTTCGATCTGGTCGTGGGTGACATAGACGGTGGTGGTCTTCAGCCGCTGGTGCATCTCCTTGATCTCGGTGCGCATCTGCACGCGCAGCTTGGCGTCGAGATTGGACAGCGGTTCGTCGAACAGGAAGACCTTGGGATCGCGGACGATGGCGCGCCCCATCGCCACGCGCTGGCGCTGGCCGCCGGAGAGCTGGCGCGGGAAGCGGCCGAGCAGCGGCCCGAGCCCGAGAATGCCGGCCGCCCGCTCCACCTTGGCCGTGATCTCGCTCTTGGCGGTGTTCTTCAGCCGCAGCGCGAAGCTCATGTTGTCGGCGATGGTCATGTGCGGGTAGAGCGCGTAGTTCTGGAACACCATCGCGATGTCGCGGTCCTTCGGCGGCACGTCGTTGACGACACGGTCGTCGATGGCGACGGTGCCGCCGCTGATCTCCTCCAGCCCGGCGATCATGCGCAGCAGGGTGGATTTGCCGCAGCCCGACGGGCCGACCAGGATGACGAACTCGCCGTCCTGGATGTCGATGGATACGCCCTTGATGATCTCGACCGTGCCGTAGGATTTGCGGACGTTCCTGATGCTGACGGAGGCCATGGGGTCGTCTCTTTCTTGGGATGGATCAGCCGCCCTTGACGGCGCCGGCGGTCAGGCCCGCCACGATCTGGCGCTGGGCGGCCACGGTCAGGATCAGCACCGGCAGCGTCACCACCAGGGCTGCGGCGGCCAGCGGTCCCCAGCTCACCTGCTCGAAGGACAGCATGTTGTAGACGGCGACCGGCAGGGTCCGCGTCTCGCGGCTGGCCAGCACGATGCCGAAGACGAAGTTATTCCAGGAGAAGATCACCGACAGGATGAAGGCGACAACGATGCCGGGCTTGGCGATCGGCAGTGCCACCTTGGCGAAGATCTGCCAGCGCGTCGCGCCATCGACCATTGCCGCCTCCTCCAGCTCCATCGGCGTCGTCTCGAAATAGCCGATCATGATCCAGATCACGATGGGCACGGTAACGACCAGATGGATGATGATCTGCGGCCACAGCGTGCCGAGCAGCCCCAGCCACTGGAACAGCAGGAACAGCGGGATCAGGAAGGACAGGCCGGGCGTCATGCGGGCGATCATGATGACCACCGCCGACTTGTGCGCCCGCATCCGGGCGATGCCGTAGCCGGCCGGCACGCCGACCAGCAGCGCGAACAGGGTGGCGGCGCCGGTGACGATCATGCTGTTCCAGAAATAGAGCAGGAAGCTGTTGCCCTCGAAGATCGTCGTATAATTCTTCCAGGCGAAGCGGTCCGGGATCAGGATCGGCGGATAGGCGCCGTTGTCGATCTCGAACTTCAGCGACAGCGACAGCATCCAGATGAAGAACAGCAGCGCCGGCGACACCAGCAGCAGGACGCAGACGGCCATGCCGGCCTTGTCCAGAAGCTTTCTCAGCGGCCGGCTCATTGCCCGTCTCCCGTATTCCAGGCGCTGCGCTGGCGCAGGTACAGCAGGATCAGCGACAGCAGGATGATCAGCACGAAGAACACCACCGCGATGGCCGAGCCGTAGCCGATGTCGTAGTAGGTGAAGGCGACGCTGTAGAGATACAGGTTGATCGTCTCCGACGCCGTGCCCGGCCCGCCCTGGGTGATGGTGTAGAGGATGTCGAAGCTCTTCAGCGCGTCGATGCTGCGGATGATGACCGCCACCATTAGGAAGGGCTTGATCATCGGCAGGGTCAGGTAGCGGAAGCGCTGCCAGGCGGTGGCGCCGTCGATCTGCGCACTCTCGTACGGCTCGGTCGGCAGCGCCGCCAGCCCGCCCAGCACGATCAGCATCACCAGCGGCGTCCACTGCCAGGTCTCCACCAGCACCAGCGACAGGATCACCGTGCTGGGGTGATAGACCCATTGCAGCGGCCCGATGCCGACCAGCGACAGCAGGTAGTTCAGCACGCCCAGCTGCGGGTGGAACATCATCGTCCACACCAGCGCAATGGCGACCGGGGTCGCCATCATCGGCATGACGAAGATGCCGCGCAGCAGGCCTCTCGCCGGCAGCTTGGTGTTGAAGGCCAGCGCCGCCGCGGTGCCGAGCACCAGCGGGACCAGGACCGACAGCGCGGTGTAAACCAGCGTGTGGACCATCGCCTCGAGGAAGCGCACGTCGGTGAACAGCCGGGCATAGTTCTGCAAACCGACGAAACGCTGTTCCTCGCCGATGCGCCATTCCATGGCGCTCATCCACAGGGTGAAGACCCAGGGAAAGACGATGACCCCGATGACGACGATCAGCGCCGGCACCACGAAGGGCCAGTAGGAGGGCCGGAGCCGCTTCGTCCTGCCGACGGAAGCGGCGCCGACCACGCGGTCAGACGAGGTCAGGATGCTCACGTCTTCTCGCTGCGCTCAAGGATCGGCTTGAAGTCGGCGGTGGCGCGCTTCAGCTCGGCCGCCGGATCGCTGCCGGAAATCATGTTGGTCAGCGCCCCGCCCAGCACGTCGCGGAACTCGGTGACCGGGATGATCACCGGCAGGGCGAGGCGGCTGATCTTCGCCGACTCGACCACGGCATCGACCCAGGCCGCCGGCATCTTGACGCCCTTGCGCACCTCGGCGTCCGCCAGGACGGAGTTGCGGAACGGCACGCCGGCCCCGGCCTGCAACAGGCGGGCGCCCATCAGCTTGCCGGTCGCCCACTGGCAGTAGAGATAGGCGGCCTCCTTGTTCTTCGACGCCGCGGTGACGCCGACGCCGTCGCCGGTGGTGGCTGCGGCATGCGCCTTCGGCCCCTTCGGCATCAGGCCGTAGCCGACCTTGCCGACGACGCGCGACTTCTCCGGATCCTCAAGCGGCGGGGCGAAGCCGACGCCGTCGAACCACATGCCGACGCGGCCCTGGAGGAAGGCCGACTGGCATTCGGCCCAGTTGAAGCCGGTGACGCCCGGCGGCGCCGACTTGGTCATCAGCGTCTGGTAGAGCTTCGCCGCCTCGATGGCTTCCGGCGTGTCGGTCAGCAGGTTGCGGTTGGCATCGACGCTGTACTGGTCGTAGCCGAGCAGCAGGCTGGTCCACACCGGCGTGTTGGCGTTCTTCATGCCGCGGGCGACGAAGCCGTAGGTCTGGCTCGACGGGTCGGTCAGCGCGGCGGCGGCGGCCACCATCTCGTCGAAGGTCTTGGGGAAGGACAGGTTCTTCTTCGCAAACAGGTCCTTGTTCCAATAGACGATCCAGTAATCGACCGAGAAGGGCAAGGCGCCGATCCCGCCCTCCGGATTACGGGCGAAGGTCACGCCGGCTTCGGAGAAATCGTCGAGGAAGCCGGCGTCGGTCAGCGCCGGGTCCTTGATGAAGGGCGTCAGGTCGGCCAGCCACTTGCCCTTTTCGAACTGGCGCTTCTGGACGTGATAGCTGATGTGCACGACGTCGAAGCTCGGCCGGCCGGAGGTCAGCTCGATCACCGCCTTCTGGCGCTGCTGCTGCTCCGGCGTCTGTTCCGACACCACGGTGATGCCGGTCAGCTCCTCGAATTCCTTCTGGTGCCTGGTCAGGGTGTCGCCGCGCGGGCTCTTGATCAGGTTCACCTCGATCTTGGTGCCGGCATATTTGCGCCAGTTGACCCCACTGGTCTGGGCGAAGGCGGGAAGCCCCGGAAGACCGAGAGCACCGCTGAAGCCCAGCGCACCGGCCGCGGCGCCCGACGCCAGAAGCCGGCGGCGCGACAAAGACATTCCGTTCGACATCGACATGCACTCCTCCCCGTTATCGCCTGGGCCTTTGATGCCCGGCCTTGTCCTGACCGGCGAACACTGTGAGCGACACGGATCCGCGCCGCCACCGATTTGATTGCTTGGTCAACGTATAAATCCAGCGCAGCCCCCTTGCAAACGAAAAACATCCTAGTAACATGTTAGTCGTAACGCGGTGGCCGTTCGGCCGGCCGTCCAGCCGCCCCTGGGAGAAATGCAAAGTGAATCAATCCACTGGCCGCTTCGGCCTGTCCTGCGCGCTGACCACGCCCTACCATGAGGACGGCAGCGTGGATCTGGCCCGCCTGACCCGGCATGTCGCCTGGTGCCTCGCCAGCGGCTGCGACTCGGTCACCCTGTTCGGCACCACGGGAGAGGGTCCGCTGCTCGGCCATGTGGCGCGCGAGCAGATGATCGGCGCGCTGAAGGGCGCCGGCATCGACTTCCGCAGCCATGTGGTCGGCGGCGTCATCGCCGCGTCGCTGCACGACGCGCTGGCCCAGGCCAACCAGCTGCTCGATGCCGACGCGCGGGCGCTGCTGGTCGCCCCGCCCTTCTACTTCAAGGGCGTGTCGGACGACGGGCTGTTCGCGTGGTTCTCCAGCTTCATCGCCAAGCTGGGCGACCGGGCGCGCGACATCATCCTGTACCACATCCCGTCGGTCACCGCGGTTCCGCTGTCCATCGAGCTGATCGGCCGGCTGAAGGCCGCCTTCCCCGACGCGATCACCGGAGTCAAGGATTCGGCCGGCGACTGGAACTACAGCCAGCAGCTTCTCGCCGCCCACCGCGACGATCTCGCCGTGCTGATCGGCGACGAGCGGGTGCTGGCCCAGGCGGTGCGCGACGGCGGCCAGGGCGCCATTTCCGGCATGGCCAATCTGGTGCCGGGCCGGCTGCGGACGGTGGTCCACCAGGGCCGCGACGACGCCGCATTGGTCGAGCTGGTGGACGCCGTGCTGCGCTACCCGGTCACCCCGGCGGTGAAGGCGCTGGTGTCGCACGCCACCGGCGACAGCGCATGGTTGACGGTGAGGGCGCCTTTGCTGCCTATGTCGGTGGCGGACACCGCGACGCTCGGCCATCTCTTCGACCGGGTGTTCGCGGATAGGGCCGCCTGACGGGGCCCTCCTGACGGGACAGCACACGGATGACGACCTCCGCCAAACGCGACTTGGCCAAACGCGACCCGGCCAAGCGAGACCGGGACTCGGTCAACCTGCGCAGCCGGGCTTACGAAAGCTTCACGCAGCGGCTGCTGGCGGACGAGATCCGCCCCGGGCAGTTCATCTCGCAGCGCGAGCTGGTCGAGCTGACCGAACTGCCGCTGGGGGCGATCCGCGAACTGATCCCCCGGCTGGAGGCCGAAGGGCTGGTGAAGACCGTGCCGCAGCGGGGGATGCAGGTCGCCCATGTCGACCTCAACCTCATCCGCGACGCCTTCCAGTTCCGCCTGTTCCTGGAACGCGAAGCGGTGGCGGTCTTCGCCCGGGAGGCGCCGGAGGCGACGGTCCGCGCGCTGCTGGACGATCACGAGCGCATCGTCGCCGCCTGCGCCGAAGCGGAAGCCGACGCCGGCACGGGCGGCGGCATCCAGCCCGCCCTGTTGCAGGAGGCGCAGGACATCGACTGGGCGCTGCACCTGACGATCGTCGACGCGCTGGGCAACGCCATCATTTCCGACGCCTACCGGGTCAACCAGATCAAGATCCGGCTGATCAAGCAGTCGAAGACAAAACTGAACACCGCCGTGCTGGTGCCGACGATGCGCGAGCATCTCGCCATCATCCACGCCATCCAGGCCCGCGACCCGGAGCGGGCCAAGGATGCCATCGGCACGCACATCCTCAGCGCCCGCGACCGCGCCATCGGCCTGCGCTGAGACCGTACCGGTTACGCGATGCCGCCCGCCGGCTGCGTCAGGCGGCGCAACGCCTCCACCGCCGCCGTGGGCGTGGTCAGCACCGGGACCGACAGCAGCGGCTGAAGCCTCGGCTGCGCCCGCGCCATCGAGAACTGGCCGAGAATGACGACATCGCAGCCGCGCAGCTGCTCCGCCGTCCCTGCGACGCGCTCGTCATGCCCCTCGCCGTCGCCGCTCTTGAGCGCCGCCAGCGCGCCGTCGGCAACCGCGACGGTGACCTCGATCCGGCGGCCGGCGGCGGCGGCCATTGCCAGCAGCTCGGTGCGCAGAGACAGGGCGGACGGGCCGAAGCTGACGACGATGCCGATCCGGTCGCCAACCGCCATCGCCGCCTCGAAGGCGGATTCGTTCGGCCGCAGCACCGGGATCGGCAGGTGCCGCTTGACCGCGTCGATGGCCGGGGCGAAGGCCGAACAGGTGAACAGGATGCCCGCCGTGCGCCCGCCCGCGCCCACCGTGCCGGCGGCATAATCGGCCAGCGTCCGGAACCGCCCCATCATCGCCTCGTCGAGCCGGCCGGCCTCCGCCAGATCGACGGCCAGCGAGGTATCGAGCAGGTCGAAAATCCGCGCTCGCGGCCAATGCGCCAGGAAAGCGGCCCGCGCCGGCGCCACCGATTCCTCCAGCGCGTGGATCAGTGCGATGCGCGGCCCCGGCATGGCGGCACCCGTTTCGGCGGTCATGCATCTTCTCCCTGCTTTGCGGTCTGTCGGGCGGCCAAGGCCAGCATCAGCCCGCGATCGCGTTCGGCCTCCAGCGCGGCGATGGAGCGGCCGGCGGCTTCCTCTGCGATTCCATCGACCAGCAGTCGGCGAACCTCCGGCGTCAGGCTCGGGCTGCCGAGCGTTGCCCAGCGCCGTTCCTGGCTCGGTCCGAGATGGTCGAGGTAATGGGCGATGCCGCCGGGGCCGCCGCCCAGATGATAGGCCATGTGGGCGCCGATCACCGACCAGCGCAGTCCCGGACCGTGCACCAGCGCCGCATCGACGTCGGCGACATCGGCAATGCCCTCCGCCACGATGTTGACCGCCTCGCGCCACAAGGCGGACGCCAGCCGGTTGGCGATGTGGCCCACCGCATCCTTCTTCAGCGCCACCGTCTCGCGCCCGAGGCCGCGATAGAAGGCCTCGGCCCGCGCCAGAACCTGCGGGTCGGCGGCGTACAGCTCGACCAGCGGCATCAGGTGCGGCGGATTGAAGGGGTGGGCGGTGATGAGGCGCTCGCGCCGCACCATGCCCGCCGCCAGATCGCTCCAGGTCAGCGAGGAGGTGCTGCTGGCGATTACCGCGTCCGGCATCGCCGCCGCCTCCACCTCGGCATAGAGGCTGTGCTTGACCGCGGTCTTTTCCGGCGCGTTCTCCTGAATCCAGCCGGCATCGCCGACGGCCGCCGCGACCGACTGCACGACGGACAATCGGCCGCGCCCGGCGGTACCGGTCCCGAGCGCCTCCAACTGGCCGAGCAGCCGTTCCACACGCTGCGGCAAGGCGGCCAGCACGGCACCGTCAGGGTCCCAGGCAACCACGTCCAGCCCGTGGGCGAGGAACAGGGCCGACCAGCTTTCGCCGATCAACCCGCAGCCAAGCACGGCAACGGGCGCGGTGGACGGCGGAGGTGGCGGCATTGCGGGAGCACTCCTGCTCAGAAGGGTCGAAAAGAGGGCCGGGCACGGATGTGCGCGGCAGGGACAGCTTGACCTTCATCCGCGACCGGGTCAATATGATGCATCATACACCGAAGCAAGATGGTCGGGTGACGGGCAGACGATGAGCAGGTTCGACCTCAGCCTTCTTGAACACGACAATCTCGGCAGCACGATTTACCAGAAATTGTGCGGGGCGCTGATGCGGGGCGTGTTCAAGCCGAATGACCGGCTCAAGATCCGCGATCTGGCCGAACGGTTGGGGACCAGCGTCACCCCGGTGCGCGATGCCATCCTGCGTCTGGTGCAGGACCAGGCGCTGGTGCTGCGCTCGCCGCGCGACATCCGCGTCCCGATGCTGACCCGCGCCGCCTATCTGGAAATCCGGGACATCCGCGTCAATCTGGAAGGGCTGGCCGCCGCCCGCGCCGCCGAGCGGGCGACACCGGCCCAGATCGAACAACTGGAAGCCCTGCTGACGCACAACGAGGAGGCGATGGCCGCCGGCAACACCGCGCTGGCGACCGAACTTAACCAGATCTTCCACTTCAAGCTGGCCGAAATCGCGGACATGCCGGTGCTGGGCGACATTCTGCGGCGGCTCTGGCTCCAGATGGGGCCGTTGATCGCCGACGTCTATGGCGGAGCCGGCCGCACGATGATCGACCATCACTACCCGCTGATGGATGCCATCCGCCGTCATGACGGCCCGGCCGCCGCCCGCGCCATCCAGGACGACATCCAACTGGCCAGCGGCCCGATCCTGGAGCGGATCGACGCCGAGGGCATCGAAGCACGACTGCAAACCCAACCGGAAACCCTGGTTTCCTGACCCCCTTCACCGGTGCCCGAAGCCGGGTCCCGCATGACGATGATGCATCAAACATTAAAGTTTCGAATGACGAGGAGAGTGCGGCCATGACACAGCGTGATGTACTGACCACCGTCGCGCCGCCGATCTCCGGGGACGAGGCCGGCGCCATGATGCTGCGGCATTTCGGGCTGACCGGCGGCGTCCGTGAACTGAGCAGCGAGCGCGACCGCAACTTCCACATCACCACGCCCGACGGGCACCGCTATGTGCTGAAGTTCACCAACCCGGCCGAACCGCAGCCGGTCACCGCCTTCCAGACCGGCGCCATGCAGCATGTGGCATCCCGCGACCCGGCCCTGCCGGTGCCGCGCGTCGTGCCGACCCGGGAGGGCGAAGCGCAGACGACGGTCCTGATCGACGGCCATCCGATGATCCTGCGGCTGCTGACCTATCTCGACGGCACGCCGCTCCATGCGGCACCGGCCTCACCGGGACTGATGCGGGCGCTGGGAACGACGCTGGCCCGGCTCGACCTCGCGCTGGCCGACTACGAGCATCCGGGCTCGCAGCGCGACCTGCTGTGGGACATCACGCGCACCGCCAGCGTCGCCGACAAGCTGCATTATCTGGCCGAAAATCCGCGCCGCCGGATGGTGGAGCGCTTCATCGCCCGTTTCGCCGACCGGGTCGCCCCGCGCCTGCCCGCCCTGCGCCATCAGGTGATCCACAACGACCTCAACCCGCACAATGCGGTGGTCGATCCGGCCGGGCATCAGGCGGTCACCGGCATCATCGATTTCGGCGACGCGCTGAAGGCGCCGCTGATCAACGATCTGGCGACGGCGCTCGCCTACCACGTCACCAGCGGCGAGACGCCCTTCGGCTCCATCGTCGAGATGACCCGCGCCTACAACGCCGTGCTGCCGCTGACGGCGGATGAGACGGAGTTGCTGCCCGACCTGATCGCGGCCCGCCTTGCCCTGACCATCTCGATCACCGGCTGGCGGGCGGCCGAATATCCCGAGAACGCCGCCTACATCCTGCGGAATGCCGAACGTGCCTTCGCCGGGCTGGAAAAGCTGACCGGCGACGAGGCCGCCACCGCACGCACTCTGCTCCACCTCGCCTGTCAGGAAGTGTGACCCGCCATGACCATGATCAACGCCTACGCCCCCGACGCCGCCGGTTCCCTGCCGGAGCGCGAGCGCGCCCTGATCGCCCGCCGCGAAAAGCTGCTCGGCCCGGCCTACCGCCTGTTCTACGCCGATCCGATCCATGTCGTGCGCGGCGAGGGTTCCTCCCTCTATGACGCCGACGGCAACCGCTATCTCGACGCCTACAACAACGTCGCCTCGGTCGGCCATTCGCGGCCCGAGGTGGTGGAGGCGATGGCGAAGCAGGCGGCGGTGCTGAACACCCACACGCGCTACCTCACCGACGGCATCCTCGATTTCGCCGAAGCCTTCCTGGCGGAATTCCCGGCGGACCTGTCGCACCTGATGCTGACCTGCACCGGCAGCGAGGCGAACGATCTGGCCCTGCGCGTCGCCCGCGTCCACACCGGCGGCACCGGCGTCGTCATCGCCCACAACGCCTATCACGGCGTCACCTCGGCGCTGGCGGAGATGTCGCCCTCGCTGGGCGCCGCGGTGAAGCTGGGCGACCATGTCCGCGTCGTGCCGTCGCCCGACAGCTACCGCATCCCGGACGCAGAGGTCGGCGCCGCCTTTGCCCGGTCCGTCGAGGAGGCCATCGCCGACCTGCGCGAGAAGGGCATCGCCCCGGCGGCGCTGCTGGTCGACACCATCTTCTCCAGCAGCGGCGTCTTCACCGATCCGGCCGGCTTCCTGGCCCCGGCGGTCGAGGTCATGCGCAAGGCCGGCGGCATCTTCATCGCCGACGAGGTACAGCCCGGCTTCGGCCGGCTCGGCACCCACATGTGGGGCTTCGCGCGCCACGGGCTGGTGCCCGACATCGTGACGGTCGGCAAGCCGATGGGCAACGGCCATCCGGTGGCCGGCGCCATCTTCCGCCCGGAGGTGATCGAGGCGTTCGGCCGCAACCAGCGCTATTTCAACACCTTCGGCGGCAACCCGGTGTCCTGCGCCGTGGCGCACGCCGTGCTGCGCGTCATCAAGACGGAGCGCCTGCAGGAGAACGCCCTGACCGTCGGCGCGCAGATGATCGACGGCATCCGCGCGCTCGCCGCCAAGCATGACCTGATCGGCGACGTGCGCGGCAGCGGCCTGTTCATCGGCGTCGAGATGGTGCGCGACCGCAAGGCGAAGACCCCGGCGCCGGAGGAAACCGCCCGGGTGGTCAACGGCATGCGCCGGCGCCGGGTGCTGATCAGCGCCACCGGCCAGGAGGGACACATCCTGAAGATCCGCCCGCCGCTGGTCTTCTCGTCCGACGACGCCAGCCTGTTCCTGAGCACGCTCGACGAGGTGCTGGCGGCGCTGTGACGGACGCGGCCGGAACGCCACCGTTCCGGCCGCACCCCCTCCGTCAGTTGCGGCGGGAGAGCTTCACTCCGGGAAAGTCGACCGGCACATCGAGGGCGACGTTCACGTAATTCGTAAACAGGTTCAGGGCGACATGCGCCAGGATTTCGACGATGGCCTCATCGTCGAATCCGGCCTCGCGCAGGGCGGCGACATCGGCGGCATCGACCGCCGCCCGCGTCTCCACCAGCTTCACCGCGAAGGCCAGTGCCGCCGCCGTCCGGGGATCGGCCGAACGGCCGTGCTGCGCCTCGGCCATCTCCGCTCCGCTCGCCCCGGCCTTCTGGCCGAGCAGGGTGTGGGCGGCGAGGCAATAGCCGCAGTCGTTGCGGTCGGCGACCGCCACCGCGATCTGCTCGCCCAGCTTCGCCCCCAGCTTGCCCTGGCCGAGCGCACCGAACGACCCCCACATGCTGGCGAGCGCCGCCGGCGAATTCGCGACGGCCTTGAACATGTTGGGGACGACGCCGAAGGCGCCCTCGATCCGGTCGAGCGTCGGCTTGACCGTCGCGGCAGACGAGGCTGGATCGACAAGATTGACGTGTGCCATGATGTTTTATCCTTCTCTGATGCTTGGAGGGGGGTATTCGGGCGGTCCGGCGATGGCAGTCGCCGGGCCGCTTTCACTTTTGCGCGTTGCTTGGCCGGAGATAATTTTCCGGCGTTACTTGGCCGGAACGACCTTGCCCGGCAGCGACAGGGTGCCGGAGGCGACCTTGTGGATGTTGGTGACGCACAGCAGCGGCGCGTGCAGGTTGGCATTGACGCGCAGCCCGGCGGTCACGCCGTCGAAGGACGCGGTGGCGAGCGCCCCGATCTTTTCGAGCGGGATGTGGACCTCGACCAGATCGGCCTTGAGATCGGTTCGGTAGTCCGGGCTATCGATCAGGATCGGCGCGCCGGGCCAGGTTTCCGGCAGCCTGGGCTTCGTGCCCTCCGGAATGTCCTTGACCTTCAGTCCGCCGGGACAGGCCTTGTCCTCGTTGAGGACGACCCAGTGGGAATGCCAGCGGTCGCGGTTCTTTCCGCCATAGGCGGCATCGTCGAAATCGGGGTGGAAGGTCACCGCGAGCGCGACGATGCCCTGGTCCTTCTCGAAGCCGACATCGGCGGAGTTGAGGGAGGTCGGCCAGACATAGGCGTAGACCTCCGAGCCTTCGAATTTGCCGGTGGCGGACGGCGTCGCCTTGCCGGCATCGGCGCGGACGCGGGTGCTGAAGACGGCATGGCCGTGATCGGTGACGATGCGCGTCTCGACGATGTCGAACGAGGCCATCACCGCCCGATCGGGCGCGGTCTCGATCCCATGCGCGGCGACTGTAGACAGGCCGGACGCGAGGCAGCCGAGCACCGTTGCCACGAGGCCGATGCCCCGTGGAGTTCTGAAGGTCATGATGATGTTTTTCCTTTCTGAAGGCTTGCTTGGAGGGATGGCTATCCTTCGGCAAAGGCCGTCCAGGTGGCAGCCTGGACGGCAGGATCAGCCTCTTCATGCTCGCCGCAATCGAGCCGGAGATCCCGGTCGCCGATGGCGGCGTTCACAAAAGCGCAGTGATGGGGGGCGGTCTCGCCCGGATGGGCGTTCGGCCGGAAATGACGGCAACTGACGCACAGGCGCTGGACCGGGATGGCCCCTGCCTGTTGCAGCGACCGGATGATCTTGATCTGCACCCGCAGCAGCCCGGCCTGCTCGGCGGCGGTCAGTTGCGCAAGCGCCGCCGCGATCTGGGAGGTGGAAGAGGCAAGGCTGCGGCCCAGCTCCAGTCCCTCGTCCGTCAGGCGGGCGATCTGCGCCCGCGCATCGCTGGGATCGGGCGTGCGCCGCAGCAGCGACTTGCGCTCCAGCGCCGCCAGCGTGTCGGCCATGCTGGCGGCGGAAACCGCCAGATGCGCGGCAATCTCCTTGGGGCGAAGGCCGGCGGGCCGGGCCGCCAGCAGGGCCAGCACCTGCGCCTGGGTGGGATTGAGCCCCGCCGTGCCGGCAGCCGACCAGAGATCGGCGCGCAGCACCAGCGCGATGCGCTCGAAGCCCTCCCGAAGGCGGTGCGGAACAGGGTCGGGGTGCGATGCGTGGTCCATGAATTTAACTTAGGACTCCTATTTAAATCTGTCAAGCGACCGATTTCCGACCGCGCCATGGGCGTTCTCCTTCGTCCCAAGGAGCCCGGATGCCTTCATGAGAATTCAGTCAATTAGACTTCACGAGCGAAGAGAGTCCGCACATTCGGACTATCGAACAGAGGGGGGAGACGTCCCAATTTGCAGCATTCCTGCAAATGAAGGCATGAACGACCCAGATAAACCCCTGTTCATTTGCGTATTTGTCCCGGGATGGTTTTTTAATACCTAGGGATAGCTTTGAAAGACGCACAGTTCCGGTACTCAATGCAGGCATCGGCGTACCGCGGCGGCAGGCGGCCGGATCCGGGCCGGCCGACCGCCAACGCAACCGACAGCCAACGCACTGACAGGGGACATCACGATGCCATCCGAAAAAGCCCTGGCGCCGGGCGCCACCCGCCGCAGCCTGCTCGTCGGCGCGGCCGCTGCCGGTGCTGCGGTCGCCGGCTCAACCGTGATCGGGGCCGCCGATGCCACCGCGGCCGAACGTCGCCATGCCGGAGACGCTACGGCCCACAAGAGCGAAGGGAAACGGACGATGACCAACGGCAAGACCGAAGACGGGTTCGTCACCGCCAAGGACGGCGCCTCGATCTATTACAAGGATTGGGGACCGCGCGATGCCCAGACCGTCATGTTCCACCATGGCTGGCCGCTCAGCGCCGACGACTGGGACGCCCAGATGCTGTTCTTCCTGAACCACGGCTACCGCGTCGTCGCCCATGACCGGCGCGGCCATGGCCGCTCGACCCAGACGGCGACCGGCAACGAGATGAACACTTACGCCGACGACGTGCTGGCCGTGGTTGCCGGGCTGGGGCTGAAGACCGTCTTCCATGTCGGCCATTCGACCGGCGGCGGCGAGGTCGCACGCTATCTGGGCCGTCACGGCACCTCGCGCGCCGGCAAGGCGGCGCTGCTGGGCGCCGTTCCCCCGATCATGGTCAAGACGGAGGCCAATCCCGGCGGCCTGCCGCTGGAGGTGTTCGACGGCTTCCGCGCGGCGCTCGCCGCCAACCGCGCCCAGTTCTTCCGCGACATCCCCTCCGGCCCCTTCTACGGCTTCAACCGAGACGGCGCCAAGGTCTCGCAGGGCGTCATCGATAACTGGTGGCGGCAGGGCATGATGGGCGGGACCAAGGCCCATTACGACTGCATCAAGGCCTTCTCCGAGACCGACTTCACCGAGGATCTGAAGAAGATCGACATTCCGGTCCTGGTGATGCACGGCGACGACGACCAGATCGTGCCGATCGCCGATTCCGCGCTGCTGTCGTCCAAGCTGCTGCCGAAGGGCACCCTGAAGGTCTACAAGGGCTTCCCGCACGGCATGGCGACCACCCATGCGGAAACGATCAACGCCGACCTGCTGGCCTTCTTCAAAGCCTGATTCCGCGCCTGCCCCCGCAGGGCCGGGACGGCGCTGCGGGGACAGCCTCGTGCGCAGCTATGAAGGCGCATCCTGCTCCGATGCCCATACTCCGATGCCTGTGCTTCGATGCCGGCCGAACCGTCGTTCCGGTCAGTGACCGACCGGCAGGGCGATGGCGTCGGCCGGTCCCCACTCCACCCCATAGCGGCCACCCGGACGGACATGCCGGTGGTCGGCGTTGTTGGGAATCTTCACGACCAGCCCGGCGGCCGGACCGTCCGCCAGATGCACGCGGATGTGATCGCCCAGATAGATCAGCTCGGAGACATGGCCGAACAGGCCCCGCCCCTCCCCATCCCCAGCCCCGCCGGCCGCCTCCGCCGGCACCAGCCGGACCCGCTCGGGCCGCAGGGACACGGTGACCGCCGCGCCCGCCTCCAGCCCGGCGGCGACACGGGTCCGCACCACCGGGCCGCCCTCCAGCCGGACGGTGCCGCTGTCGCCCTGCCGGTCGGCCAGCACGCCGGACAGCCGGTTGTTCTCGCCGATGAATCCGGCGACGAAGACGGTCGCCGGCTGCTCGTACAGCTCCGCCGGCGTCGCCAGCTGTTCCACCCGGCCGCGGTTGAAGACGGCGATGCGGTCGGACATGGTCAGCGCCTCCGCCTGGTCGTGGGTGACATAGACCATGGTCACGCCGAGACGTTCGTGCAGATGCTTGATCTCGAACTGCATGTGTTCCCGCAGATTCTTGTCCAGCGCCCCCAGCGGTTCGTCCATCAGCACAAGATCCGGTTCGAACACCAGCGCCCGCGCCAGCGCCGCCCGCTGCTGCTGTCCGCCCGAAAGCTGGGAGGGGCGGCGCTGCGCCAGCGCCCCCATCTGCACCATGTCGAGCGCACGGGCCACCCGCCCTTCCGTCTCCGCCCGCCCCATCCGGCGCACCTTCAGCGGATAGGCCAGATTCTCGGCAATGGTCATGTGGGGGAACAGCGCATAGTTCTGGAACACCATCCCGATGTTGCGGCGGTGCGGCGGCACATTCTGGATCGGCTTGCCGGCCACGCGGATTTCGCCGCGCGACGGCGCCTCGAACCCGGCCAGCATCATCAGGCTGGTGGTCTTGCCGGAACCGGACGGCCCCAGCATCGTCAGGAACTCCCCCTTCGGGATCGACAGGTCCAGCCCCTCGATCACCAGAGTGCGCCCGTCATAGCTTTTCTGGACGCCGGAAAACTCCACAAAGCCCTGTTGTTCCATGATCGTACCCTCCGGGATCAGGCGGCATGGACGAGCGGGCGGCGATGCCGCCACGGACGGGCAGCCTCCAGCTGGCCGGCGAGACGGAACAGCGTCGCCTCGTCCCCCACGCGCCCGGTGAACTGCGAGCCGACCGGCAGCCCTTCGGCGGTCCAGGACAGCGGAACGCTCATCGCCGGCAGGCCGGCCATGTTGGCGAAGGTGGTGAAGGCCAAGAACTGCATGAAGCGGTCCATCACAGCCTCCCCGCCCTGCAGCCCGGCATCGAAATGGCCGAGCTTCGGCGGCGGCGAGCCCAGCGTCGGCGTCAGCCAGACGTCGTAGCGCTCCAGGAAGCGCCCGAGGATGCGGGAGAAACCGTGGAACCAGCCGAGATCCGCCACGTAATCCGCCGCCAGGATGCGGCTGCCGCGTTCGAACAGATGGCGGTTGAAGGGCTCGACCTCGCCGGCCAGCTCCGCGGGGGAACGGTCGGTGGCGCGGCCGATGCTCCACAGGCTGCGCGTCGCCGTCATCGACCAGAAACGGCGATAGGCCGACTGGTACTGTTCCGCATCGAACACCGGCGCCGTGACTTCGACCTCATGCCCCAGCTCGGCGCAGAGACGCGCGGTGTCGCGCACCGCCGCCACGCACTCCGGATCGACATCGGTGCCCAGCAGCGACCGGTCGGTGACCGCGATGCGCAGCCGGCCCGGCTCACGGCCGACCTGCGACAGGAAACTCTCCCCAGGCGGTGCCGCGCTGTAGGGATCGCCGGCCATCGGCCCATGGGTGGCGTCGAGCAGGGCCGCGCTGTCGCGCACGGTCATCGTCACCACATGCTCGTTGACGATGCCGCCCAGGCTGTCGCCCAGGTCCGGGCCCATGGTGATGCGCCCCCGCGTCGGCTTCAGCCCGAACAGGCCGCAGCAGGAGGCCGGGATGCGGATGGAGCCGGCACCGTCGCCGCCATGGGCCGCCGGCACCATGCCGCCCGCCACCGCCGCCGCAGCGCCACCGCTCGACCCGCCGCTGGAGCGGGTGATGTCCCACGGGTTGCGGGTCGGGCCGAACAACGCCGGCTCCGTCGTGCCGAGCGTGCCGAATTCGCACAGGTTGGTCTTGCCGACCGGCAGCAGTCCGGCCCGGCGGTAGCGCGCCATCAGCTCGCTGTCATGGTCGACGATGGCCCCGGCCATCAGGCGGGAGGCGCCGGTGGTCGGCGTACCGCTGACATGGCAGTAGAGATCCTTGATCAGGAAGGGCACGCCGGCGAAGGGTCCGGACGACGCCTCCCCCGTCTCCAGCGCGGCGCGCGCCTGATCGTAGAGCGGCAGGATCACCGCGTTCAGCACCGGGTTCACCGCCTCGATGCGGGCGATGGTGGCGTCGAGCAGTTCGGCGGCGGAGATTTCGCCGTCGCGGATCAGGCGGGCCTGATCGAGAAGATCAAGATAGGTCATGACGGTCCCCTCAGGCGGCGAGGCTGTCGCGGGACAGCGCGTCGGCGACATCGTCCAGCGCGGCGCGCAGCCGCTCCACCAGCGCGTCGATCTGGTCGGGTTCGATGACGTAGGGCGGGCAGAGCGCGATGTTGTCGCCCATGTTGCGGACGATCGCGCCATGGGCAAGGCAGCGCCGCTCCACCTGCGCGCCGACCCGCAGGGCGGGATCGAAGTCGCGGCCGGTCGCCGGGTCGGCGGTCAGGCCGATGCCGGCGAGCAGGCCGACGCTGCGGATTTCACCGACCAGCGGATGCCCGGCCAGCGCCTCGTCCAGCGCGGCGCGCAGGTGGGCGCCCAGCCGGCGGGCGCGGCCGACCACGTCGATCTCGTGATAGATGCGGATCGCCTCCGCCGCGACCGCCGCCGACACCGGGTGGCCGGAATAGGTGAAGCCATGGCCGAAGACGCCGACCTCCGCGCTCTGGTCGGCGACCGCCCGATAGATGCGGTCGCTCAGCGCCACCGCGGCGATGGGGATGGCGCCCGACGACAGCCCCTTCGCCATCGACATCATGTCCGGCAGGAAGCCGAAGGTCTGGCTGCCGAACCAGTTGCCAGTGCGGCCGAAACCGCAGATCACCTCGTCAGCCAGCAGCAGGATGTCGTGGCGGGCCAGCACCGCCTGGATTTTGGGGAAATAGGTCTCCGGCGGCAGGATCACCCCGCCCGCCCCCATCACCGGTTCGGCGATCATCGCCGCGATGTTGCCGGCGCCCTCCGCCTGGATCAGGGCCTCCAGCTCGGCGGCGAGCCGTGTCGCGTAGTCCTCCTGGCTTTCGCCCGGCCCGGCATGGCGGGCATGGTTGGGGCAGGCGGTGAAGACCACGCCCTGGTCCGGCAGGTTGAAGGCACGGTGCATGTGCGGCAGGCCGCTGAGTGCCGCCCCCATCACCGTGCTGCCATGGAAGGCGCCGGTGCGGCTGATGATCTTGCGCTTCTCCGGCCGGCCGCGCGCGGCGTTGTAGTACCAGGCCAGCTTCACCATGGTGTCGTTGGCCTCCGACCCCGAATTGGCGAAGAAGATCCTGCCGCCCCTGATCGGCGAGATGGCCGAGATCGCCTCCGCCAGCGCCACGCAGGCGTCGTTCGTGCGGTGGTTGAAGGTGTGGTAGGTCGCCAGCGTCCGCATCTGGCGGGCGGCGGCATCGGCCAGCCGCGCCTCGTCGAAGCCGAGCGACGCGCACCACAGCCCGGCCATCCCCTCGATATAGCGGCGGCCGGAGTCGTCCACGACATGGACGCCGTCGCCCCGCACCAGGGCGAGCGGCCCGCGCTCCTCATGGGCGCGCGCGTTGGTTTGCGAATGCAGATGCAGGTCGATGTCCAAGGCACGAAGGGCGTTGGTCATGGGATCGGCTCTTCCTGATTGCGGGAATTGGGTGGGGGCGCCGACGGCGCTGCGGCCGCGGATCCGGCTGGAGACCGGGTCGGAAGGAGCGGCAACGTCGCGCTTGCCATTCCCGTCTTGTATCTTATAAGTTATAAGTTGTCGAGGGCAATTCGGCGCGCCTTCGCACCCTGCCGCTCACGTTCCAGCGCCGATCCGCTGACAGGAAAACCATGCCAACGACCGCCACCGCCGCACCGGCGCCCGATCCCATGGGCGCCGACCGGACCCTCACGCCTGAAATCTTGGGGCCTGCCCCTCTGACCCCCGAAACCATCGCCCATCTGGAGGAGCGTGCCCGCCATGTCCGGCTGGAGACGATCCGGCTGATCGCCATCGCCAAGATCGGCCACTATTCCTCGACCTTCTCCTGCGCGGAGCTGTTCGCGACGCTCTATTACGACGTCATGCGCCTGCGGCACGGCGAGCCGCGCTGGCCCGACCGCGACCGTTTCCTGATGGGCAAGGGCCATGCCGCGGTCGGGCTCTATCCGCTGCTGGCCGACTGGGGCTTCTTCCCGAAGGAGCTGCTGGACGGCTACACCCGGCTCGGCAATCCGCTGGGCGACCATCCGGACATGACCAAGGTGCCGGGGGTGGATTTCAGTTCCGGCTCCATCGGACACGCGCTGTCCGCCGGGCTCGGCATGGTGATGGGCGGCCGGATGACGGGCCGCCGCTTCGACGTCTATGTCATGCTCGGCGACGGCGAGATGCAGGAGGGGCAGGTGTGGGAAGCGGCGATGGCCGCCGCCCACCAGAAGGCCGGCAACCTGATCGCCATCGTCGACCGCAACGGCTACCAGCTCGACGGCGAGGTGGACGAGGTGCTGGGCATCGAGCCGCTGGCCGGCAAATGGCGCGCCTTCGGCTGGGAGGTGCATGAGGTGGACGGCCACGACGTCGCCGCCCTCGCCACCCTGTTCCGCCGCCTGAAGCAGGACAGCGCGCGCGAAAAACCCGCCTGCATCATCGCCAGGACATTGAAGGGCAAGGGCGTCGGCTACATGGAGCGGGAGGCCGGCTGGCACCTCGGATATCTGGCGCCGGAGGACGAGGCCGCCGCCATCGCCGAGATCATGGGCCGGCCCGCCAGACCCGCCTTCCCCCGCGAAGCCGCCGCCCAGGGAGACGCCCGATGACCGCCCCGATGACCGACGCCATGACCGACGCCATGACCACAGCCGACGCCCCCACCGGACCGGCCGATCCCGGCAGCTGGCAGTACCGGCAGCTCAACTCCCGCGCCCTCGGACTGTCCTACCTGTCGGACGCGCTGTCGGCGCTGGTGGCGGACGGCCATCCGGTGATGGCCGGGACCGCCGACCTGCAATATTCCAACGGCCTCGCCTGCTTCGCCGCCCGCCACCCCGACCGCTTCGTCCAGTTCGGCATTTCTGAACAGAACATGGTGTCAGCCGCGGCCGGCATCGCCACCACCGGGGTGATGCCCTTCGTGGCGACCTTCGCCTCCTTCCTCGGGCTGCTGTGCTGCGAGCAGATCCGCATGGATGTCGCCTACTCCGCCCTGCCGGTGCGGCTGATCGGCCATCATGCCGGCATCGCGCTCGGCTTCTACGGCACCTCGCACCATGCGACCGAGGATCTGGCGATCATGCGCTCCATCGCCGGGCTGACCGTGGTCAATCCGGCCGACGGACCGCAGCTGGCCGCCGCGATCCGGGCATCGGCCGACCACCCGGAGCCGATCTATTTCCGCATCGGCCGCGGGCAGGAACCGAACGTTTATGACGACCTCCCGGACTTCCGCTTCGGAAAGGCCATCGAGCACGAAACGGGCAGCGACCTGACCGTCATCGCCTGCGGCACCATGGTCCATCCCTGTCTTCAGGCGGTCCGGGCCCTGCGGGCCTCCGGCCTGTCGGTCGGGCTGATCGACATGCACACGATCAAGCCGCTGGACCGCGACGCGGTGCTGGCGGCGGCCGAACGCTCCCGCATCGTCCTGACGGTGGAGGAGCACAACATCCTCGGCGGCCTCGGCGGCGCCGTGGCGGAGGTGATGGCGGAGGCCGGCACGAAGGCGCTGCTGATCCGTCACGGCATCCGCGACGAATACAGCCTGATCGCCCCGCCGACCCATCTCTACCGCCACTACCAGCTCGACGCCGCCGGCATCGAGACGGTCGTCCGCGACATCCTGGCCTGACACCGCCGGCCGGGACGGGCGATTCCGGCTCTGTCCCGGCGGCACCACAAGGACCGACCATGCCCAACAAGACCGACAACGCCGCGCTGACCGCGCGGGCGCGGGCCGTCATGCCCGGCGGGCTGCTCAGCCCCAGCCGCCAGCTGGCCCACCCCTATGTCTTCGTGCGCGCCGCCGGGCCGTACCTGTACGATGCCGACGGCAACGAACATATCGACTATCACTGCGGCTTCGGCGCCAACATGCTGGGCCACTGCGCCGCCGCCGTGCGCGACCGCGTGACCGCGGTGTCCGGGCGCATCGACCTGATCGGCGCCGCGGCGCTGGACCTGGAGATCGAGGCGGCGGAAACGCTGGTCCGCCTGATCCCCTGCGCCGACCGGGTGGCCTTCTGCAGCAGCGGGTCGGAGGCGACCTACCATGCCCTGCGGCTGGCCCGCGCCGCCACCGGGCGGCGCACCGTCATCAAGTTCCAGGGCGGCTATCACGGCTGGCACGATTACGTCGCCATGAACGTGCAGTCGCCCGCCGACCGCATCGGGCGGTACGACCCGGTGTGCGACGGCATCCTGCTCGACGCCGCGCGGCATACCATGGTCCTGCCCTACAACGACGCCCAGGCGTTCGAGGATTACCTGACCGCCCATCCGGGCGAGGTCGCCGCGGTGATCGTCGAGCCGATCGCCCACAACATGGGATCGGTGATCGCCCACGACGCCTTCCTGCGCGACCTGCGCCGGCTGACCGCCGACCATGGCACCGTGCTGATCTTCGACGAGGTCATCACCGGCTTCCGCCACGCGCTGGGCGGCTACCAGTCCATCGCCGGGGTGACGCCCGACCTCGCCACCTTCGGCAAGGCGGTGGCCTCCGGCCATCCGGTCGGCATCCTGGCCGGCCGCGCCGATTTGATGGAGCGGCTGGCACGGACCGGCGAGGGGGCTGTCTTCATGGGCGGCACCTTCAACGGCACGCCGCCGTCGCTGGCGGCCCTGCTGGCGACCATCGGCGAACTGGAGCGGCCGGGCACCTACGAGCGGCTGTTCGCGCTCGGCGACCGCATGCGGAACGGCCTGTCCGCCATCGTGGAGCGGCTGGGGATCCCGGTGCAGCCGGCCGGCTACGGTTCGGTCTGGCTGCTCTATTTCTTCCAGGGCGCCTTCCAGCGCTACGAGGATCTGCTGCGCAACGACAACGCCGCCGACCTCGCCTTCCGCCGGCGTCTGGTGGAGCAGCGCTTCATCTTCCAGCCACTGCCGCTGAAGCGCCTCTACCTGTCGACCGCCCATGACGAGGCGCTGATCGACCGCACGCTGGACGCCATCGCCGAAACGCTGCAAGCGCTGCATCCGGCGATGCGGGTCGGCGCCTGACTTTCTGTGTTATAGCTTATAGGATGGCAGGGGGCATTGCCTGAGGCACCGCCCAGGAGCATCGCCTCCTGCCGTCCGTTCGTGTGTGAGGAGATGACGTCGTGCGAATGCAGCCGATCGAACCGGGAAACCTGTCGGCGCGGTCCTATGTGGCGGTGCGCGAAGCGCTGATCGCCGGGAGCTTCAAGCCGGGCCAGCGGCTGGTCATGCAGGATCTGGCGGACGAGCTGGGCACCAGCATCACGCCGGTGCGCGAAGCCTGCCTGCGGCTGGTCAGCGAACAGGGTCTGGAACTGCGGTCGGGCCGCTTCGTCTGCGTGCCGGGGCTCAGCCTGTCGCGCTATCTGGAAATCCGCACCATCCGCATCGCGCTGGAAGGTCTGGCGGCGGAGATCGGCGCCGCCCACGCGACGGCGGCGGACATCGCCCGGCTGACCGAGGCGCATGCCCGGTTCGACGCGGCGGAGCGCGCCCGCGATGTCGCGGCGGCACTACAGCACAACCGCGACTTCCATTTCACCGTCTATCGGCTGTCGGGGATGGAGATGCTGGTCGGCCAGATCGAGAGCCTGTGGGTGTCGATGGGACCGATCCTGAACGTGTTCTACAACGAGGTCGAACACGACGATTACGCCGGTGCCGACGAGCATCTGGCCCTGATCGCCGCACTCCGCGCCCAAGACGGCCCCGCCGCGCGGGCCGCCATCGAACGCGACATCGTCCGCGGCGGCGAGAGCCTGATCCCGTATCTGGAAAAGGTCGGCCAGCCCCTGCTGCCGGCCTGACCCTGACGCCGGCCCGACCGGCGCCAGGGAGCCGTTTCTTCAGTCTTCGTCCAGACCGCGCGGCGTACGCATGCCGGCGGTCTCGCCGCCGTCGATGGTGAGCACGGTGCCGTTGACGTAGCTCGACCGCTCCGACAGCAGCCAGGCGACCGCGTCGGCGACCTCCTCCGGCGCGCCGAAGCGGCCGGCGGGGATGCGCTGCTCCAGGCGGCGGCGCTTGATCGCCTGCGTCTTGATGCCCTGCATCATGCGGGTGTCGATCTGGCCGGGGCAGACGGCGTTGAAGCGGACCTCGTCGCCGAACTCCAGCGCCAGCGCCTGGGTCATGCCGATCACCGCCGCCTTCGACGCGCAGTAGATCGCCAGCCCCTCCTCCCCGATCTTGCCGGCGACCGAGGCGACATTGACCACCGCCCCGCGCGCCGCGCGCAGCCCCGGCAGGGCAAGGCGGGTGAACAGGAAGGCGCTGCGGGCGTTCACCGCCATCACCCGGTCCCAATCCTCCACCTGCGCTTCGGCAAAGGCGACGCGGCGCGACATGCCGGCATTGTTGACCAGCCCGTCGATGCGGCCGCCGCCAAGCTCCATGGCGCGCCCGACCGCCAGCGCGCAGTCGTCGGGCGAGGCGACGTCGCCCGGCTGGAAGACCGCCCCCGGACAGCGGCCGGCGAGGTCGGCGCCGGCCGCCTCGTCCCGGCCGGTGAAGAGGACGGTCCGCCCCTCGCCGGTCAGACGCTCCACACAGGCACGGCCGATGCCGTGCGTGCCGCCGGTCACGATGATCATGCGTTGCTCCCAGGCTTTGAACCAGTCCCCCGCCCCAGCCGGGCGAGGAGACCCATGAAGACGATGGTGACGCCGACCAGCAGGGTCGACATCGCCAGGATGGACGGGTCGATGGTGTCGCGGATGCCGTCGAACATCTGGCGCGGCAGGGTCCGCTGTTCCGGCCCGCCGATGAACAGCGCCACCACCACCTCGTCAAAGGAAAAGATGAAGGCAAACAGGCCGCCGGACAGCACGCCCGGCAGGATCAGCGGCAGCGTCACGGTCAGGAAGGCGCGCACCGGCGAGGCGCCCAGGCTGTAGGCCGCCCGCACCAGGGTGGTGTCGAAGTTGCGCAGCGTCGCCGTCACCGTGATGACGACAAAGGGCGCGCCCAGCACCGCATGCGCCAGGATCAGCCCGGCATAGGAAGCGGTCAGGCCGATCCGCGCGAACAGGAAATACATGGCGACACCGCTGATCACCACCGGCACCACCATCGGCGCGATCAGCAGGCCGAGCAGGAAGGAGCGTACCGGCAGGTCGTTGCGCGCCAGCCCCAGCGCCGCCAGCGTGCCCAGAACCGTGGCGAGCGCCATGGCGCCGGTGCCGACGATCAGGCTGTTGCGCAGCGCCGGCAGCCAGGGGCCGGAAGCCGCCAGCACCTTGTCGTACCATTGCAGCGACAGGCCGGGGATCGGGTAGGACAGGAAGCCGGCGGAGCTGAAGGAAATCGGGATGACCGCCAGGATCGGCCCCACCAGGAAGACCATCATCGCGCAGCAGAAGGCATAGTGGAGAACACGGGTAGGACTGGGCATGGGTCTGGACATGGGGGTTCGGCCTCTCGGAAGCGGGGACCTCATTGGATGCCGGCGATGCGGCCGACGCCGATCAGGCGTCCGACCGTCGCGTAGAGCAGCATGATGCAGAGGAGCAGGATCGCCCCCAGCGCCGACGACAGGCCCCAGTTGATGGTGGTGTTCGCGTAGTAGGCGATGAAATAGCTGGTCATCTGGTCGCGGGCGCCGCCGACCAGGCTGGGCGTGATGTAATAGCCGACGCCGATGATGAAGGTCATCAGGCAGCCCGCCCCGACGCCCGGCAGCGTCATCGGCAGATAGACCTTGAGAAAGCCGACCGCCGGATGGGCGCCCAGCGAGGCCGAGGCCCGCATGTAGGAGGGCGAAATGCCCTTCATCACGCTGAGGATCGGCAGGATCATGAAGGGCAGCAGGATGTGCACCATCGCGACATAAAGGCCGAATCGGTTGAACACCAGCTCCAGCGGCGCATCGACGATGCCGAGCCGGGTGAGCAGCCCGTTCAGCACGCCCTCCTTCTGCAACACCACGATCCAGGCGCTGGTCCGCACCAGCAGCGAGGTCCAGAAGGGCAGCAGAACGCAGACCATCAGGACCGACGCGAAGCCGCGCGGCAGGCTGACCAGCGCATGGGCGAGCGGGAAGCCCAGTACAAGGCACAGAAGCGTGGTGACGAAGCCGATCCACAGGGTGCGGCCCAGCGTGTCGATGTAGATGCGCTCCTCCGACGGAGCCCGCACGACGGACCCGCTATCGTCCATCCGCAGGTCGAGCGCCGTCAGCAGGTAATAGGGCGTCAGCGGCGGGCTGGCCCGGCGCAGCGCCGCCCAGGTGGCGGGCTCCCCCCAGCGCACATCGATGCCGGTCAGTTCCGCGGTCCAGCCCGCCTGCGGCCGGTCGATGGCCCGGACGGCGCGCGCGGTCTTGGCCAGCAGCGCGCGGTAGCCGGCGCGCTCGTAATTCAGGCGCCGGCTCGCCTCGCCCAGGCGGGGCTCGCCATAGGCGGCCTTCAGGTCGCGGGCCAGCGCGGCATAGGCGCTCTCCGGCGGCAGGCCCTCACCGGTCCAGCCACGCATTTCCGCGGCGACACCGGGCAGCGCCCCGCCCACCTCGCCATTCTCCACCGCATGGAACAGCATGCCGCCCAGCGGCAGCACGAAGACCAGGGTGAGGAACAGGACCAGCGGTGCGATCAGCAGCGCCGAGACCATCCGGGCCTTCGCGCGCGACGACAGGGACGGCGGCGCCAGCGCCGAAGTCCCATCCAGAGTTTCCGTGGTGCTTGCCATGCGCGTCATCGCTCCGTCCCGCCGGTCATCGGGATCGCCAGTTGGCGAAACGCGCTTCCAGCGCCTCGCCATGGTCGGCCCAGAAGGCGGTGTCGAGCGGGACCGCCAGCTGGAAATTCGCAGGATTCGTCGGCAGGTCGGCGGCCAGCGCCGGGTCGATGCCGAGGTTGGCCTTGCGGTTGGTCACACCATAGGCGATGTGGCTGGGAAAGCGGGCCTGCACCTCCGGCCGGCTGGCGAAGGCGATGAAGCGCTCCGCCGTGTCACGGTTCTTCGCCCCCTTCGGGATCGCCCAGTAATCGACGCCCAGCACCTGCCCGTTCCAGGCGAGCGCGAAGGTCCGTCCGCTCCGGTTGGCGGCCGTCACCCGTCCGTTGAAGGCGGCGGCCATCGCCACGTCGCCCGAGGCCAGCCGCTCGATCGGTTCGGCGCCGGAGGTCCACCACAGGATGTCCGGCTTGAGCCTGTCGAGCGATGCGAAGGCGCGGTCGACCCCGGCCGGCGTCGCCAGCAGCCGGTAAACCTCGCCGCGCGGCACGCCATCGGCCAGCAGGGCGATCTCCAGCGTCATCTTGGCGGTCTGGCGCAGGCCGCGTTTGCCCGGCCAGCGCTGCACGTTCCAGAAATCGGCCCAGCTTTTCGGACCGTCGGCGATGCGGGAGCGGTCGTAGGTCATCACCATCGACCAGACGAAGGCGCCGACGCCGCACTCGCTGTAGGCCTCGTCGATGAAATCCCGGCGGTCGCCGACCGCGGTCCAGTCGATCTTCTCGAACAGACCCTCCTCGCACCCGCTCAGCAGGCTGTTCTGTTCGACCTGCAACACGTCCCAGCTGACGCTGCCGGTGTCGACCATGGCGCGGACCTTCGCCATCTGGCCGGAATAGGAATCCTCGGTCAGCTGCACCTTGCCGGCATCGGCGAAGGGGCGGAAGAACACCGCGCGCTGGGCGTCCTGCAACACGCCGCCGGCGCCGACGACGGTCAATTGTCCGGTTTGTGCGGGAGATTGCGCCAGGGCCGGCGCGGACCAAAGTCCGGCCGCCAGCGCGCATCCGACGATGCGCGTTGCGTAAAGCGTCATGACTCTCACCTGTTCAGGAAATTGTTTGCGGCGGGTTCCGCACCCGGTCCGCCCTGCGCCCGGTCCGGTGAACCCGGATCTATTGGGCGACCCAGCGCTCGAAGCGCTGCTGCAACTCGTCTTCGTTGTTCACCCAGAAGGGCGTGTCGATCATCAGCGCACCCGCCATGTTCTGCGGAGCGGTCGGCAGATCCGGCTGGATTTTCGGGTCGATCAGGGCGGAGGCGCGGCTGTTGGTGACGCCGTAGGGGATCGTTTCGGCGAAGCGCTTCTGCGCGTCCGGGCTGGTCATGTAGGCGACGAGGTCCCTGGCCGCCGCCAGCTTGTCGGTGCCCTTGGGGATCGTCCAGTAATCGGCCGAGTAGAGCTGCTGCGACCACAGCATGGTGAAGGCCCGGCCGTCCTTGTTGGCGGCGGCGACCCGCCCGTTATAGGCCGACGTCATGACGACATTGCCGGCAGCCAGCCATTCCACCGGCTGCGCGCCGCTGACCCACCAGCGGATGTGCGGCTTGATCCGGTCCAGCTTGGCGAAGGCACGGTCCACCCCGGCCTTGGTGCCCAGCGTCTCATAGAGTTTGCCGGGGGCGACGCCGTCGGCCAGCAGGGCGATCTCCAGCGTCATCCGTGCCTGCTTGCGCAAGCCGCGTTCGCCCGGCCAGCGCTTGAGGTCCCAGAAATCGGCCCAGGACGTCACGCCGGGGGTCTTGGCCGGATCGAAGGCCAGCACCTTCGACCAGACGAAGGCGCCGACGCCGCAGGGCGCCTTGACCTGGGGCAGGATGTCGGCAGCGCCGGGCTGGCTTTTCCAGTCGAAGGGTTCGAGAAGCCCCTCGTCGCAGGCCAGCGTCATCTCGTTCTCGTCCATTTGCAGGACATCCCAGGTGACCGTCCGCGACTGGTTCATCGCCTTCAGCTTGGCGATGCCGCCGGTATAGGATTCCTCGATCAGCGGCGCGCCCGATTGTTTGGCAAAAGGCTCGAAATAGGCGGTGCGCATCGCGTCCTGCAACGACCCGCCGAAGCCCACGACGGTCAGGTCGCGCGCTTGCGACGACCCGGACGCAATCAGCATGGCGAACAGAATGGGCGCGCAAAGGCGCCCTGCCCGTCTCGTCGTCATCCGACCCTCCTCACTTGGATCCCGGAAATTGTGTGGAACCCGGAAGGCCGGCGGCATCGCGCCGCACCGGACCATCCGATGCGGCAATCTTATAAGTTATAAATTACCTGTCAAGGCAGGCAATTCGGTCAGTGCGTCGTTTGGTGGAATGCGGCACCGACCGCCAGCAGGCCGGCGATCAGCAGGAACTCGACTCCCTTGACCGACCCGGCCATCTCGGCCGGCAGTTGCAGGATCAGGCCATAGGCGGCGACCGGCATGAGGACCGCCAGCGCCACGGCACTCCCAAACCTGCGCAACGCCACCAGCACCGCACAGGCGATGGCGGCCAGAAGGGAACCGGCGGCCATCGGATGTGCCGGGCTCAGGTCCGGCGCGCTGTTGCCGAGTTGCCCGGCAATCGACAGCAGATGGTTGCCCAGCCAGCCGAGAAGGCGCTGGTTGCCCGAAGGCATCATCAGCAGGTCCAGCACCCCGCGGACGACGGAGCAGCCGGCGCTGTGCAGTTTGCAGGACAGGGTCGACAGGGTGTCGCCGGCGGTGGTGCAGAGGGAAGTGGACTGGCTCATGACCCGCGTCCTTGGATCCATGTGAGAGATCGGGATCAGGCCGGACGCGAACGGAATGCCGTGCCGGTCAATGCAAGGACGCTAACCGTTCTTTGGTGTGCGATAAATAAACTGGATTGAAGAAGACTGTTGTGCACTACGGAACGACGACACAGGCCGTTCACCCTTCCGCCGCACTCCATTGGCCGGCACCGTTCCCGAGATCGATGCGTGTCGCCAGGAAATCCAAGAAGGACCGCACCTTCGGCGGCTGAATCCGCCCACCGGGGAAAACCGCGTGCAGATCGACATCCGCCCCCTTCCAGCCGTCGAGCACCCGCTGCACCTGACCGGCCGACCGGTAGGATCGCATGGCGAAGTCGGTGGCGAGCACCAGCCCGCCGCCGGCCAGCAGCGTCGGGACCAGCATCTCCGGATCGTCGGCCGACATCACCGGGTCGATGACCGCATCCACCCCATCGCCGGGCTGGCCTCCATCGGTGCGGAACAGCCGCCAGCCGAAGCCCGAAGGACGGCGGGCGGTCATGTTCGCCAGCGTCAGATGACGGATCAGCGCGTCGGGATGGACCGGCAGCCCATGGGCGGCACAATAGGACGGTGCGGCATAGACGTGGCGGTGCAGGACGCCCAGCTTGCGGGCGGCCATGCTGGAGTCCTGCAACGCCCCCATCCGGATCGCCAGATCGATGTCCCGCGCCACCAGATCGAGGTTCTCGTGGCTCAGCACCAGATCGATGCGGACATCGGGATAACGGCTGCGGAAGTCGGGCAGCAGCGGTGCGATGACCGTCATTCCGAAGGATGGCGGGGTGGTGATCCGCAGCCAGCCGCGCGGCGCGTCGCGAAGCTGGGCAACGGCGCTTTCCGCCTGCTCCAGCTCTTCGGCGATCCGGCGGCAGCGCTCGAAATACACCGTTCCCGCCTCCGTCAGCCCGATGCGGCGGGTGGTCCGGTGCAAAAGCTGGATGCCGAGCCGCTGTTCGAGATCGCGCACCTTGCGGCTCAGCGTCGTCTTGGGCAGCCGCAACCGCCGGGCGGCCTTGGTGAAGCTGCCCTCCTCCACGACCTTGACGAAGGCGATGGTGTCGTTCAGGTCCTGCATCGGCTACCCGGCGATTGGATCGGTTTCCGGCACAATGTTGCCCGAGCTTGACGGGTAATCAAGCCCGCCGCCCGGTGCTAACTGGTGGGCATGCGCAGCGGCGGAAAACCTCCACCGCCGCAGCACCCGATATCCGGACCGTTCCCAAGGACAGGCAGAATGAAACCGCACACGCTCCTGCTGGCCGCCGGCCTGCTGTTCGCAGCCATTCCGACGGGCCATGCCGCCGACACGGCCACCGGCAAGCCCGCCGGTCAGAATACCTCCCAAGCCATTCCCCAATCGGCGGCCCAACCGTCCGAAGCCGGACTCTACCGCTTCACCGTCGGCGACCTCCGCATCACGGCACTCAGCGACGGCACCCTGCCGCTCGGCATCAAGCCGCTGGTCAAGGGACTGCCGCCGGACCGGATCGACGCGCTGCTGGCCGAGCGGTTCGAGCGCGATCCTCTGGAAACCTCCATCAACGCCTTCCTGATCGACACCGGCTCACGCGTGCTGCTGGTCGATACCGGCGCCGGCCAACTGTTCGGACCCTATGGCGGCAAGCTTCCGTTCAGCCTCGCCGCCGCCGGCTATCGGCCCGATCAGGTGACCGACATCCTTCTCACCCACATCCACACCGATCATTCCGGCGGGCTGACGCTGGACGGGCGGATGGTGTTCGCGAACGCCACCGTCCATGTCGGCCAGCCCGATCTCGATTTCTTCCTCAACCGCGACAACATCGCCAAGGGATTGCAGCCCCGCCTCCATGACGAGGCGGTCGCCACGGTCGGCCCCTACCTCAAGGCCGGCAAGGTGAAGCCCTTCACCGAAAAGTCGGAAATCCTGCCGGGAGTCACGGCGATCCCCACCCCCGGCCACACCCCCGGACATGCCTTCTACCGGGTGACGAGCCGGGGCGAGACCATCGAGTTCTGGGGCGACATCATCCATGTCGGGCCGGTACAGTTCCGGCATCCGGACGCCACCGTCGCCTTCGACATCGACCAGGATGCCGCCCGCGCCCAGCGCCGGGACCGCTTCGCCGAGGAGGCCGACAGCGGTCAGCTGACCGCCGCCGCCCACCTCAGCTTCCCGGGCCTCGGCCGGCTGCGGCGCGACGGCGACGCTTACCGCTGGGTGCCGGTGGAATACCGCAACCGGCAGTAATACTAGGGTCAGAAAGTTTTGACTTTTGACCCTGGTATCGGCCGCGACGGCAGCCGCGCGGGCACATGCCCGCGAAGCCAAGGCCCGCGGACGCGGGCCGCCCGGCGTCTGAGGGGCTGGAAAGTGCCGACCGCAGGTCGGAACTTTCCGGCACTGGTATAAGGCATCACCCCGCCCCCGGCGAAGCGAAGGCTCAGGCCTCCAGCGTCAGCGCGGCCCCCTCGACCGTGCCGGGCCGCAGCTGCGGTCCGCCCACGCTGCGCAGGCGCAGGCTGCGCCATGCCGGCTGGTAGCCGCCGGTCGCCTTGGCGGAGACCACCACGGCATCCCCTTCGCGCAGCGCGGTGATGCGGGTCACCAGCCCGGCGCCGTCGCGCCAGCCGGTGGTGTCGCCGTTGTCGTCATAGAGCAGGGCCGTGGCGCCCTGCACGTCGCCATAAGCAACCAGTTCGCGCTCCGTGTCCGTCGCCGGATCGACACGCAGTCCAGCGGCCCCCAGCGGCAGCAGGGCGCCGGACCGGACGAACAGCGGCGCACGGCCGAGCGGGGCCGCCACCGTCGCAACGGCTCCGCCCGGATGGTGCGTGCCGTCGTGGAAAGCATACCAGCCGCCGGGATTCTCCGGCAGCCGGACCGACCGGCTGTCCGCCCCCGGTTCCAGCACCGGCGCCACCAGCAGGTCGGGGCCGAGCATGAAGGCGTCCTCGGTCGCCGCGGCGCCGGGATCTTCGGGGAAATCGTAGAACAGCGGGCGCACCACCGGCTCGTCCGCCTCCGCCGCCCGCCACATCCGCGTGTAGAGATAGGGCATCAGGCGATAGCGCAGGCGGATCGCCTCGCGGATCGGGTCGATGACCTCCGGATGCATCCAGGGCAGCGTGGTGATGCCGTCGCTGTTCCAGCTGTTCATCATGAAGCGCGGCCAGAAGGAACAGAACTCGACGAAGCGGCAGAGCAGCTCCGGCCCGGGGCTCGGCCCATGGAAGCCGCCGGTGTCATGCCCGATGTCGAACATGCCGGACAGGCTCATGTTGAGCCCCTGGGTCAGGTTGAAGCGCAGCGTCTTCCAGGCGGTGGCGTTGTCGCCCGACCAGGTCTGGCCGTAACGCCACAGGCCGGCCGGGCCGCCGCGGGTGATGGTGTAGGGCCGCTTGTCCGGCGCCCAGGCGGCCTGCGTGTCGTAGGCCAGCTTGGTCATCAGCAGCGCCTGCGCCGGCCGCGCCAGCGTCTGCGGGAAGGGACGGCCGTCGCCGGCCGCCACGGCATCCTCGTCCCAGATCTCGTACTCGTTGTTGTCGTTCCACACCGACACCATGCCGGGGGCCAGCAGCGCCGTCTCGATCCCGTTGCGCCACCAGTCGCGGGCTTGTCGGTTGGTGAAGTCGAGATGGTAGCCGAGCCCATCCCAGAACTGCGCCACCGCCGGCTTGCCGGTCTCGCCGTCGGTCACCAGCCCGCCGACCCCGGTCACCTCCGACAGGCGGGGATGGTCGTCGAGCAGGCAGGGCTTCAGGTTGGCGACCGGGTGCAGCCCGGCGGCGTTCAGCTTACCCAGCGTCGCCGCCGGATCGGGGAACTTGTCGTGGTTCCAGTGGAAGGCGTAGCGCCGGCCGCCGATCATGGTGTAGCCGGAGCCGAAATGGAAACTGTCGCAGGGAATCGCGTGCTCGGCGCAGCGGTCTACGAAATCGGCGATGCGGGCGTCGGCATCGGCGGCGTCGGCGATGGCCATCGAGGTGGTGGCGAAGCCCAGCGTCCATTTCGGCCCGAAGGCATGGCCGCCGGTCAGGCGCGAGAAGGCGCGCACCACATCCGGAACGCCGGGGCCGGCGAAGACATAGGCGTCGAGGTCGCCGTCGTCGGCGCGATAGGAACGGAACAGCCCGTGGTAATTGTCGATGGTGGCGCCGACGTCGATCTCGGCCGTGGCGAGATTGTCGTAATAGACCCCGTGCGCCCCCGTCGGCCCGGCGACCATCAGGAACGGAATCATCTTGTAGAGCGGGTCGCTCAGCTCGGCGTCGAAGCCGCAGGGATCGACCGCATCGACGCGGAAGCGGCGGCCGGTGCGGTCCAGCGGACCGGCCTTGTCGCCCAGCCCGTAATGCCGCTCGTCCCCGCCGCGCTCGACGTAATGCGAGAAGGCATGGGTCTTGCGCGACACGAAATAGGCCTGGGTGCGGCGGTCCTGCAGGAAGGGCACCTCCTCCCCCGCCCGGTACCAGGCGACGCCGAAGGGCTCCAGCGTCACGACGGCGCGCAGCTTCGCCCCCCGCAGCGTGACCGTCCCCTCGCCCTCCTCGACATCGGCGGCCGGGCAGGCAAAGCCGCTCAGATCGTCGCGGTCCCGGCCCTCATAGGACGGATCGGCACCGCCGGGCGCCACCGACCAGCCGCGGTCGAGGCGATAGGCCCCGTCGCGCCGCATCAGGATGCGGCCGACATCGTCCTCGACGAAACCGATGCGCAGATCGACGCCATGGTCGAGTTCGAACACGGCATAGATGCCGTCGCGCCCAATGAAACGGGCTCGGGTCAGGGCCTTCATGAATGGCTCCGGGCGAGAAGGGGTTCGGGACGGCAGGCGAGGCCCGCGGCGTCGAAACGGTGGAGATGGTCGCGGCGCAGCCGCACCGGCAGCAGGTCGCCGCGGGCAAGGCGGCTCTGGCCGTCGCAGCGGATGGTCAGCGGGATGTCGTTGGGACCGGTGGTGTACAGGAAGGTCTCGCCGCCGAGCTGTTCGACGAGGTCGATCCGCACGGTCAGGTCGGCCTCGGCCTCCTGGCAGGGTTCGACATGCTCGGGCCGGATGCCGAGCGTCGCCACCGGACCGGCCGCCTCGCCCCGCACCAGTTCCGTCGGCAGCAGGTTCATCCGCGGCGAGCCGATGAAGCCGGCGACGAAGAGGTTGGCCGGGCGGTTGTAAAGCTCCAGCGGCGTGCCGATCTGCTCGATCCGCCCGCCGTTCAGGACGACGATGCGGTCGGCCAGCGTCATCGCCTCGACCTGATCGTGCGTGACATAGATCATCGTCCCGCCGATCTCGGCATGGAGCGCGGCCAGTTCCTTGCGCGTCGCCACCCGCAGTTCGGCGTCGAGATTGGACAGCGGCTCGTCGAACAGGAAGATCTTGGGATCGCGCACGATGGCGCGGCCAATGGCGACGCGCTGGCGCTGGCCGCCCGACAGGGCGGCGGGCCTGCGTTGCAGATAGTCGGTCAGCCGCAGCATGCGGGCGGCGCGGTCGACCCGTGCCGCGATCTCCGCCTTGGCGATCCCCATGTTCTCCAGCGCGAAGCTCATGTTCTGGTGGACGGTCATGTGCGGATAGAGCGCGTAGGATTGGAACACCATCGCCAGCCCGCGGTCCGACGCCGCGGTCCGCGTCACCTCCACCCCGTCGATGCTGATGTCGCCCGCCGTGACCGTCTCCAGCCCGGCGATGACGCGCAGCAGCGTCGATTTCCCGCAGCCCGACGGGCCGACGAAGACCACGAACTCGCCGTCGGCGATGCTGAGGTCGATGCCCTTCAGGACGGCGGTGCTGCCATAGTCCTTGCGGATGCCGCGAAGCTCCAGTCCGGCCATTTATTTCATCCCCCTCATTTCATGCCGGTGTTCGCGATGCCGCTGGTGATGAAGCGCTGCAGGAAGGCGAAGACGAGCGCCACCGGCAGCAGGGTCACCACGGTCATGGCGAGCAGATAATGCCACTGCGTCTGCAACTCGCCCTGGAAGGCGTTCAGCGCGATGGGCAGCGTGTGGACCTCGGTCTTGGTCAGGACGGCCAGCGGCCACAGGAACTCGTTCCAGCGCCACATGACCGAGAAGATCGCCAGGACCGCCAGCGCCGGCATCGACAGCGGCATGACGATGCGGGCGTAGATGCGCCATTCCGACGCCTTGTCCATCCGCGCCGCCTCGATCAGGTCGCGCGGGATGGTCAGCATGTACTGGCGCAGCAGGAAGACGCCGGTCGGGGTGGCGGCGCCGGGCAGGATCACCGCCCACAGCGAGTCGACGAAACCCAGCTTGGTGACCACCAGATAGACCGGCGCCAGGATGATGGTGATGGGGATCATCAGCGTGCCGATCACCCCCAGCATCGCCACCGACTTGCCGCGGAACTCGTAGACGGAGAGCGCGTAGGCCGCCATCGAGTTGATGATCAGCGTGATGACGGTCGCCACCACCGTCACCACCAGCGAGTTGCGCAGGAAGCGCAGGAAATCGAACTGGGTCAGCGGGTCGGTGTAGTTCTCGACCGCCAGCGCCATGTGGCGCACCGGCGTCCGGCGGTCGGCCGGCACCCGGATGGTCTGGCCGGGCGCTGCCGGATCGACCATCTGGGCGACGATGCCGACGCGGCGGACCTGCGCCAGCTCGCGGACCGAACCGTCCTCCATCGTCACCTGGAACAGCGGCAGCGCCTGCGGATAGCCCGGAACCGACACCTCGCTCTGCGCCATCGGCAGCAGCGACGGCGGGAATTCCAGCAGGGCCGCCGGCGTCTTGAAGGACGACAGCGCCAGCCAGAGCACCGGGCCGAACATCAGCAGCACGCCCAGCGCCAGATAGGCATAGCTGGCGACGTCGGTCCAATGCCAGGAGGCGCCACCACGCCGCGCCAGGAGCAGGCGGCGAAGTTTTCCGGTCATGATGCCCTCCGCCGGGTCAGGAAAAGCTGGATCAGGGTCAGGACGAACAGCACGGCGCCCAGCAGCACCGACGCCGCGCCGGCCAGACCGAAGTTCTGCACCTGGTTCGCGAAGGCGGTGGTGTAGATGTACTGGACGACCATCATCGTCGCCGTGCCGGGACCGCCGCCGGTCAGCACGAACACCTCGTCGAACACCTGCACCGAGCGGATCAGCACCAGCACCAGCACGACCAGCAGGTTGGGCCAGAGCAGCGGCAGCGTGATGCGGTGGAACACGCGCCAGGGGCGGGTGCCGTCCATCTCGGCGGCCTCGTAGACGTCGCGCGGGATGGCCTGGAGACCGGCCAGCAGGATCAGCGTGTAGAAGCCCATATGGGCCCACACCGAAACGAAGACCGCCCAGAACATCGCCCAGCCGGGATCGACGAAGAACAGGATCTTCTCGCCGCCCGCCGTGGTCAGCACGGCGTTGAGCAGGCCGTCACGCTGCAGGATCCATTTCCAGATCAGGGCGACGACGACCGGCGACAGCAGGACGGGGAAGAAATAGACCGCCCGGAAGAAGCCGCGGCCGCGGATGGGGCGGTTCAGCACCAGGGCGGTGACGAGCGAGAACAGCACCATCGCCACCATCTGGAAGACGGTGAAGGTCAGCGTGTTCCCCACACCGCGCCAGAACAGATCCTCCCGGCAGCTCCCGGCTTCCAGATAGGAGCCGCAGTCGAGCAGGCGGGCGTAATGCTCCGCCCCGACATAGGGCCGCTCCGACGGGAACAGCCCCGTCCCGCCCGTCACCGAGAAGACGATGTTGATCCCGATGGGCAGGAAGACGAACAGCCCGAAGAAGAGAAGGTTCGGCAGCAGGAAGACATAGGGCATGCGCGCCGCGCCGATCAAGCGCTGCACCGCCCGCATCGGCGGGTCGGTCAGCCGCATCAGGGCGTTGGCGCTGCCCGTGGTGACGGCAGCCGCGGCGGCGGACGGACCGCGCGCGGGGGCGCCGTGCGATCTCATGGTATCGGTCATGTTCCACCGCCCAGGGTTGGGGTCCGGATCGGAAGCCAAGGGTTGGGAGAGGAAGGCCCGGCGTTACTGCTTCTTCTTGCGCTCGGCGATCTGCTGGGCGACGTCGGCGGAGATCCGCTGATAGGCGTCGTCCAGGCTCGTTTCGCCGACCACCACCTGTCCCAGGCGGCTGATGGCGGCGTTGAAGACGATGCGGCTGCTGGGGTCGCCCTGGATGCGGTAGGCGACCGGATCGAGCTTGCCGACCGCATCGCCGAACACCTTCAGCGCGGCTGCGGCCTGCGGCGAGGCCGACTTGTAGGCGATGCCCTTCTTGGCGAGGCCGATATGGCCGGGCACGAACAGCGTGCGCGCATAGAACTCGCCCGCGACCTCCTCGCTGGCGAGATAGTCGAGCAGGCGCCCGACCTCGGCCGGATGGCTGCTGGTCTTCAGCGCGACGAGTGCGGCACCGCCGGGCATGCCGGAGCAGTTGGCCGGGCCGCAGGGCGTCGGCACCGCGATCCAGTCGAAGGCGTCGCCGATGGTCTTGTCGAACTGCGCGGTCTGCCAGGATCCCGATTCATAGAAGACGACCTGGGCGTTCTTGAATTCCTCGTTGGCGCCGCGATAGGCGGTGCCGGACACCGCCCCCCACAGCTCCTTCGACATCACGCCGGACTTGTGCCAGTCGACGACCAGCTTGGCGGCGCGCTTGAACCCGTCATCGACCGGCTTCAGCTCGCCGCCGGTCTCGGCCATCTGCGCCCCTTGCGAGACGGCAAGGCCGAAGAAACGGTGGCCGGAGCGGTCGAAGGCGACCGGGAACGGCGCCTGCACCTTGTCGGCGACCGCCTTGGCCGCCTTGGCCCAATCCTCCCAGGTCGCGTTGGCGCCCGGCATGGCGACGCCCGCCTGTTCGAACAGCGTCTTGTTGACGAAGGGGCCGGTCACCGTCAGCTGCGTCATGTAGCCGGGGATCGCGGTGGTGTTGCCGGGCACCCGCATCCACTGCAGGAACGGCCCGTAATTCTGCTCCCAATAGGCGGCGTCCTTCACATGGGCGCGGACGTCCAGCAGGTAGGGGGCGAGGCCGCCCATGTCGGTGATGCGGGCCAGATCCGGTCCCTGGCCGGAGGCCAGCTGCACCGGCAGCGTCTCGTTGATCGCCTTGAAGGGCACCTGGTCGAGGACGACCTTGACGTCCTTGTTCTTCTCCTCGAACCGGCGGAGCAGGTCGTTCATGACCTCGCCCTCGTTGCCGTCCGAATACCACATGATGCGGAGCGTGGTTTCGGCCTGGGCGCCAGCGGCCCCGAGGATCGACAACGCCAGCGCACAGCCGGCCATCCATGCTGCCTTCTTCATTGCGTTTCCTCCTGTGGGGTCGCTTGCGGACCCTCGGTCGGTCCCTGTCCGGACCTGTTTCCTGCCAAAACCGGCAGCTCGGCGCAGGCCGGAATTTACCGGCTCCGCTCTTCTCCCTTGAACATGGCAAACGTTTGCCTAAACTGTCAACGGCAATGTTCGATGCACAAATGGAGGGGGCCATGAACGATCGGCGGCGAGAACCGGGACAGGCCTCCGGCCAGATGTCCGGACAGACCTCCCTGGCCGACATCGCGGCCGAGGCGGGGGTGTCCGTCTCCACCGTCTCGCGCATCGCCAACGGCGATCTGGGGCGGGCATCGGCGGCGACGGTGGCGAAGGTGCAGCGTCTGATCGCGGAGCGCGGCTATCGCCCGAACCCCGTCGGCCGCAGTCTGCGCGGGGGCGACAGCCGTCTGGTCGCCATGCTGGCGCCCAATCTCGACAACCCGGCCATGGCCGCCATCGCCGCGTCGACGGAGGCGGCCCTGCGCGCTGCCGGCTATGTGATGATCCTGTGCGACACCCACGACCGTCCCGACCTGCAGGACGAGTATCTGCGCGCGATGCGGTCACGCTTCGCCGAAGGGTTCATCGTGGTGAGCGCGGTCGCCAGCCCCGAACTGGAGGCATCGCTGGACCGGCGCGAACCGATCGTCTTCGTGAACCGGCGCAATCCCTATGGCGGCGGTCCCTTCATCGGGATCGACAACAGGCAGGCGGGCGCCGACGCCGCCGACCATCTGCTGGCCTGCGGCGTGCGCGCCCCGGCGGTCATCCACCCGGCGGATTTGTCCTCGACCATCCGGGAACGGGTGGAGGGATTTCTCGACCGGTTGGAGGAGCGGCGGCCCGGCTTGGCGGTCCGCCGCTGCGACGGGCCGGGCGGCAACCATCTCGATTGCGGCTATGCCGCCGCGAAGCGGTTGACCGCCGACGGCGGCTGGCCCGACGGCATCCTCTGCCCCAGCGACCTGATGGCCTACGGTCTGTTCCGCGCTGCCGGCGAGCAGGGCGTGCGCATCCCGGACGACTGCCGCCCGGTCGGTATCGACGACAACGACCTCAACGACTGGATCGCCCCCTGGCTCAGCTCGGTCAAGATCCCCTACCAGCGGTTCGGCGACGCCGTCGTTGCCAGCCTGCGCGATCTGCGGGGGGGAAACAGCGTCGGGGAGGTGCTGCTTCCCCACCGGCTGGTCCGCCGGCAGAGCGGACCGGCGATGGCCGGAGACCCGGCATAACCGGCCCGGCCATCGCCATCACTGGGTGTAGTCCGGCTTCCCCACCGCGGTCGGGTCCAGCCGTTGGCTGACCAGCGCGGTGAACTGCGACAGTTCGCAGGTGCCGGGTCCGAGCCTGTCGGTGCAGCCGGGAAGTTCCAGCGCCGCCACCCTCGGCCCGGCATCGCCGGTCAGCGGCGTCAGGCCGCGGACCTGATCGGCGGTGGGGGCGGCGAAGGACAGCCGGACATAGCGCTTGCCGCTGGCCCCGTCCTTCAGACGCTCGAACAGCATCGCTCCGGTCGGCGAGGAGTCGTTGGGCTGCGATCCCTCCAGCGCCCAGCCCACCTGCATGACCGCGCGCATATGGCCGATGTTGGTGTCATGCCCCACCAGCAGGGTCAGCTTGGCCGGTGGGGGGCCGGCACTCTCCGCTCCGGAGCTTTGCGGACCGGCGCCGTCGTTCATCGCCGCGACGATCTGCTGCAACAGGAAGGAGGCGCCACGGCGGGCGATGTAGGGCACATGTTCGATCACGTCGTACTTCGCCATGCGCAGGGCCATCAGGTCGCGGACCTCGTCCGCCCCCACCCTGCCCCAGCCGACCCGATCGGCGGCCATGCCCTCCATATATTCCAGCCGGAAGGTCTCGGCGATGGTGGAGGCGAGATCGAGCGGGCCGTCCAGCCCGATGTTGCGCCCCTTGTCCTTCCCCTGGTCGATGGCCCAGGGCAAGTCGATCAGGTGACAGCCTTCGGACAGCCCCGCCTTCCGGCATGTTTCCGGACGCGGCCCCGGCAGCACAGCGTCGAGCCGTGCGAACAGCGGCGCCAGCTTGACCTTGTAGGCGTCGATGCTACCGCCCATCGCCTCCAGCACGCCGGCCTTGGCGCTGGCGGGGTCGAGCGGCGACAGTCCCTGCGCAATCGGCGCGAACAGCACGTCGCGTCCGCCCTGCGGCGGCTTCGACGACGCCTTCAGGCCGCAGCCGGGAAACAGCCCCTCCAGAATGCCGTTGCCGGTCTCGCGGGTGCGCTGGTCGGTGTTGGCCCAGGCAAAGACGTCGCCGGCAGCCGGACAGCCACTGCCCGGCAATAGCCCGTTTCCAACGAAGCGCGACCGGTAGAACTGGCCCATCAGCACCGCTCCCTCGCGGCCATGCGGCGTCAGATGCCCGTCCGGCACCGGCCAGGACGGCCAGTCCCTGGTGGAAAGCGGAACGATCTTGTGGGTTTCGGTCGGAGGCCGAACGCCGTGACGGCTGAAGATCACCGCCTTCTCGACGGTCTCGCGGGTCTCCGCGGCCCTTGCCGGTGCCGATACCGACAGCAGTCCACCCACGACGAAAGCGGCACCCAGCAGGGCGGATGTCCGGACCCTGGCTCGCTTCATTGCTTCCTCCACCGGTTTTTTTTGGATGCTCGAAGTCCCGCAGCGCGTCAGGCGACGCCCCGCAGCGGTCCCAGCGCCTGCAATCGTCCGGTCAGCTCGGCCGTGCAGGCGACGACCACGTTGCCCAGCCGCAGCCCGTCGCCGGCAAGGAAGTCGTTGGTCCAGCCGCCCGCCTCGCGCACCAGCAGCAGGCCGGCCAGCGCGTCCCAGGCATTGATGTGCAGTTCGACATAGCCGTCGCTGATGCCGGCCGCGACATTGGCGAGGCCCATCGCCCCCGATCCGCAGCGGCGGAATTCGATGTCGTCGGCGATCATCTGGGTGATCAGGTCGAGGCTGAGCGCCAGCGGGCGCCGCGCCGACCAGCCGACCTCGACCACCGCCCCGCCGCCATGGCGCAGGCCGCTGGTGCGCAGCGGGCGGCCGTTCAGGGTCGCTCCCTGGCCGCGGCGGGCGACGAACAGCTGGTCGAGGTCGGGGGCATAGATCACGCCGATCTCGACGGTACCCCGATGGACCAGGGCCAGCGAGATGCACCAGTTGGCCGTGCCGTGGATGTAGTTGGTCGTGCCGTCGATGGGGTCGACCACCCAGACCAGTTCGGCCGGGTCGCCGCCGGCCTCCTCGCCGATCACCGGGTCGCCGAAAGCCTCGTCGAGGCGCCGGCGCACCAGCGCTTCCACCGCAAGATCGGCCGCGGTGCAGAAATCGATGCTGCTCTTGGTCTCAACCGCGCCCAGCCCTTGGCGCATGGACCGCGCCAGGGCTCCCGCCTCGGTGGCGAGGTCGATGGCGAAACGCAGGCGGTCGTCGAAATCGGTCATGACAGGAAAGCTCCGCCGGCAGCCGGCAGCGCCGGCCCGGGATGTCGTGGGGAAAAAGGGGTCGGTGCGGACGGATCAGGGCGGAACGATGGTGACGCCGCGCGGCGCGAAGCCGACGCTGACGGCATCGCCGACGGACAGCGGCGCATCGACATCCGGGGTGCGCGCGAACAGCATGACCTCGCGTCCGCCCAGCGCCACGGCCACCTCATATTCCATGTGGTCGCCGAGATAGGCCGCGAAATGCACCCGGCCCGGCAGGCCGCCGGATGCATCGGCGCCCGCCGCATCGGCGCCCGCATCCTGGCCCGGCGTGAGGCGGATCGCGTTGGGGCGCACCGCCAGTTCGACCGGCCCGTCGGCCAGATCGCGGTGCGGCAATGTCAGTGTCGCCATCCCCACTCTCACCCGGCCCAGCGCACCGTCCCGCCCCTCCAGAAGCGCCGGAACGATGTTGGCGTCGCCGATGAAATCGGCGATGAACCGGCTGGCCGGCCGCTGGTAGAGGTCGCGCGGCGTGCCGTCCTGGGCGATCCTGCCGCCGGCCATCACGATGATGCGGTCGGACACCGCCAGCGCCTCCTCCTGGTCGTGCGTGACATAGACCACGGTCAGCTTCAGCGTCTGCTGGAGTTGCCGGATGTCCTCCCGCACCTGCCGGCGCATCTTGGCGTCCAGGTTCGACAGCGGCTCGTCGAACAGCAGGACGCGCGGCTCCAGCACGATGGCGCGGGCCACGGCAACGCGCTGCTGCTGGCCGCCCGACAATTCGCTGGGCAGGCGGCCCTCCAGCCCGGCGAGACCGACCAGGGCTAGCTTGTCGCGTGCCGCCTCCAGCGCCGCGCGCTTGGCCATGCCGCCGACCGTCAGCCCATAGGCCACATTGTCGAGGATGGTCATGTGCGGAAACAGGGCGTAGCTCTGGAACACCATGCTGACGTCGCGTTCCGCCGCGGAGCGGGCGGTGACGTTCTCGCCGCCGATCAGGATGGTGCCGGACGACGCCTGCTCCAGCCCGGCGATCATGCGCAGGGTGGTGGTCTTGCCGCAGCCCGACGGTCCGAGCAGCGTGACCAGGGTCCCGGCCTCGATGGAGAAATTCAGCTCATGCACGGCGGTGAAGGCGCCATAGCGCTTGACGACGGAGCGGAATTCCACCGCCGGCCGGGCTCTGACAGCGGCCGGGGCAACGGCCGGCGCCGGCTCAAGGGTCGTCGTCCCGGAGGACGGGGTCCGGATAAGGGTCATGCGTTGACCTTCGAGGCTGAAGTGCTGACGGGCAAGGCGGCGGTGCGGCGGCCCAGGCGGCGTTCGCCGACCAGCAGCTGGATCGCCAGCAGCGCCACCACCATGATCGCGATGAGGACGGAGGAGTAGGCAATGGCGAGGCCGTATTCGCCGACCTCGGCCCGGCCGACGATGTAGGCGGTGGCGAGGTTGTATTTGGCCGTCACCAGGAAGATGACCGCGCTGACGCTGGTGATGGCGCGGACGAAGCTGTAGACCATGGCGGTGACGATGGCCGGGCGCAGCAGCGGCAGGATCACCCGGCGCAGCGTGGTGAAGGACCGCGCCCCCAGCGTCAGCGACGCCTCGTCCAGGCTCTTGTCGATCTGGCTCAGCGTGGCGATGCCGGCGCGGATGCCGACGGGCATGTTGCGGAAGACGAAGGCGATGATCAGGATCAGCCCGGTCCCCGTCAGTTCCAGCGGCGGCGTGTTGAAGGCGAGGATGTAGCTGACGCCGATCACCGTGCCGGGGATGGCGAAGCTCAGCATCGTCAGGAACTCGAACGCCCCGCGGCCGAGGAAGGACTGGCGCACCAGCAGATAGGCGGTCAGCAGCCCGAGCGCCGCCGTCAGCGGCATGGCGACCAGCGACACGCCCAGCGTCGTGAACAGCGAATCCCAGGCGGACCCGCTGAACCACCAGCCGTTCGGCCCGGTTTCGATGCCGAAGGCGGTCTGGTAATGGATCAGCGTCAGCGTGTTGTCGCGCCCCAGGCTCTTCAGGAAGCCGCCGACCAGGATGGTGCCGTAGACCAGCACGGTCAGCCCCGTCCACAGCGCCGCGACGGCCGATGCGGCGATCCGCACCCCCGACGGCAGCGGGCTGGGCAGGCCGGCATCGCCCTTGCCGGCCACCGTGGCGTAAGACCGGCGGCCGAGCCACCGTCGCTGCGCCAGGAAGGCCGACAGGGTGAAGGACAGCAGGATGATCGCCAGCACGGCGGCCCGGCCCTGGTCATGGGCGGCACCGACCACCGCATAGAAGATCTTGGTCGACAGCACGTCGAAATTGCCGCCGAGCACCAGCGGGTTGCCGAAGTCCGCCAGGCTTTCGATGAAGGAGATCAGGAAGGCGTTGGCGAGGCCGGGACGGATCAGCGGCAGCGTCACCGTGCGGAAGGTGATCCACGGGGTGGCGCGCAGGGTCTGCGACGCCTCCTCCAGCGTCGGGCTCACCCCTTGCAGCACGCCGACCAGCACCAGGAAGGAAATCGGCGTGAAGGCGAGGATCTGCGCCATCGCCACCCCCGGCATGCCGTAAATCCAGCGCGAGCGGGGAATGTCGAACAGGGTGGACAGCAGATCGGTCACCACGCCGGCACGGCCGAACAGCAGGATGATGGCGAGCCCGATGACGAAGGGCGGCGTGATCACCGGCAGGATCGAGGCCAGCCGCAAGGCCGCCTTGAAGCGGAAGCCGGTGCGCACCGCGATCAGCGCGAAGGCCAGCCCCGTGCCGGTGGTCAGCACCCCGACCACGCCCGCCAGGGCCAGCGTGTTCCACGCCACCCCGCATGTGCTGCCGGTGCCCAGCACGCAGCCGAGGCCCCAGATGCCGCTGTCGGTCAGCTTGTCGAACAGGCCCACGACCGTCAGCCGGCCATCGTTGTCCTGGACCGCCGACAGCAGGATGGTGACCACCGGGAAACCGACGAAGACCAGGATCGAGCCCAGCACCAGCCCGATGGAGGCGACGATGAAGACATCGCCTTTGCACCAGCCGCGCAGCGCCAGCCCATGGGCGCCCAGCACGAGGCAGACCACCGCATAGGCGGCGGCGCCAAGCCCCAGGCCCGGCTGGGTGACGGCGATGCTTTCCACCAGCAGCCAGCCGAGCCCGCCGGCCCCGGCGGCGGTCAGCCACGCCGACCGCGCCCGTCCGTCCGCCCCGCTGGTCGCCCGGTCCTTCGCCCGCAAGCCGGCCAGCGCCGCCAGCAGCGGCAGGACCGACGCCAGCAGCCACGGCCGTCCCAGCAGCAGACCCTGGATCAGCGCCGGCATGCCGTCGCCGGCGGCAGGGCCGCTCTGCGGACCGGCCGGCCAGAAGACCGGCCAGACGCCGCCGATATGCCAGGGCAGGACAAGCACCGCCGCCCAGCCGGCGGCCAGCCAGAAACCGAGATGTCGTTTCATGATCGCGGGACCTATCTGGACAGGGACTTGACCTCGTGATCCCACTTGGCGAGCAGGCGGGTGCGTTCCGCGCTCGAGCCGTAGCGCGCGAAGTCGTAGGAAATCAGCTTCATCCGGTCGACGCGCGGCGATTCCGGCGGGATCTGGGCACCACTGTTGCTGGGAATCTGGAAATTCCTGGCCTTGGCGCCCAGTGCCTGCACCTCGGGCGTCAGCGCCCAATCGTAGAAGATCTTGGCGGTGTCGGGGTTGCGCGCGCCCTTGACGAGGCTCATCGAGCCGATCTCGTAGCCTGTGCCCTCGCAGGGGGCGACGATGGCGACCGGGGCACCGGCAATCGCCTCCACCAGCAGGTCGTGCTGGAACGCGATGCCCAGCATGGTTTCGCCCTGCGCCGCCGACTTCGCCGGAGCGGCGCCGGATTTGGTGTACTGGTTGACGTTGCGATGCAGCTTCTTCAGGTAATCGAAGGCCGCATCCTCGCCCATCAACTGCACCATCGTCGCCAGCATGGTGTAGGCGGTGCCGGACGAATTGGGATCGGCGATCTGGATTTCGTCCCGGAAATCGGGCTTGACCAGATCGGACCAGCAGGCGGGGGCCGCGATCTTGCGCTTGGCCAGCAGGTCCTTGTTATAGCCGAAGCCGAGCGCGCCCATGTAGATGCCGACCGTGCGGTAACCGGAGATTTCCGCCTGGCGGATCGCCCAGCCATAGAGCCCGTCGAGTTCCGGTGACTTGTACGGCTCCGTCAGCCCCTCTTCCGCCGCCTGCAGGTGGGGATCGCCCGAGCCACCGAACCAGATGTCGGCCTTCGGATTGGATTTCTCGGCCCGAAGCTGTGCATAGACCTCGCCCGCGCTCTTGCGGGTCATCAGCGCCTTGATGCCGGTCTTGCGCTCGAAGGAGGTCACCACCTCGCGGCACCAGTCCTCGTTGACCGAGCAGTAGACGACCACCTCCGCCGCGGCGGCCGGCGACGGTCCGGCCAGGACGGCCAGCCCCGCCGCCGCGGTTACCGCCAGCAATATCGAGCGCAGGCGCTTCCGGCCGGCGGCCGTGGCCGGGCGTCGTGTTTTGCAATGCATGAAGTTCCTCCCTTCAAGGAAACGGACGGCTTCTTTCGGCGATGTCGGCATGGCCCGCCGCTTTGAATTGTTTATGCACGCGCGTTCATTCGTACGTCACGCTATTTGAGATGCGAACAACTGTCAATCCCCAGACAGGCATGCCCCTTCGGAATCATGCCGAAGGCTGGCGGTGGGCGCGTCAACCAGGAAAGGGCCAAAAATGGCGATATTGGCGCCGTCTCCCCAGCGGGACCGATCAAACGGCCCCCACATAAGGACCAAAACTCCGCTCCCACCGCCATCGTCTCAAATATTCCCAGCACTGCACGCGCGTGCATAACGAAGCGGCGTTCAGTGAAATTTCCGGGCGGCGCATAGCGCTTGCGATCGTCCGGGTTCGCCCTCAGTATCCCTTGGCAACGATCCGGATACGGGCAAGGGACGGAACCCCAGTGTCGTCAATGAAGTCGCGGGTGACCGCCCAGCAGGTGGCCGATATGGCGGGCGTTTCACGCTCGGCGGTTTCCCGCTGTTTCGGCGATGGGCTGGTGTCGGAAGAGACGCGCAAGCGCATCATGGCGGCCTCGGAAGCGCTGGGATACCGCCCCAACGTCATCGCCCGCTCGCTGACCGGCCAGAACACCGGCCTCGTCGCCCTGCTGCTGGCCGAACTGGAGAATCCGCACACCGATCTGGTGCTGAAGAAGCTGCTGGTGGCCATCGCGGAGGCCGACAGGCGCGCCCTGGTCATCCCGGAGACGCGGCAGCACGATCTGACCAGTTCGACCATGCATGCGCTCGATTATCAGGTGGATGCCATCGTGGTGATGGGCGGAACCGTGTCGGACCATGTCGTCGACCGGCTCCGTGCGCTCGACACCCCGGTGTTCCAGTTCGGCCGGCAGATCGAGGGGCTTGGCGGGGTGGCCTGCGACAACCGGCTCGGCGGGCTGATGGGCGGCCGCTTTCTGGTGCAGTCCGGCCGGCGCCGCATCGCCTACGTCACCAAGACGGCGCAGACCGACGCCAACCGGCGGCGGCGGGCCGGGCTTGCCGCCGCGCTGGAGGATGCCGGTCTGCCCTTCATGGAGGAGGAGTCCGAGGACAACAGTTTCGAAGGCGGCTACAACGCGGCAACGCGGCTGTTCGCCCGCTCGGACCGCCCCGACGCGCTGTTCTGCTTCAACGACATCATCGCGCTGGGCGCCCTCCAGGCTGCCGCCACCTTCCGTCTGCGGGTGCCGGAGGATGTGGCGATCCTCGGCTTCGACGACATCCCCATGGCCTCCTGGCCGGCCTTCGGCCTGAGCAGCCTGCGCCCGAACCTTGACAGCCAGGTCGGCCGGCTGATGGCGATGATCGAGCGCGTCGGCAAGGGGAGTCCGCCGAACCGCGAGGTCGATCTCGTCCTGCCCGAACTCGTGGTCCGCCGAACCGCGGTTTGACGGCGCTGGGCGCCGACCCGCTCGGCGGGTCTCCGATGCGCACAACCCAGACGCACGACGCCCCGGCTCTTTCGAACCGGGGCGTCAAGTGTCGGTGGTTGCAGGGCGGGATTTGGCCTCTCCCGAACCTGCGCTCCGCGCCGTAAAGTTGATAAGCGATCAACCGGCGACCGGTCTCACAGTCCTCACCGGATCTGAAACCCGTGAGCCAACGGATCCCGATCATCCACGAATATCGTGTTGTGCCCAATGATCCGCGCCCAGCCGCCGATGCTCGGCAGAATGCCGTCATAGGGGCCGACCTTGCAGGACGCCTCGATCCGCCCATCGAAGACCGTGCCGATCAGACTTCCGTTGCGGAAACGGTCGCCGACCTTCAGCCGTCCTTTCCCAAAAAGCTGGGCCAGTCTGGCCGAGGTTCCCGTCCCGCCGGGCGAACGGTCGATGGCCTTGTCGCCATAGAAGACGGCGCCGCAGCCGTCGGCATCCCCGCTCTCGGACCGGTCGCACCAGATCACATGATGCACGCCCGAGATCGCCGGCTCCAGCGGATGGACCGGATTGCTGACGGTGGAAAGCGCCGCGCGCAGCCGCTGGCTTAGAGCGACGATCTCCCCGGCGCCCATGTCGTGCAGCCCGGCCCAGTTCTCCTGCGGTTCGACGACGGCGTAGTAATTGCCGCCATAGGAGATATCGACGGTCAGCCGCCCGACGCCGGGAACATCGACCTCCACATCGGCACTGTGCAGATAGCTGGGGACGTTGAACAGGCGGACGCTGTCCACAAGGCCGTCCTTCCGCTCATAGTCGACGACGACCCTGCCGGCCGGCGTCTCCAGCGACAGCTTCCCCGGAACCTGGGGCGTGACCAGCCCCTCCTCCAGCAGGACCGTGCACAGGCCGATCGTTCCGGCACCGCACATGGGAAGACAGCCGCTGACCTCGATGAACAGCACCGCGGCGTCGCAATCCTGCCGGTATGGCGGATAGATGATCGCACCGGACATGATATCGTGCCCGCGCGGCTCGAACATCAGCGCCTTGCGGATCCAGTCATGGTCGCGCAGGAAGATCTCCCGGCGCTCGGAAATCGGCAGATGCGGAAGAATCGGCCCGCCACCGGCGACGACGCGGACCGGATTCCCGCATGCATGGGAATCGATGCAGAAGAACGTGCGTTTCATGCCTGTGCTCCAGGGAAAGAATTCGCCCGACCAGAACCGGCCGTCGGCACTGTCAGGGCCGTGCCCCGATCCCTCACCGAAGCGAGGATGGCGGGATGCCGAAAACGGTGCGGAACTGCCGGGACAGATGGGCGCAGTCGGAAAAGCCCGCCTCCAGCGCGATCTGGGTGATGGACTCGTCGCTGTGCGTCAGCATCCATCGCGCATAGTTCAGCCGCAGCTGGCGGTAATAGCTGAGCGGCGAGGCGCCGGTGTGCATGCGGAACAGGCGGATGAACTGACGCGTGCTCACCTGCACCCGTTGGGCAAGCTCATCGAGCGACAGCGGAACGCTGAGATTCTGCTCCATCAGCAGCGTCGCGCGCCGGATGCGCTCATCGGCGATCGCCGAAGGATCCGCCGCCGCGGGGCCGAGCGGCTGAGGTTGGGGCTGTGCCTGGTCGGGCGGTCGGGCCCTGTCGTTCTGGAGGATATGCAGCGCCTTGCGCGCAGCGGCGGCACCGATGTGCCGCTCGATCAGATAGGCGGCGACATCGGCAGCCGCCGTTCCGCCGGCACAGGTGATGCGGTCGCGCCCGACAACGAACAGTTCGTCGGCGGTGAAGGGATGATTGGGAAACTTCGCCGCGAAATCGCGGTGATGGTACCAGCTGACACAGCAGCGCCGTCCCTCCATCAGGCCGGCCTCGACCAGCGCGAACACGCCGGTGCAGACGCCGATCAGCCTGACGTCCTTCCGGACGGCTTCGCGCAGATAGGCCTGCGTCGTCGGGTCCAGCTGCGGACCGTCGTCGAGAAGCCCGCCGACGACGACCAGATAGTCGAACTCCTGCACGTCGCGCAGGTCGTCCCATGGCGCGATGTCCAGCCCGCAGCTCGACCGGACAGGCTCGCGGCCTAGCCCCATGACGGTCCAGCGGCAATGACGCTGCCGGCTGCTGTCGCCGTCGTCCGCGGCCAGCCGCAGCATGTCCATGAAGCTCGACAGCGCCGTCAGGGTGAAATTGCGGGTCAGCAGGAAGCCGACCGACAGGCGGGGACGCGGCGCCTTCCATGTGCGGTCGCACTGCCGGCGGACGACGAACTGGCCGCTGGACACCGGCCGATGCAGCGTTTCGGCAGTCATGGTTCGGCATCCTTGCGTGAGATGGACCCGCTCAGCCGGCCTTCGCCGTGCGATACCGCAGGATGGCGCCGCGCGACAGCCGGTCGAGCACGATGGCGACGGCGACGATGGCCAGACCGGCCCGCAAGCCGACCCCCATCTCCATCCGCGTCAACCCCCGCGTCACCTCCGCACCCAGGCCGCCGGCACCGACCAGCCCGGCGAGCACCACCATCGCCAGCGACAGCAGGATGCATTGGTTGAGCCCGACCAGAAGCGTCGGCATCGCGGCCGGCAACTCGATCTTGAACAGGATGGCCTGCCGCGTCGCACCGATGGCCTGCCCAAGCTCCAGCAGATCCTTCGGCACCTGCTTGAAGGCCAGGGTGGTCAGCCGCAGCATCGGCGGAACGCCGTAGATGACCGTCGCGATAATCGCCGGCACGCTGCCCAGGCTGAAGACGATGACGGCGGGGATCAGATAGACCCAGGGCGGCACCGTCTGCATCACGTCCAGCAGCGGGCGCAATCCCGCCTCCACCATCCTGACCCGCGAGGCGACGACGCCCAGGGGAAAGGCGATGGCGACCGAGATGACGACGGAGATGGTGACCAGCGTCACCGTCTGGACGGTCGCCTGCCACAGCCCGGCGATGTAGCAGAAGCCCATGGCGGCGGCGACCAGCACCGCTATCCTGCGGTTGGCGAGCAGCAGCGCGAAGACCACCGACAGGGCGACCAGCGCATAGGGCGGCATGGACAGCAGCAGCGCGTTGATGCCGCCCAGCGTGGATTCGATGACAAGGCCGATGAAGGCGAAGAGCGGCCGGAAATTCATGTTCAACCAGTCGACCGCCGGTGCCAGCCACGCGCCCGGTGAAATGATGACGTTGCCGTTCATTTTCCGCCTCCATATCCCGGCTGCGACCCCAGCCGGGCCGCACCTTGGGTCAGTCGATCCAGAACGATGGTCAGGATGACGATGGCGATGGCGCCATCGATCGACTTGGCGATGTCGAGCGTGCGGACCGCCTTGTAGATGGTCTCGCCCAGTCCGCCCGACCCGACGATGCCGGCGATCACCACCATGCCGAAGGCCATCATCAGGCTCTGGTTGATGCCGGCCATGATGCTGGGCACCGCGAAGGGCAGGCGGATCTTGGCGAACATCTGCCAGTTCGTCATGCCGGTCGACTGGCCGAGTTCGAGGAACTCGTTCGGCGTCAGGCGGATCCCCAGCGCCGTCAGCCGGAAGGCCGGCGGAACCGCGACGACGAAGGTCGCCGCCAGCGCTGTGGCCGGGCCGTAGCCGAGCAGTGCGATCCCCGGCAGCAGATAGATGTAGGGCGGCAGCGTCTGCACCAAATCGAGCACCGGCTCCAGCGAGCGGTCGACCTTCGGCGCGAAGCCGGTCAGCACCCCCGCCGGAATGGCGACGAGCAGGGCGAGGATGGTCGACGAGATGACCAGCGCCAGCGTGCTCATCGTCTCCGGCCACAGCCCCATCAGGGCGCAGCCGACCAGCGCCGCCCCCGCCAGCACGCCAAAGCGCAGGCCGACGACGCGCCAGCCGATCAGCGCGAAGGCGACCGCGATCACATAGAAAGGCGGGATGCTCAAAACCCAGAACACCGCGCCGTAGAACCCTTCGAGCACCGCCCGCACGAAATCGAACAGCGCACCCGCATTGTCGCCGAGCCAGCCGAGGCCGGAATCGACGATGTCGTCGAATGCCCCGGCGAACGCTCCGGCGAAACCAAGCCCCTCCATCGCAGGAACTCCCCTACCAGATGGTTGAGATCACGCCGCCTCAGGCCGGAGCCAGCTCGGCCGTGTGGCCGTCCGACACGCTGCGCAGCAGGCCGCGGGTCGTCACGATGCCGACGATGGCGTCGTCGTCGACCACGGCCACGGCATCGCGGTCCGACATCATGGTGAGCGTGATCAGCTCGTCGATGTCCGCTTCCGGACTGGTGCGCAGAAGCGAGAGGATGTCGATGTTCGGGCTGGTCCGCTGGAACTCCGCGACCGGGATCATCACCGAATGGGCCTTGACCAGATGCAGGCGCGAGATGCCGGCGACGAACTGCGCGACATAGGGATCGGCCGGCTTGAGGATGATCTCCTCCGCCGTGCCGACCTGGATGATCAGCCCGTCCTTCATGATGGCGATCCGGTCGCCGATGCGGATGGCCTCGTCGAGGTCATGGGTGATGAACACCGCCGACTTCCCCAGATCCTTGGTCAGCTGGCGGAACTCGTCCTGCAACTGCCGGCGGATCAGCGGATCGAGCGCGCTGAACGGCTCGTCCATCAGAATGATTTCGGGGTCGGAGGCGATGGCGCGGGCCAGACCGACGCGCTGCTGCATGCCGCCGGACAACTCGCCGGGATAGCGCTTCAGCCAGTCGGACAGGCCGACTTTGGCCAGCGCCTTCTCCGCCGTGCGGTTCCGCTCCGCCGCCGGGATGCCCTGCACCTCCAGCCCGAAGGCCGCATTCTCCAGCACCGTGCGGTGCGGCAGCAGGGCGACGCTCTGGAACACCATGCCGATGTGGCGGGCGCGCATCTGGCGGAGTTCCGCCGCATTCAGGGTCGCGATGTCGCGGCCCTTGACGATCACCTTGCCCAGGCTCGGCATGATCAGCCGGTTGAGAAGGCGGATCAGGGTCGACTTGCCGCTTCCCGAAAGGCCCATGATGCAGAAGATTTCGCCGCGCCTGACCTGGAGGCTGGCCTCGGAAACACCGACGACGCAATTGAACTCCTGAAGAACCGCCGTCTTGGTCAGGCCGCGTTCGGAAATCGCCTTGATGGCGGCGGGAGCATTGTCGCCGAAAACCTTCCAGACAGACTGACAGTCGATCAGGACCTCGCTGCTGCTGACGGTCGTCATCTCGCCCTACCCTCCTCAACAGATGCCGCGCTGACGCCCGCATCCGGCATAACGTTCAGGCCCGCGACACCCACCGGCCGAACCGGAGGGCGCCGCGGATTTCGAAGATCAGTACTTCTTGATGTTCCCCCAGCGCTTGATCAGGTCGCCATGGCTGTCGGTCCACTCCTTGACGGCCTGGTCCATCGTCTTGCCGTCCTTCACGGCGCCGTTGATGGCGGTGATGTCGGCGAGCGGGACATAGACGCTGGCCATCACTTCACGGGCCTGCGGGTTCTGTTCGGAGAAGCCCTTGCGACCGATCCAGTAATAGCCCTGCGGCGGCGGGAACACGGCCTTCGGGTCGGCGAGATACTTCATGTCGAACTTCTGGGCCATCCAGGACGGCTCCCAGATCGTCACGGCGATCGGCTCCTTGCGGTCGAACGCGGACTTCAGGGCGGCGGTCATCGCCGAGGTGCTGCCTTCGACCAGCTGCAGCTTGAGGCCATAGGCCTTCACCGCATTGGAGGCGTCGCGCATCAGGCCCGAACCGGGTTCGATGCCGATAATCTTATTGCCGAACTTGTCGGCGTTGGCGTTCAGCTGGTCCAGGCTGTCGACGGCGACATATTTGGGAACGGCGATGCCCTGATAGAGACCGTGCGAGACGGGCGAGATCTTCTCCAGGCGGTTCTTGTTCTTGTCCCAGTAATCCTGGGCGACATAGTCGGTCTGCGAAGCCAGCACCTCGATGTCGCCCTTGGTCAGCGCGGCATAGGCGATGCCCCATTCCGAGAATTCGGTCACCTTCACGCTGAAGCCGGCATCCTCCAGCACCTTCTTGGTGATGCCGGTGATCGGGGTCAGATCCTCCCAGCCGAGGGTCCCCATCTTGATCGCCTTGTCGGCCGCCTGGGCCGGCATGATCGACATGCCGACCATCGCCACAGCGCACAGGGTTTTCCAGATCGCTTTCATGATGACCTCCTGTTCGAGTTTTGATTTTGCTTCGGATTGCACTTTTGGGGCGCGGGGGAGCGGTCCCGTCGCCGTCACAAGCTTTTCTTTACGCTTCCCGCCCGGCGCGCATTTCCTGCCACCGGATGACGGAGTTGATCCCGATCCACGACAGGGGTTCGGGCGGTATCAGGCTCGGTTTCGGGTGGTTCCGATACGTCGCCAGGGTGTCGCTGCCGGTGCCGGTCGCCAGTTCGGCGACCATCATGCCCGCCAGCGTGCTCTTGACGGTGCCGAGACCGTTTTCGCAGCAGGCGGAATAGAGGCCGGGCTCGATCTCGCCGAAGGCCGGCGCGTGGTTGCGGCTGAGGCACAGCGCGCCGGCCCAGCTGTACTCCATCGGCACGCCGGAGAGTTCGGGGAAGCGGGCGTCGAACGACCGCCGCTGTTGCGCGGCGATGCCGGCGACCCGCGCCTCGGACACCGTCAGACCGGGGTCGTAGGTGAAGCGGGTGCGGATGACGACGCGCGACAGGCCATGGGCGCTGATCTTGCGCACCGTCGCCCCCATCGGATCGGCCGGAAGCAGCGCCCAGCGCTCCGCCCCGCTCATCTGGCGGCTGTATTCGTTCTGCGAGAAGGCCGCCGTCATCGACGCATAGGTGAAGATGTGCATCAGGCGGCCGCTGAAATGGCCGAAGCTCTGGATATGTCCGTTGACCGCCAGGATCGCCCGCGGCGCCGTCACCGTCCCGCGGTTGGAGGTGGCGACCCAGTCGCCGCCCCGCCGCTTCAGTTCGCGCACCGGCGAGTTCTCGTAGATCTCCGTGGTCGGCCGCAGCCCGGTGGCCAGCGCCCGGATATATTCCGCCGGCTGGATCAGCACGGCGCCGGGGGTATAGACGCCGCCCAGGTAATAACGGGACCCGGTGATGTCCCGCATCTGGTCCGCGTCCAGCTCCTCGTACCGCTCGCCGATGCGCCGGAGCGAATCCCGGAAGTTCCGGTTGGCCTTCAGCCCGCGCTCGCTGGCGGCGGCGTTGATCTTGCCGCAGGGGTCGAAGGTTGTCGGCTCCATGCCGTATTCGGCGGCGGCCTCGGCGGCGAAGGCGATGGCAAGGCGGTTCTGCCCGATCTCCAGGGTCGTGGAGGCCGCGTCGCCGACCGAATAGTCGCCGGAGGACAGGTTGTGCGGCACGTCGATCATGAAGCCGGAATTGCGCCCGGCCGCGCCCTTCGCCACCTCCTGCGCATCGAGGACGACCACCCGCTCTCCCGGCCGAAGCTGGGCCAGCCGGCGCGCCGCCGACAGTCCGGCGAAGCCGGCGCCGACGATCAGCCAGTCGGCGCGGAGATCGCCGTCGAGTTCCCGCATCGGAAAGCCGCGGCTGCTGATCGCCTCCCATCCCGAAACGCCGGTTTCGGCGGGCAGGCGCCGGACGATGTGTCCGGCCGTTGCAGGCCCGCTCATTGCAGGATCGTATCCGGGGACCGGTCGGTCAGATCGATCCAGATGGTCTTCAGTTCGGTATACTGGTCGTGCGCCCACATCGACTTGTCGCGCCCGCCGAAACCGGACTCCTTGTAGCCGCCGAACGGGGTGGAGGCGTCGCCCTCGCCGAAACAGTTCACCGTGACCACGCCCGCCCGGATTTCGCGTGCCAGCAGGAAGGCATGGCGCAGGTTGCCGGTGTAGACCGACGCCGCCAGCCCATAGGGCGTGTCGTTGGCCAGCGAGATCGCCTCGGACAGCGTGTTGAAGCCAGTCACCGACAGCACCGGCCCGAAGATCTCCTCCTGGAACAGGCGGCTTTCGGCGGAGACGTTGTCGACCACGGTCGGCTCGACGAAGACGCCATCCTGCGTCGTCCCGCCGACCAGGACGGCTTCGCGGCCGGCGCCGACCTGATCGATGTAGGATTTGACCTTCTTGAAATGCTCCGGGCTGACCAGCGCGCCGACGCGGTTGGCCGGGTCGAGCGGATCGCCCATCCGCCATTCGCCGATGCAGGAGGCGATCCGCTTCAGCAACTCGTCCTTGACCGACGCATGGACGATCAGCCGCGAGGTTGCCGAGCAGTTCTCGCCCATGTTCCAGAAGGCGCCGTTGACCACCTGTTCGGCCACCGCGTCGAGATTGTCGACGTCGCCCAGCACGACCGCCGGGTTCTTGCCGCCGCATTCCAGCACGATGCGCTTCAGGTTGGAGTCGGCGGCATAGCGCAGGAAGCGCCGGCCGGTGGCGGTCGAGCCGGTGAAGCTGACCATCGCCACGTCCATATGCATGCCGATGGGCTCGCCGACGTCCTTGCCGGTGCCGGTGACGACGTTCAGCACGCCGGCCGGGATCCCGGCCTCATGCGCCAGTTCGGCGACCCGCAGCGCCGTCAGCGAGGTCTGCTCGGCCGGCTTCACCACCAGCGAGCAGCCGGCGGCCAGCGCCGGGCCGATCTTCCACGCCAACATCAGCAGCGGGAAGTTCCAGGGCAGCACCAGACCGACGACACCGATCGGTTCGCGGACGACCAGCGCCACCGCGTTCGATGCGACCGGTGCGGTGTTGTCGTAGATCTTGTCGATCAGCTCGGCATGCCAGCGGATCGTGTGGATGGTGTCCGGGACATCGACGGTGTGGCATTCGCTGACCGGCTTGCCGCTGTCGAGGCTTTCCATCACCGCCAGCTCGGCGCTGTTGCGCTCCAGCAGCTTGGCGAATTTCAGCAGGATGGCCTTGCGTTCGCCGGGCGACAGCTGGCGCCAGCGCCCGTCGTCGAATGCCTCCTTGGCCTTGGCGACGGCATAATCCACGTCGGCGGCGTCGCAGGCGGCCACTTCGGTCAGTAGCTTGCCGGTGGCGGGATTGAAGGTCTTGAAGGTCTTGCCGGAGGACGCCGGACGGAACCGGCCGTCGACGAAGGCGTTCTGCGGAAAGGACAGGGTTTCGGCAATCGCCGCGTAATCGGCCGCAGACAGCAGATCAGACATACTCGGCCTCCAGGGCAACTTGCGCGATGCTGCGTTTCAGGGTGTTGACGACCGTGCGCAGCCCGCGCTTGTCGTCGGCGTTCAGCGGACGCAGCGGGGACCTGACCGAGCCGACCTCGAACCCGTTGAGTTCGCAGCCATATTTGATCGACTGGACGAACTTGCCGCCGTCGAGGAAATTCATCAGCGGCATCATCGCCGACATGATCCGGCGGCCCTTGTCGAAATTCTTCTCGACGACGCACGCCTCATAGAGCGCCACATGTTCGCGGGGGAGGAAGTTCGATCCGGCGCACACCCAGCTCCGCGCGCCCCAGGCGAAGAATTCGAGCGCCTGGTCGTCCCAGCCGCAGGACATCTGGATCTGGGGGAACTGCCGCGCCAGCAGATGGACGCGCCCCATCTCGCCGGAGCTTTCCTTGATCGCCACGACGTTCTTCAGCCGCGAGACACGGGCGAGATACTCCTCGCCCATCGAAACGCCCATGCGGCCGGGATAATTGTACAGCATGATCGGCAGCCCGGCGGCACGGTCGATGGCGATTGCGTGCAGCGCGTTTTCCTGCTCGGTCGGCAAGGCGTAAGGGGGCGTCGTCACCAGAATGGCGTCGGCGGCGATGGCCTTGGCGGCTTTGGCGTATTCGATGGCGTCTTCGGTCCGCGTCGCCCCGGTGCCGACGATCAGCGGCAACCGCCCGCCGATCACCTGCTTGGCATAAGCCGCCAGATCCAAACGCTCCTGCGGCGTGTGCGCGTAATACTCACCGGTCGATCCGCCGATGATGATGCCGTGAACGCCGGATTCGATCAGGTATTCCAGGATGGCGGCGAAGGCCTTCTTGTCGATCTGGCCGTCGGGGGCCAGAGGCGTCACGGCAGGTGTGTAAATACCTTCGAATCTCACGGCTATTTCTCCATTGCGAGCGCAGAAGTATTTTCAAAAGGCGTGTCCGCTTTCATTCCTTCCGGCGCAATAAACATTTCCATGGTCTCACGGGACAATTCCCAATGCTCGAAGACCAAATTGACAACACCAATCTCATTGCGAGCAGAAATTTCTTGAATGAATCTGTCGTGCTGATTTACGGCCAGATCGATCTTACTCTTCATATCGTCGTTCCGCGGATTGAAGAATGTCTGGCCAATCCGGGCATGATCTATCAGAAGTCTGTTCAGGCTGGGCTGGAGATAAACATTCCCCGACATCTCGCCCATGATCTCGTGGAACCTGTTGTTTTCGATCACCATCGACATTGTGTCGCCCTGCTGGCTGGCGGTCCGGAAACGCTCCTGCGTCGCTTCCAAATCCGACAGTTGCCTGGACTTGTGGTTCTGGACCGCCAGCCGGCCGATGGCGGCATAGATCATCGGCGCGGCCAGAAAGAAATTCCTCAAGGTCGAGTAATTCATCGGGGCGACCCGCGCCCCTCTGTTTTCCCGGATGTCGATGTATCCTTCGCCGGCAAGCCGGCGGAAAATCTCCCGGATCGGTGTCCGGGAAAGCCCATAGCTTTCACTCAGGACCACTTCATCCAAATCCTCGTCCGGCTCCAATTCCATCGTCAGGATTTGGCGCTTCAGATCGTCATAGAGGCTGGTTTTCGCGTTCTTCAACTGCCACTCCTGGTTTGCTTGGTAAGCCGGAGCCGGACTTTAAAAAGTTGATGAACGGAATGTTAGCCCTTTGACCGATCCACAGCAAGCGATTTTGTATTTTCTGTGTACACATTTTGAATTTTGCTGAGATACAAAACCGGGAAGGTCAGCGCACTCAACCGCCCCGCCCTGGGCGTCGAAAGAAATTTTCCGTTTCATGACAAAGACTTGCTCCCTCGCTTCCAGACCGTACCCCGATCCGGACCGGCTGGCCTGACGCCGGCCGTCATCCCGTCGCCGGTCTCCCACACCGCTTTTCCGGGCGTGTCATCGCCCGTGCTCCAGGGCGCGCCATCTCGACATGCACGCTGGGCACGGCCCGGCCGTCGAAGATGTCCGGCTTCCGGACGCCGACCGCCACCCGCTGCACGCGGAAATCGGCAAAGCACAATTCCGCGATTTCAAGCGCCAGTGTTTCGAGAAGACAGATGTGGCGCCCGCGGGTGGCCTCCTCGATGCGGTCCAAAAGGCCGTCGTAGGACACCACCTCGGTCAGGCGGTCTCCCGTCACCGTCAAATCCTGATGGACCGTCATCTCCAGATCGATCTGCACGCGCTGCTGCCGGTTCCTTTCATGCTCATAGGCACCGATGCTCAGGACGAGGGAAAACCCGTCCAGCCGGATGCGGTAACCGGGCATGGCCGGTTCGTCATGGTCATCGCCGGCCACCAGAAACTGCATACCGTGCGACATCGGCGATCACCCCTCGACGCTGACACGAAGTCCCGATGGGCGGGCTTTCCCATCGACCGGCAGGATCGTCGATCGATGCCCGGCGCAGTTTTTTAGTAGGCACCCCGGATCATCGTCTTGAACGGTCCGGCCACGCGATTTGCAGGAATCCGCCATGGTCTGGTTTTAGCGGTGCCCGGTTTGAACCGTGGCCGGCCCTGTGCGATAGTCGAGGCCGCCGGGCGTCCCGTGTCATCGTCACTCCGCAGGGTTGGGAACGGCTTCAGATGACGTCACGATTCTACCGGTTGCCCTCCCTGACGGCGCTTGCGACCTTCGAAGCGGCAGCCCGCCACCGCAGCATCAAGCGTGCGGCGGAGGAGCTGAACGTCACCCCCGGCGCGGTCAGCCGCCAGATCAAGGGGCTGGAGGAGGAACTCGGCATCCCGCTGTTCGGCCGCAACCAATCCGGCATGGCGCTCACCGGCGAAGGCGAGACGCTCTACGCTACCCTCGCGGACTCGTTCCGGCGGACGGCCGACACCCTCGACGCGATCCGTGCCGGGCGACCGCAGCGGCCGGTGACGCTCGCCTGCACCGATGCGTTCGCCAAATGCTGGCTGATGCCGCGGATGAGCGATTTCTGGCAGCGCTTTCCCGACATCTGCGTCAACCACCTCGTCACCGACGACGCCCACGGCTTCCGCCGGGCGGAGGTCGATCTGCGGATCCGGTACGGCCAGGGCGCCTGGCCGGACGAAATCTCGGTCCAGCTCTTCGAAGAGACCATCTATCCGGTGGCCTCCCCGGCTTTCGCCGAGCGTCATCGGGACATCGCCCCCGCCGACCTGCCGTCGCTGCCCCTCCTTCATGTCGACTGGGTCGATCCCGACTGGACCGGATGGGACGAGGTCCTGCGGCGCGGCAACATCCCCCATGCCCCGCTGCCGGGACGGCGCTTCAGCAGCTTCGCCGTCGCCCTCCAGGCCTGTCAGGCCGGACAGGGGATCGCCATCGGCTGGCACCGGCTGGTCCGCGACCATGTGGCGGCCGGCACGCTGGTCCCGCTGACCGGCCTGACGCTGCGCGCACCCGGCGCCTATCACCTCACCTGGAACCGCAACCTCGCCATGGGCGACGCCGTCTGCACGCTGCGGGACTGGATCGTCGGGCAGGCCGCCGCCGAAGCCACCGACACCACCCCGGCGGCTTGAGTTTTTCTCGAAGGGCCGGCGATTTTTTTTCAGTCAGCCCGGTCCGCGATCATCCGTTAAGCTGCACGCGAATGACGGAACGGCCGGTTCCGTCCCCGACCCCGCTCCCGCAAGGCCGCGAACCGCCCTTCGATGCCCGGCATCGACGCCGGCAACGGCCCTGCTCGGCCAAAATCGACCGGCCCGAAATCACCCGATCCAAAATCACCCGACAGGCCCCGTCCTTCCCGGAGCATCGACCATGTTGCATGATGCGGACATCCTCGCCCTCCTGACCGCCCGCCGCCCCGGCTATTCCCTCCCGCGGGACCTCTACACCGACCCCGCCGCCTTCCGGATGGATGTGGACCGCATCTGGTACAGGCGCTGGCTCTTCGCCATCCCGGCCTGCGAGATCCCGAAGGCCGGAAACCATGTCGTCCACACCGTCGTCGATCACACGGTCATCATCGTGCGCGGCGACGACGGCGCGATCCGCGCCTTCCACAACAGCTGCCGCCACCGCGGCTCGGTGCTGTGCAAGGGCGAGAAGGGCTCCCGGCCGAAGATCGTCTGCCCGTACCACCAGTGGACCTACGGCCTCGACGGCTCGCTCGTCTGGGCGCGCGACATGGGGCCGGAGTTCGACCGCAGGCAGCATGGGCTGAAGCCGGTCCACTGCCGCGAGGTCGCCGGGCTGGTCTACATCTGCCTCGCCGAAACCGCCCCGCCCTTCGAGGAGTTCGCGGTCGAGGCCGCCCGCTATCTGGCGCCGCACGACCTCGTGAACTCCAAGGTCGCCCATCAGAGCACCATCGTCGAGAAGGGCAACTGGAAGCTGGTCTGGGAGAACAACCGCGAGTGCTACCACTGCGCCGGCAACCACCCCGCCCTGTGCCGGACCTTCCCGGAGGACGCGCGCCTGATCGGCAACGGCGGCAACGGCCTCGCCAGCGAGCTCGACGCCCATCGCGAGCGCTGCGAGGCGGTCGGCGCCCCGTCCGAATTCCGCATGGCGGCGGACGGCTTCTGGCGCTTCGTCCGCATGCCGCTGCTCGGCAGCGCCGAGAGCTACACCATGGACGGCAAGGCCGCGGTCGCCAGGCCCAATTCCAGCTTCCCGTTCAGGAATGCCGGGGCTCTGCTGAAATTCCTCTACCCGTCCAGCTGGAACCATTTCCTCGGCGACCACGCGATTGTCTTCCGGGTCACGCCGCTCGGCCCGACCGAGACGGAGGTAACGACCAAATGGCTCGTCCACAAGGACGCGGTCGAAGGGCGGGACTACGATCTCAACCGCCTGACCGAGGTGTGGATCGCCACCAATGCCGAGGACAGGACGGTGGTCGAGGACAACCAGCGCGGCATCCTGTCCCCCAGCTACGAGCCCGGTCCGCTGTCGAACGACCATGAGGCCGGCATCGTCCAGTTCCAGGACTGGTATGCCGCCACCCTGACCGGCGTGCCCGCCCTGCACGACGCCGTGGCCGCGGAGTAAGCCCCCATGACCCTGCTTTCAGACATCGGCATGGCGGCAGATGCCGGGCTGTGGACGGACGACGAACCGCTCGAGTGCTGTTCGGTCGTGCCGGAGGCGCCGGACACCGCGACCGTCAGCTTCGTGGCGCCCAGCGGCGCCCGGTTCGGCTACCGGCCCGGCCAGTTCCTGACGCTGGAACTGCCGGTCCCCGGCGGGCCGGTGTGGCGGACCTACACCATCTCGTCCTCGCCGTCGCGTCCCATGGGGGTTTCGCTGACGGTGAAGGCGCAGGCCGGCAGCGCCGGCACCCGCTGGATGCTCGACACCCTGCGGCCCGGCATGCGGCTGCGCGCCAAGGGGCCGGCCGGCAGCTTCGCGCTGCTGCCCGATGCGCGCGACAAGTACCTGTTCCTCTCGGCAGGCTCCGGCGTCACCCCGTCGGTGTCGATGACCACCTATCTGTTCGACCGCGGCACCGGGATCGACGTCGTCCTCGTCACCTGCGCCAAACGCCCGGCCGAACTGGTCTGCCGCCGGACGCTGGAGCTGATGGCCTCCCGCGTGCCGTCGATCAAGCTGCACTTCATCGTCGAGCAGGACGACCCGTTCGATGTCTGGACCGGTTATCGCGGCCGGCTGAACCAGGTCATGCTCGGCGCCATCGCCCCGGACTATCTCGACCGGCACGTCTACTGCTGCGGGCCGGAGCCGTTCATGAAGGGCGTGCGCGACATGCTGATCGCGCTCGGCTTCGACATGTCCCGCTATTTCCAGGAAAGCTTCAGCGCGCCGGTCCTCGACACCGACGAAACGCTGGAGACCGGCGATTTCGTTCCCGACCCCTCGCATGCGGCGGAGGTGGTGTTCAGCGCCTCCGGCGTGACGGCCGGCTGCGACGAGACCGACACCATCCTGCATGTCGCCAAAAATGCCGGCCTGAACATCCCGTCCGGCTGCACCTTCGGCGTCTGCGGCACCTGCAAGGTGCGGAAGCTGTCCGGCGAGGTCCACATGGTCCACAGCGGCGGCATTTCCGACGACGACATCGCCGAAGGCTACATCCTCGCCTGCTGCTCCCGCCCGGTCGGAAGCATCAGTCTCGACATCTGACGGATTGCACTCCTATTGGTATTCTTGGCGATCGATGAAGGGACAGCGCCGACGAAGAGCGGCAGCGGACGCGGCACCGGGCCGTCGTTCAGGACAACGGGTCGATTCGCTTCATCGTCTTGCGGCAATGGATCAGCGCGTCGCGAATCATGAAGTTGACCAGCGTCGGCGACACACCGAGGGTGGCCGCGATGTCCTTCTGGCTGTGGCCGTGGATCCGGTGCATCTCGAAGGCATAGCGGGTCCGCTCCGGCAGATCGGCCAGGGCGGATTCGAGCGTCTGCAGAAGTTGACGGTTCACGTTTATGCTTTCCGGCGACGCCGCCTCCGGCGTGCTTACCGCCTGCCCTTCCTCCTCTGCCACGAGCAAGCGTGACTCCATGCCCTTCCGGCGGTAATGATCGATTGCCAAGTTACGGACGACCATCATCATGTAGCCCGCCTTGGCCCGGATGGAACTGGTCGATTCCGCACCCAGAAGCTTCAGAAAGGCATCCTGGACAACATCTTCGGCATGGTGGCGACAGCCGGTGATCCGCTCGGCTACTCCGATCAACGAGCGCCGGTGCGTGGTGAAGACGTCGCACAGGGTCTGGCTTTCGACGGATCCGACCTGTCGCATGGAGAGTTCCTTGTGCAGAGTGAAGCCACGGTGGGGTTGCAATCCCTCTGGCTTGACAAGCTGCCGCAGGCTAATGCAACTGACAATCATTTGCAAACAAGGAAACGGCAGAATTTCTCCGTGCGGTTTCCAGCGTGCGTTGTAGGGGCTTTGGATGACCGATCGTCTCGCGGGGCTCCGCCCAACCGCCCGAAGCCGGGGTACCGGCCACCGGCCTCCTGCGCTCGGATGGCTGGCGGCCTGCCGGGTCGCGGCCGGTTGGACGGCGGTCTGGACGGCGTCGCTGGGCTTGCCCACCCCTGCCCTTTCGACCTCCATCGACCTGGCTCCCGCTCCGTCCGACATCGGACAGCCGGCAGTACAGGAGCCGGCAGCACAGGAGATGCTGCTGGAGATCCCTGCCCTGCCCCTTCGGGAGGCGCTGACCAGATTGGGCCGCCAGACCGGCTTGCAGATTCTCTACAACCCCGACCTTTTGGCCGAACGCCGTTCGCGTGCGCTGTCGGGGCGGATGGCCCCGGCGGACGCCCTTTCCATCCTGCTGAGCGGAACCGACCTCGCCTTCGAGATGCGGGAGCGGATGGTGACGATCGGCCGGCTTCAGGAGAATCCCGGATTCCTTCCGGCCCTGACGGTGGAAGGCCGCCCGCCGTCCGCAGGCCAAGCAGCGCGGCTCCCCAGCCACGGCGGCAGTGCCGGCAAGACCGCAACGCCCATCGAGGAATCGCCGCAAGGGCTTTCCATCGTCACGCGGGAAGAACTGGACCGGCGCGACGTCCAGGACATCAATGCCGCCCTCTCCTACAGCGCCGGGGTCCGCCCCATCGACTACCCCGGCGGCCAGGGTGCCATCGACGTCTTCGTTCGCGGTTTCCGCCAGAGCTCGGAATCCGTGATGATCGACGGGCTGCGCAGCGGCTACAACCCTTACGGGCTGGAGTACGAGCCTTTCGGCGTGGAACGGGTGGAGGTGCTGAAAGGCCCGGCTTCCACACTCTATGGAGCCATGCCACCCGGCGGAGCCATCGCCCTGACCAGCAAGCGCCCGACCGACACCCCGCTCCATCGGCTCCAGTTGCAGGGCGGAAGCCATGACCGGAGGCAGGTCACGGCCGACCTCGGCGACCGGATCGACGCCGAGGGGACGCTTCGCTATCGCCTGACCATGCTGTCACGACGAAGCGGCACACAGATCGAACGCACCCCGGACGACCGCCTCTATGTCGCACCCGCCCTGTCCTGGTCCGCTGGCGAGAAGACCGACATCACGCTGCTCGCAAGCTATCTCGATTTCCGAAAGATGGGGGCGGAGCAGAGCTTCCCGGCAGCGGGAACGGTGCTGGACAATCCATACGGCCGCCTGGACTCGAGCCTGTTCCTCGGCTATCCCGGGCTGAGTTCCTACCGTTCGCGCAGCCTGTCGGCCGGCTACGACATCCGGCATGCCCTGACCGGGGACTGGATGCTGAATCAGACCCTGCGCTACAGCCGCAGCCGCGTCGGCTATCTGTCGAGCTGGGCGTCGTCGGGCCTGCTGGAAGCGGACCGCTACTACCGCTTCGGGTTGCAGGACCGGCCCAAGACCAGTTCGACGCTGCTGACGGATACCAACCTGCAAGGCAGCACCGCCACCGGCCCGCTGCGCCACAGCCTGCTGGCGGGAATCGACCATGGCCGCTACCGGGCACACGAGACGCGGCGGAACGGCACGGTGGCCGATGCGCTCGACGTCTTCGATCCGGTCTATGGCGGCTCCTATGGCTGGGACGCGACGCTTGCCCGCGACCTGACCGACCGCATCCGCCAGACCGGCCTCTATGCCCAGGACGAAATCGCCGCCGGCAACTGGCGGCTGACGCTCGGTGGCCGGTTGGACTGGAGCCGCACCGGGACTGTCGGCCGCCTGTCCGATGGTCCCCTGGTGGAGACGGCGCAGGTCGACCGGGCCTTCACCAAGCGTATCGGGCTGGCCTACCGGTTCGAAAGCGGCCTGACGCCCTATGCCGGCCACTCGACCTCCTTCCAGCCGAACAGCGACAGCGACGTGCAGGGCCGCCCCTTCTCGCCGAGCCGGGGAACACAGCTGGAAGCCGGGCTGCGCTACCGGCCGAAGGGCTTCGACGGTCTCTTCACCCTGTCCCTGTTCCGTGCCGTTCAGCGCAACCTCACTGCCGCCGACCCGGACAATCCCGGCTACTCCATCCAAACCGGGGAGGTGCGGTCGCGCGGCGTCGAGCTGGAGGCGAAGGCGGCGCTCGATGCCACGACCGACCTGACGGCGGCCTACAGCTACACAGACGCGCGGGTCACCCGCGACACGCCTTACCCTGGCGGAACCGACAGGACGGGAAAGCGGGTGGCCTCGGTACCGCGTCATGCCGCCGCGGTCTGGCTGCATCGGCATATCGACGATGGAGCGGCCGGCGGTCTGACCGCCGGCATCGGGATGCGTTATGTCGGTGCGACCTACAATGCCGCGAACAGCATGCGCGTCCCCTCCTACATGCTGGCCGATGTCAGCCTCGGCTACAATCTGGGACGGCTCCGCCCGGCACTCGACGGCGCCGGCCTCACCGTGACCGCGACCAACCTGTTCGACCGACACTATTTCTCGCCGGGATTCTACGAGAACTCCGTTTTCTACGGCAACCGCCGGGCACTTCTGGCCACCCTGTCCTACAGCTGGTGACGACCGTCAGCCAGCCTTGGCCAAATGCCGGCGCAGCGCATCGGCGATCAGATCCTGCGCCTCCTCCGCCTCGTCCACCAGGGCCCCCATCCGCAGGAAATCGTGGGTCATCCCGGCATAGATCCGTACATCGACGGGAGCACCGGCCGCCGCCAGCTTGTGCCCGTAGGCGATCCCTTCATCGACCAGCGGATCGCATTCGGCCAGCACGAGCAGAGCCGGCGCCAGCGAGGCCGCGACACCGGGTGAAAGCTCCGCCAACAACGGCGAGAAGCGGCCGTCCCGCCGGTCGGCCTCCTCACCGGCATAATGACGATAGAACCACTCCAGCGTCGCCCGCTCCAGCAGATGCCCTTCCCCGTACCGGCATAGGGAATCGGTTTCGGCCGTGGCATCGGTCACCGGATAGATCAGCACCTGCAGACGCGGGCGCGGCAGGCCGGGATCCGCGGCGGCCCGCAGGCTGATCGCCGCTGCGAGACTGCCGCCGACGCTGTCGCCCCCCACCGCCAGACGGCCGCCGTCGAGCCCCAGTGCCGCGCCTGCCCTGCCGAGCCAGTCCAGCGCGTCCAGCGCATCGTCGAAAGCCGTGGGAAAGCGATGCTCCGGAGCCAGCCGATAGCCCACCGACAGGACCGCAATCCCGCTCTTCGACGCAATCGCCCGGCACAACCCGTCATGGGACTCGAGGCTGCCGACGACATAGCCCCCGCCGTGGAAGAAAAGCAGCACCGGAGCCGGCATCGCCGTCCGGTCGGCGGAATAGAGACGGGCCGGCAGCACGGCACCGTCGCGGGCCGGGATGGACAACTCCTCCACCCGCTCCACCGGCTCGCCGCCGGGGTCCATCATGCGGGAGGTGTGCTCGAAGGCGAGCCGGGCCTCCGCCGGCGACAGGGCATGCATCGGCTTCATCCTGCCGTCCTCGCGTCCACCCGCTGCGAGCGCGAGGAAGGCGGCAATATCGGGATTCACAGGCATCGGTCATTACTCCCGGTCGGAATGGGCGCGCTCACTCCGCGGCATCCGCTAGGTCGGCGGCAGGGGCGTCGATAGGGGCGTCGGGCGGTTCCGCCGCCGGCCCGGCCAGATGTTCGGCGATGTCCGCCAGGAAGCCTTCGTCGCGCGGCGCCTCGAAATGTCCGCAGCCGAGTGTCCGCCAGGACTGCGGGCGCCCGCCGAGCTGCGTCTCCAGGCGCAGCCGGTCGGTGTCGCGGCCGGCGACCCACCAGCCCTGCACAGCGGCATCGACCGGCAGGCAGGCAGGCAGGGCTACGGACAGCCGCTTCAGATGACGGGCGGTCAGGAAGGCCTGGGTCAGCTCCTCCGCCCCCATCGCGGTCCCCAGCCCTTCGGCGCCGCCGGTCCGGGGAGCATCGAGCCCCTGGGAGATGACGCTTCTGATCGCGTCGGCGTCTTCGGACCCGGCCGCGGGAAGGCCGACAGCCACACCCGGCAACATCACCGCAAGGAAGCCGGCAAGATCGTCGCGCCAGTCATCCAGCCCAAGTTCGCCGCCAAACTCGCCAATGTCCGGCAATGGCACGAAGGGGTCGAGCAGGGCAAGGCGCCGCACACGCTGCCCCCGGCGCTCCAGCTCGGCCGCCATCAGCGCGGCAATCGTTCCTCCCAGCGACCAGCCGAGCAGGTCATAGGGTCCCTGCGGCTGCCGCGCCCGCAGCAGGTCGACATAGTCTCGCGCCATCTCCTCCAGCGAACGGTCCCGCCATGCCGGATCGAGCAGCATGCGCGACTGGATCGCCAGCACGCTCCGCCGCCCGTCGAGGCGACGGGCCAGCGGTTCATAATCGAAGACCGTGCCGAAGCCGGCATGGATGCAGACCAGCGGCGGCTGTCCGGCAAGCTGCCGGTTCAGGGCCATGATCGGCGACGGTCCGCCCTTCGCGGCCGTTGTCTCCGCGGCCGTACCGAGCAGTTCGGCGATGGTCGGCTTGCGGATCAGGTCACGGAGCTTGAAGGACACCCCAAGCGGCTTCAGCGCCCGTGCACGGGTCACCAGCTGGATGGAGAGGATGGAGTCTCCGCCCAGTTCGAAGAAGTTGTCGGTGACGCCGACGCTCTCCAGCCGCAGCAGCTCGCACCACAGCGCCGCCAAAGCGCGCTCGGCCGCGCTGCGCGGCGGAACCCGGGACGACGACGCCAGCTCCGGCTCGGGCAGCGCCTTGCGGTCCAGCTTGCCGTTGGGCGTCAGCGGCARCCGCTCCAGCACCACGAGGTGRGMCGGAACCATGTAGTCCGGCAACGCCGCCTTCAGCCCGGAGCGCAGCCGCTCGACGAAATCGTCCGCCTCCGCACCGACCGGCACGACGTAGCCGACCAGACGCTTGCCCGACGTGCCGTCGCGGGCGACCACCGCCGCCTCGCGCACGCCCTCCTGCGCCCGCAGCCGCGCCTCCACCTCGCCAAGCTCGATGCGGAAGCCGCGGATCTTCACCTGATGGTCGATCCGCCCGACATACTCGATCACCCCGTCCCCGCGCTGGCGCACGAGGTCGCCGGTGCGGTAAAGCCGCCCGCCGYCGCTGGAGAACGGGTCGGCGACGAAGCGCTCCGCCGTCAGGCCGGGACGGTTCAGGTAGCCCCGCGCCAACCCCGCGCCGCCAAGATAAAGCTCTCCGACCACGCCAAGCGCTACCGGGTTCAGGTCGCCGTCCAGGACATGGGTGGTGCGGTCGCCCACCCGCAGGCCGATCGGTGCATAGGCGGCACCGCAGCGGTCCTGCCGGCCCGCCTTCCAGATCAGCGGCGTCACCACCGTCTCGGTCGGGCCGTAGCCGTTGATGATGTGCTCCGGTTGCAGCGCCTCCCTGGCCAGCTCGAAGGCYGCCTCCCCCACCGCGTCGCCGCCGAAGCAGTAGACCCGCACCGGCGGCGGGGCGGTCCCCCGCTCCGCCCGCTCGCGCCCGGCATGCTCGGCCAGCTGCTGCAGGTAGACCGGCGGGAACGCCGCCACCGTCACGCCATGGCGCYGCATCGCCGCGTAGGTCTGCTCCGGCGTCCACAGGCTGTCGTCGCGGACCAGCAGGCGGCTGCCRTGGGTCAGCGCGGTCAGCCAGCGTTCATGCGCGCCGTCGAAGGCGAAGGACATGAAATGCAGCTCGCAGTCCTGCGGGGTCATGGCATAGAGCGCGCCGATGGCMCGGCAATGCATGGCGAGCGGGCCGTGCGCCACCGCGACCCCCTTGGGCAGGCCGGTGGAGCCGGAGGTGTAGATGACGTAGGCGAGGCTGCCGGGCAGCACCGCCACCGCCGGTGCGGCSTCGGCCTCCTCGGCCGGCAGGCCGTCGAGCAGCAGGCTCGGCAGGCCGTCCGGCAACGGCAGCCGGTCCGCCAGACTGCCATCGGTCAGCAGCAGGGCGATGCCGGCATCGCCGATCAGGTAGGCGAGGCGYTCGCGCGGATAGGCGGCATCCAGCGGGACATAGGCGCCGCCGGCCTTGAGCACCGCCAGCAGGGCGACGATCATGGCGGGTCCGCGCGGCAGGGCGACGCCGACGCGGACCTCCGGCCCGACGCCGGCCGACGCCAGCCGGCAGGCCAGGGCGTTGGCCCGGCGGTCGAGCGCGGCGAAGCCGAGAGTGCCGCTCCCCGGAACGCCTCCCGGAACGCCATCAAGACCGCCGTCCACCACCGCCGGCCGGTCGCCGAGAGCGGCGGCCATGGCAGCGATGCGGACATGCACCGGCTCGAAGGCCTCGGCGGCGACCGGTGCGTTCCAGGCGGCGAAGCGGGCCTGCTCCTGCCCGGTCAGCAGCGGCACCTCGCCGACACGACGCCCGGCATCCGACACAAGACCACACAGAAGCGTCTCGAAATGGCAGCGCAACCGGTCGATCCTGACATGGTCGTAGAGGTCGGTTGCGTAGGTGAAGGCAGCCTCGATCACGCCGCCTTCTTCTTCCACGGTGTCGAGGGTCAGGTCGTAGCTGGCCACGGCGCTGTCGAGCGCCATCGGCTCCACCCGCAGACCATCCATCGCGGAGGTGGCACGGCCATCGCGGCGCTGGTGGTTGAACATCACCTGGAACAGCGGGTTGTAGCTGAGGCTGCGCTCCAGCTTCAGCGCCTCCAGCAGATGTTCGAAGGGAAGATCCTGGTGCGCCTGCGCCCCCAGCGCCGTTTCCCTGACCCGATCGAGCAGGTCGGCGACGCGGTCGCGCCCGTCGATCCGCAGACGCAGAACCTGGGTGTTGACGAAGAAGCCGACCACACCCTCGCACTCCGCACGGTTGCGGTTGGCGACCGGCACGCCGATGGCGATATCTCCCTGCCCGCTGTGGCGGTGGAGCAGCATCGTGAAGGCCGTCAGCAGCAGCATGAACAGCGTGACGTCGGTCTCGCGGGCGAAGGCGCGCAACGTCCCGGCCAGTTCCGCACCGAGCGTGAAGCGCAGGATGCCGCCGCGGTGGCTTTGCCGCGCCGGCCGCGGCCGGTCGGCAGGCAATTCCAGCGGCGCCCGGTCTCCCCCCAGACGGTCGAGCCAATAGGCGAGTTGCCGCTCCGCCTCGCCCGCCTCCAGCATGTTCCTCTGCCACAGGGCGTAATCGGCATAGCGGATCGGAGATTGCGGCAGATCGATCCTTCCGTCCCGGCGGATGGCACGGTACAGCTCCGCGAACTCCCGGATCAGCACGGCCATCGACCAGCCATCCGACGCGATGTGGTGCATCGTCACCAGGAGACGATGGTCCTGCTGCCCCAGCCGGACGAGGCGCGCCCGCAGGAGCGGGCCGGCCTCCAGATCGAAGGGTGCCTGCGCCTCCTCCTCGATCAGGCGGCGTGCGGCAGGCTCGCGCCCGTCGGCCGGCAGATGGCTCAGGTCGTCGACCGCCAGCCGGAATTCGGTATCGTCGAGGACGGTCTGCACCGGTTCCCCGTCGCCCTGGCGGAACACAGTCCGCAGAGCGGCATGGCGGCCCAGCAGAAGTTCGAAGGCGCGGGACAGCGCGTCGCGGTCGAGATCCCCGGCGAGGCGCGTCGCGCTGAAAATATTGTTGGCCCCGCTGTCGGGGTCGAGCTTCCACAGCGCCCACATCCGGCGCTGCGCATGGGACAGCGGCGCCTCCGTGGCCGGGGCGAGGTCCGCCGGGATCGGCAGCAGCGAAAGGTCCACGGCCTCGTCGCGCATGGCGCGCCAGAACAGCTTGCGCTTTTCCACCGGCAGACCGATGAAGCGGCGGACCAGGTCCACGGAGTCTTGAGCAACCATCTGGAATTTCCCATCGCCGGCTGGCTTGACGCTGATCCGGCCGCCGGGGTTTCCGGTACGGTCGACCGGGGCGGCCAGACTGTGCGCAGCGCGCCATCAGGCACGACCGCGGTCTCCAGTAGTGACGAAGCAGGGACGGCCGGATTTACCCCGCCGGTTCGGAATCGGCGGCGGTGAACGGACTGTGCTCGCGGATGGCCGGGGTCAGCGGGCCGAAACGAGGAGTTCGCCGTCCTTGGACGCGAGCGTCACCGGCAGCACCCGCGGAAGGGACGCCGCCACGCGGTCCAGATCGCCGACGTCATACACGCCGCCGATGCGCATCGCCCCCACCTTGCGGTCGGCCAGCCTCAGCGGCTGCGACAGATAGGGGTTCAGCAGGGGCACCGCTTCGGCCAGCGTGATGTTGTCGAACACCAGCCTGCCCTCGCGCCAGGACAGGATCCGCAGCGGATCGACGTGCGCAACGCTGCCGAACCGGCTGTCGCGGGCGAAGCGGCCCTGCATGCCGGGCGTCAGCCGCAAAGGCTCTCCTCCTGACGCCGCGTCGGCGCTCACGGTGACCGACCCCTCTGCCAGCGTCACGGCGAGATCGCCGTCATTGGCCCAGACATTGAACTTCGTACCCGTCACCCGGACCCGATGACCGGCGGTGAAGACGGTGAAGGGCAGTCCGGCATCGTGCGCGACCGCGAAATAGGCCTCGCCATGGTCCATCAGGACGCTGCGCCGGTCGCGGAACTGGGCATAGAACAGGTTGGTGTGGACGTTCAGGTCCACGGTGGAACCGTCGGGCAACTCGACCATGCGGTGCCGGCCGCCGCCGAGGAAGACATCGACACGCCCGGGCAGCACGCCGAACGACCAGCCCACCGGCCAGCAGGCGGCCAGGGTCGCCGCGATGCAGGCCGCCATCGCCCAGCGCCGCCGCCGCGACGGAACCCCGACGGCGGCGGACCGCGCTGTCCGCCCGCGGCCCGGTGCAGGGTGTGCCGCCGCCGTCTCGGGAACCGCGGTCATCCGCGGGCGCAGACTGGCGGACAGGCCCCAGATCTCCCGCATCGCGTCGAATTCCACCAGATGGCGCGGGTCCATCAGGCACCAGCGTTCGAAAGCGTCGCGATCGGCGTCGCTGACCTCGGCCGATTGCAGGCGCAGGCACCAGTCCGCAGCCTCTTCGGTCACGCGGTCGTCGTCGGAAGGATGAGACGGAGGCATACGGGCGCGCTCGGCTCCGGAAGGCGTTCGGCAGCTATAGGACAAGCAGGGGATGGATCGCAAGGCGAGCCGGACAGGATGAACTCTACGCGAGGTAATCGAGCAGAGAAACCCCCATGTCCGCGGCGACGGCTGCGACCTTCCGTGGCAGGCAAGGGCACGGGGGTGGGGGAGCAGGCGCGGATCGGGGGGCCGGTTCCGGAAAGCCGGCAGTCGGGAAAGCCGGCAGTCGGGAAAAGCGGTTCCGGAGGATAACGGTTTCAGTTTCGCCCTGCTCGTTCGTCCTAAGTCAGGACGGCCGCGCGCATCCGCCTCCACGGCGGAGCCTTCGTGCCGGCCGCCTTCGCTCCCGTCCCGCAGGAACCCCGATGCCGACGCCACCCCGCACCAGCCTCGCCGCTCTGCTCCAGCTGCTTCGCCCCTTCTGGCCGATGCTGACCGCCGCCACCCTGCTGGGGGTGCTGGGCGGGCTCAGCGTGACCGGCCTGCTGGCCACCATCAACCGCATCCTGCATGCAGGCGATAGTCCGGGGCCTGGGATCCTGCTCGCCTTCGCCGGCCTGTGCGCAATGGCGCTCGCGGGCTCGGTCCTTTCCGACATCGGCACCAACCGGATCGGGCAGAAGGTCATCGCGCGGCTGCGCAGGGATCTGGGCGACCGCATCCTGACCGCGCCGATCGATCAGCTCGAACGCTACCGCGGCCACCGCCTGATCCCCGTGCTGACCCACGACGTCGACACCATCAGCGACTTCGCCTTCGCCTTCGCGCCGCTGGCGGTGTCGCTCAGCGTCACGCTGGGCAGCCTGTGCTACCTGGCGGTGCTGTCCTGGCCGATGTTCCTGGCGACGGCCGCCGCCATCCTGATCGGCAGCGCCGTGCAGTATGTGGCGCGCCTCCGCGGCATCGAAGGCTTCCACGAGGCGCGCGCCCACGAGGACGAGTTGCAGAAGCATTACCGCTCGCTGGCGGAAGGGGCGAAGGAACTGCGCATCAACCGTCCGCGTCGGCTGCGGCTGCAGAGCGAAGCGCTGCGCGGCACCATCGACCGCATCTGCGACATCCAGATCCGGTCGATCAACCTCTTCGTCATCGCCAAGGGATTCGGGTCGACGCTGTTCTTCATCGTCATCGGGGTGGCGCTCGGCGTCGAAGCGCTGTGGCCCAGCACCGACCGCGGGACGCTGAGCGGCTTCATCCTGGTCCTGCTCTACATGAAGGGGCCGCTGGAACATCTGATCGGCACCCTGCCCATCGTCAGCCGCGCCCAGGTCGCCTTCCGCCGCATCGCTGACCTGTCGGCGGAATTCGCCTCGCCGGAGCCGCATCTGCTGATGAAGGACGAGGGCGGCCCGCCCACGACCATCGACCGGCTGGAGCTGCGCGACGCCCGCTACGTCTACCCGCCGGCCGGCCCCGGCGTGGAGCCCTTCGTGCTCGGTCCCGTCTCGCTGCGGGTCGGCCGCGGCGAGATCCTGTTCATCGTCGGCGAGAACGGCTGCGGCAAGACCACGCTGATCAAGATGCTGCTCGGCCTCTACCCCCCTCACGAAGGCCAGATCCTGCTGGACGGCCGGCCGGTGACGCCGGAGACGCGCGACGATTACCGCCAGCTCTTCACCACCATCTTCGCCGACTATTTCCTGTTCGACGACCTGATCCAGGCGAACGACAGCGTGCCGGACGATGCCCAGGCCTATCTGGAACGGCTGGAGATCGCCCATAAGGTCAGCGTCGTCGACGGCGTGTTCAGCACCACCGACCTGTCCACCGGTCAACGCAAGCGCCTGGCCCTTCTCCAGGCCTGGACCGAGAAGCGGCCGGTGCTGGTGTTCGACGAATGGGCCGCCGATCAGGATCCGACCTTCCGGCGGATCTTCTACACCGAACTGCTGCCGAGCCTGAAGGCGCTGGGCAAGACCATCATCGTCATCTCCCATGACGACCGCTATTTCGACGTGGCCGACCATCTGCTCCGGCTGACCGCCGGCAAGGTCGTGGAGGATCGCCAGCCGGCGCTGTGACGGAACCTGTACGGGAAGCGGCAGTAAAAAGGGGGCGCACCCGGTCGGGTACGCCCCCCTTTTTCTTGCGGGAACAGGCCGGTCAACCGGATTCCAGCATGTCCATCAACGCGCTCATCCGCGACAGCTTGGCCGGATCCGGCGCCGCCGGACGCTCGGCGACATGGGCGGCCAGCGCCCGCAGGGTGGCGTTGCCGAAAACCTGTCCGGGCGACAGGCCGATTCCGAAATCGCGGCGCAGACGGGCGATCAGCTGCACCGCAAGCAGCGAATGGCCGCCCAGCTCGAAGAAGTCGTCGTCGAGACCGACGCGCTCCACCCGCAGCAGGTCTTCCCACAGGGCAGCCAGCCGACACTCCAGATCCGTGACGGGCGGCACATGGGTCCGCTGCCTCGGTTCGGGCTGAGGAAGAGCCCGGCGGTCGAGCTTGCCGCTGGGCGTCAGAGGCAGCCGGTCCAGCCGGACCCAGAGGGTGGGGACCATATGGTCGGGCAGCCGTTCGCCCAGCCGCCGGCGCAACGACGGCCAGAGAGCGTCGCCTTGCCGGCCGTCCTGCTCGACGGGAACGATGTAGGCGCAGAGCTGTCCGCCGCCCGGTCCTGCGACGGCGGCGACCGCCGCATTCCGGACCGCCGCATCCGCCTGCAATGCCGCCTCGATCTCGCCGAGTTCGATGCGCAGGCCGCGGATCTTCACCTGCTGGTCGATGCGGCCGAGATACTCGATCACACCGTCCTCGCGGTGACGGGCAAGGTCGCCGCTGCGGTAGAGGCGCCCGCCCGGCACACCGAAGGGATCGGGGATGAAGCGGTCGGCGGTCAGGCCCGGCTGGCGGTGATAGCCGCGCCCGACCCCGATGCCGCCGATGTGCAGCTCGCCCGCCACCCCCGGCGGCACCGGATTGCCGCAGCTGTCCAGTATGTAGAGGCGCAGGCCGGGGACCGGCCGGCCGGTCGGGATTTCGTCTGCGATGCCGTCCCAGCGGTGGAAAGCGACGACATCCGCGCATTCGGTCGGGCCGTAGCTGTTGTGGATGCGCGGCTTCGGCCCATGCCGCCTCTCCAGCCATGGACGCAGTGCATCGGTGCGGATCGGCTCTCCGCCCAGGATCACGTCGCGCAGAGACCTCAGCTCACCGTTCCGTTCCAGCGCCACCAGCGGCTGGAAGGTGCTGGGAGTGGCGTTCAGCGCGGTGATGCCGTGCCGGGCGATCCAGTCCAGCAACAGTTGCGGATCATAGCCTTCGCCTGCCATGTGCAGTTGTCCACCGACCAGGAGCGGTGCGAACAGGTTCTTCTGCGTCAGGTCGAAGGCGTGCGAACTCATCAGCAGCAGGCGGCTGCCGGCATCGAAGCCGACATGGTCGCAATACCATCGCATCAGGTTCACGAACCCGGCCTGCGTCACCCCGGCCCCCTTGGGCTGGCCGGTGGAGCCGGAGGTGTAGATCAGGTAGATCAGGTTGTCGGGGGCGCCGGCCGGCGGCAGATCGTCGTCGGCGAACGCCGCCAGACGGTCCCGGTCGGCGTCCAGGCGGACCGTCGGCAGACCGGCCGGCCCAGGCATGCCGCCCTGAAGCGGCTCCGAGGTCAGCAGCAGCGCGGCCCCGCCATCTTCCAGCATGTATGCCAGACGCTGCGGCGGGTAGCTGGGATCGAGCGGCAGATAGGTGGCGCCTGCCTTCAGAACCGCAAGAATGGCGACCAGCAGCTCGGGAGAGCGCTCAAGCGCGATGGCGACCCGGTCGTCCGGCCCGATTCCCTCGGCGCGCAGGAGGCGGGCCAGACGGTTGGCGCGGGCGTTCAGTTCGCGATAGCTCAGGGTACCGCCTGGATGAACCAGGGCTGTCGCCTCCGGCTTGCGGCGGACCTGGGTTTCGATCAGCTGATGGAGGCGCGGGGTTGAAGGAGGCGGCGGGCCCGGCTCATCCTGTCCGCTCCAGTCCGCCAGCACCTGGCGGCGGCGGTGGTCGCCCTCCAGCAGATCCAATGCCCCGACGAAAGCCTCGGCATTCGACGCCATGCGCTCCAGCAGGGCACCGAAGAGCCGGGACAGCTCCTCCACCCGGCCGGAGTCCAACTGCTCGCGCCGGTAACCGAAGGCCAGATCCAGTTCTTCCCCGGCCCGCACCGTCAGGGTCATGGCGTAATGGGTGTCGTCGACGGTCTCGGCGGCTCCGAATCCGATGGTGTGGTCGTTGTGGTTTTTGATGGCCTCGTCGACGGGATAGTTCTCGAAGACGAGGATGCTGTCGAACAGCGCCCGCGCGCCGCCGCTGGTGCCGAGGCTGGAGCCGGCCCAGCGCTGCACCTCGTGCAGCGGCGTATGCTCATGCTCGCGCATCTCCAGGTTCCGCCGCTGCAATCCGCGCAGCCACTCCCCCACCCGCTCCTCCGACGGCGGGCGCTCCACCACCGGCAGCGTGTTGATGAACAGCCCCAGCGTCTCCTCGACGCCGGCAAGCTCCGCCGGACGGCCCGACACCGTCGCGCCGAACGCCACCGTCTCCTGCCCGCTGTAGCGTTGCAGAAGAAGCGCCCACGCCCCCTGCACCAGCGTGTTCAGCGTCACCCGCTGCGCCTGCGCGAACGCCTGCAACCGCCGCGCCGCACCGCCGTCCAGCCGCAGCCGCACCACGCCGTGCCCCGCCTGCGGCGCCCGGCAGGGCAGGCTGGCCGCCAGCAGCGTCGGCGCCTCCAACCCAGACAGGCGCCCGCGCCAGAAGCGCTCCGACGCCGCCCCATCCTGCCGCCCCAACCACGCGATGTAGTCGCGGTAGCGGCCCGCCGCGCCACCGACCGCGCCGCCCACCTCCGCCCCCCGGTAGCGGCCCAGCACCTCCGCCACCAGACGCGCGCTGCTCCAGCCGTCCAGCAGCAGGTGATGGCTGGTCCAGATCAGGCGATGGCGCCCCCGGCCCTGTTGCCCCGGCAGCCGCACCAGAACCACCCGCTGCAACGGCGGACGGCCAAGCTCGAAGCCGCGGGCACGCTCCTCCCGCGCCAAGGCCCCCAACGCCTCCTCCAGTTCGGCGCCGGCAAGGCCGCGGTCGTGCCAGTCCAGCACCGACACCGCATCGGCCACCCGCCCCCACACCGCCTGCAACGGGGCGGCCAACGGGGAGGAAGGCGCGCCGCCCCACAGGAAGCCGGTGCGCAGCACGGCATGGCGCGCCGTCACCCAGGCCCAGGCGGCGGCGAAGCGCTCCTCCTCCAGACCCTCCACCTCGACGGCGAGCTGCGTCACATAAGGGCTTTCGCCCTCCGCGGCCCCTTCCAGCGCATGGAACAGCATGCCCTGCTGCATCGGGCTCAGCGGATAGAGGTCCTCCAGTTCGCGCGCCGGCAGCGACAGCGCGTCCAGCTGCCCCTGCGTCAGGCCGGCCAGCGGAACGTCTGACGGCGTCAGACCGCCGGCCGAGGACTCGCAGTGCGCAACCAGCGCCCGCAGCTCCTCCCCATAGGCCGAGGCCAACCCCTCCACAACCGGCGGCGCCAGCACCGAGCGGCTGTAGCTCCAGTCGAACACCAGCTCCCCGTCATAGACCCTGCCGTCGATGCTCAGCCAGTTGCCGAGCGGGGCGTCGGCATCGAGACGGGCACCCGCCGGCTCGTCGGCCGGCACGAAGCGGGCGGTGTCGTCGAAGCTGCCGTCGAACTGGCCCAGATAGTTGAAGGTCACCCGCGCCTCGGGCAGCGCCCGCAGCGTTGCCTGCGCCTCGGCATCGCCCAGATGGCGCAGCACACCGTAGCCCAGCCCGTTCGACGGAACCGCCCGCAGCTGCTCCTTCACCGCCTTGATCGATGCGCCAATCGAGGCGCCCGGTTCCGCGTCCGGCCCGCCGGGACGCAGATGCACCGGATAGGCGGTGGTGAACCAGCCGACGCTGCGGCTGAGGTCCAGGCCGCCCACCAGTTCCTCGCGGCCATGACCCTCCAGCTGCACCAGTGCCGAGGTTTCGCCGCTCCACCGGCACAGCACCCGCGACAGCGCCGTCAGCAGAAGGTCGTTCACCCGCGTCCGGTAGGCCGCGGGCGCCGACGACAGCAGGCGCTTCGTCCAGCCGGCATCCAGCCGCGTCCGCGCCACGGCGGATGTCGCCACCCTCAGCGCCYCGGSRGAGACCGGYTCCGCCACCCCCGGCAGCCCGGCCGGAGCSCCCGTCAGGCTGTCGCGCCACCAGGACAKCTCRTCCYKCAGCGYCCCGCTCGCGGCRTGGCGGCGCAGCGCCTCGCCCCAGGACTGGAAGGACGCGGTCTTGGCCGGCAGCACCACCGCCTCGCCCCGCTCCAGCTGCGTGCAGGCCAGTTGCAGATCCTCCAGCAGCACSCGCCAGGACACGCCGTCCACCACCAGATGGTGGATCGCCAGCAGCAGGCGCTGCTCNCCCGTCATCTCCCCGCTCCACCAGCAGAGCGCGCAGCAGCGGGCCATGYKCGAGGTCGAGGCTGCGCTGGGCCTCCTCGCACAGCCGCTCCTGCGCTTCGGCATCGGCGGCRACGCGGTGCCACAGCACCGGCGGCACCGCCTCGGGCGGCAGGTGCCGGGCKCTGCCATCCATCGCGAAGACCAGCCGCAGGGCGTCGTGATGGGCCAGCAGGGCCGAGAGCGCCCGTTCCAGCAGCGCCGGATCGACCGGCCGGCGCAGCCGCAGCAGCACCGACTGGTTCCAGTGGCTGCGGCCGGGGATCGGCTCCTCGAAGAACCAGCGCTGGATCGGCGTCAGCGACAGCGCCCCGCCGACAGCMCCCTGCYCGGCGGCCGAAGCGGCCGGAGCGSCGRCGTCGCTGCGGGCGGCGCGGGCGAGCGCCTCCAGGGTCTGGTGCTCGAAGACGTCGCGCGGGGTGAAGGAGAGGCCRTGGCGGCGGGCGCGGCTGACCAGCTGGATGGAGAGGATGGARTCTCCGCCCAGCTCGAAGAAGTTGTCGGTGACGCCGACGCTCTCCAGCCGCAGCAGCTCGCACCACAGCGCCGCCAGGGCCCGTTCGGCCGCGCTGCGCGGCGGCACCCGGGTCGACGACGACGCCACCTCCGGCTCGGGCAGCGCTTTGCGGTCCAGCTTGCCGTTGGGCGTCAGCGGCAACCGCTCCAGCACCACGAGATGGGACGGAACCATGTAGTCCGGCAGCGCCGCCTTCAGCCCGCCGCGCAGCCGCTCGATAAGGCCCTCGCCGGCACCCCCGTCGCCGGCAGGCACGACATAGCCGACCAGACGCTTGCCSRASSTGCCGTCGCGGGCGACCACCGCCGCCTCGCGCACGCCCTCCTGCGCAAGCAGCCGCGCCTCCACCTCGCCAAGCTCGATGCGGAAGCCGCGGATCTTCACCTGATGGTCGATCCGCCCGACATACTCGATCACCCCGTCCCCRCGCTGGCGCACGAGGTCGCCSGTGCGGTARAGCCGMCCGCCGCCGGCCGAGAACGGRTCGGCGACGAAGCGCTCCGCCGTCAGGCCGGGACGGTTCAGGTAGCCCCGCGCCAATCCCGCGCCGCCAAGATAAAGCTCCCCGACCGCCCCGGGCGGCAGCGGGTTCAGCGAAGCGTCGAGCACCATCGCCCGGCGCTCGCCGATCGCTTGGCCGATGGGAGCAGTTCCGGCTTGGCGTTCATCGCCAGCCTGCCAGACGAGAGGGGTGATCACCGCCTCGGTCGGCCCGTAAGCGTTGAAGATCCGGTCGGTCCAGCCGGCGAGGCGCCCGGTGAGCGACAGATCCCAGGCCTCGCCGCCCAGGATGCAGGCCCGCAGGCGGCGGCCGGGCATGGCGGCGGCCAGGGCCTCGGCATGGCGGGCAAGATAGGCCGGCGGCAGGTCGGCCACAGTGACACCGTCGCGCAGGATCAGTGCCGCCAGCCGTTCCGGCGTGGAATCCGCCATGGCGCCCAGGACGACACCGGCCCCCGCCAGCAGGGGCATAAGGATCTGTTCGCTCGCCGCATCGAAGCCGAAGGAGGCGAAATGCAGCAGCCGGTCCCCGGCGGTCATCCCATAAGCCTCGGCCGCCGCCAGACAGTGGCGGGCGAGCGCCCCGTGGGAAACCATCACGCCCTTGGGCGTCCCGGTCGATCCGGAGGTGTAGATCAGATAGGCCAGGGCTTCGTCCACCGGCGCCCGGAGAGCACCCTCCGCGTCCGGCTCATCCCCGCATATCCCGTCCCCACACACTCCGTCGGCGTCCAGCGTCAGGCGGTCCACCCCGGTCGGCATCGAGCCGAGCACGCTGTCCTGTGCCAGGATCAGAGCCATGCCGCTGTCGGCGATCATGCCCGCCAGCCGGTCATGGGGGAGGCGGGAATCGAGCGGTACATAGCCTCCGCCCGCCTTCAGCACGGCCAGAATTCCGACGACCATGGCAGGCGACGGCTCGACCGCCAGCCCGACCCGGACATCCGGTCCGACACCCAGCGCACGGAGCCGCCGGGCCAGCCGGTCCGAGCGGTCCTTCAAGGCACCGAAGGTCACCGGCCGCCCATCGGCCACCAGGGCGACGGCTTCGGGAGTTTCCGTCGCGCGGGCATCGAACAGCGTTGCGGGCGACGGGGCGGCACCGGAGGCCGCCCTCGGGGGCACGGCGCCTGCGACATCCATGCGGTCGTTGGCCATGCGGTCGTCGGCCGTCAGGCGGATGGCCGCGACCGGACCGCCCGTCTCCGCGGCGAAAGCGGCGAGGATGCGCCGGTAATCCTCCGCCATCGCGGAGGCCCGCTCCGCCGCAAGGCGGTTGGCGGCATAGCGCAGGTCGCAGCGGATACGCCCGCCGTCATCCTCCTCGACCTCGAGCGACAGGTCGAACAGGGCGACGCGGGGGCCGCCCGCCAGCGGTCCAATCGTCAGACCGGCGACCCGGTCCAGCGCCGACAGCCGGCGGTGCTGATGGTTGAACATCGCCTGGAACAGCGGATTGCGGTCGAGCCGGCGTTCCGGCCTCAGGGCGTCCACCAGATGCTCGAAGGGCAGATCCTGGTTGGCCTGGGCGTCGACCGACCGGCCGCGAACCTGCGCCAGCACCTCATGCAGACCGAGCCCGCCATGCAGATCCGCACGGATGACCTGACTGTTCACGAACAAACCGATCAGGCGCTCGGTTTCGGCGCGATGACGCCCGGCGACCGGCACCCCCACCCGCACATCCCCCTGCCCGGTGTGGCGGTGAAGCAGAAGCAGGAATGCGGCCAACAGAAGATTGGCGACGGTCGCCCCCGTCTTGCCGGCCACAGTGCGCAGCCGGGCGCCGAGGGCATCGTCGAGGGCGAACGGGACGCCCGCCTCGCGCCGGTCGAGCCCCTGCCGGTCGTCCGCAGCGCTCTCTCCGTCCCGCGGCAGCATCAGCTCCGGCTGCTCATCGCCCAGCAGGGCACGCCAATGGTCGAGCTGGCGCGCCCCTTCGCCGCTGCGCAGGAGCCGGTCCTGCCACAGCGCATGGTCGGCATACTGGATCGGCAGCGGGGGCAGCCCGGCGTCCCGCCCCTCCCGCCGGGCGACATAGAGGGCGGCGAATTCCTCAACCAACCGGTTCACCGACCAGCCATCGGCGGCGATGTGGTGGAGCGTCAGGAACAGCGCATGCTCGTCCTCCGCCAGCCGCACCAGCCGCAGGCGGACCGGCGGCGCCGCTTCCAGATCGAAGGGGGTTGCCGCCTCCGCTTCGGCCAGGGCCCGCAGCCGGGTTTCCCGTTCCACCGGGACCAGGGCCGACAGATCGGTCCAGGCGATGTCCGGGGGAGCGGCGGGATGGATGCGCTGTTCGGCTTCGCCGTCGCACGCCGGGTAGCTGGTCCGCAGAACCTCGTGCCGTGCCAGGATATCGGCGAAGGCACCGGCAAGCGCCTCCCGGTCAAGGGAACCGGTCAGGCTCAGACCCATTGGAATGTGGTAGGCCCGGCTATGGCGGTCGAGCTGCCAGAGCACCCACAGCCGCCGCTGGGCATGGGACAGCGGCAGCCGGTCCGGTCGGCGACCGGGCAGGATCGGCAGCCGGGCGAAGGAAATTCCTGTCCGGGCCAAGCGCCGGAGGAACTCCTCCTGCCGGTCGGCGGGCAACGCGTCGAGGCGCCGGGCGATCTGGGCGAGCGCGTCGGCCGGCCGCTCCGCCGGGTCATGCTGGGGGTCATGCTGGACAGGCGTGGTCATTGCGCGGCCTCCGACGGCAGGGCTTCGAAGCCGGCTTCGAGATCGGCCAGCAGGGCGTCCATGCGGCCGATCTCCTCCTCCGCGGCGCCGTCCGCCTTCTCCCGGTCGATCCGCGCCGCCAGTTCGGCCAGGGTCGGCGCTTCGAACAGGGTGCGCAGGGGCAGGTCCACCTCGAGCCGCTCGCGGAGCCGTGCCGCCACCCGCGCCGCCAGAAGCGAATGGCCGCCGAGTGCGAAGAAGTTGTCGGCGGCGCCGACCCGCTCCACTCCGAGAACCGAGCGCCAGATCTCCGCCACGTCATGTTCGGTCGCCGTGGATGGCGGAACATGCTCCACGACGGCATCCGGCGCAGGCTCGGGCAGCGCCTTGCGGTCCAGCTTGCCGTTCGGCGTCAGCGGCAACCGCTCCAGCACCACGAGGTGGGACGGAACCATGTAGTCCGGCAGARCRCGGCCAAGMTGMTCCCTCAGCCGCCGCGGCAGYTCCGCGTYCGCATCGGCGGCGACATAGCCGACCAGACGCTTGCCGCCCRCRCCGTCGCGGGCGAYCACCACCGCATCCCGCACCGCCGGATGGCCGCGCAGCACRGCCTCGATCTCGCCAAGCTCGATCCGCAGSCCRCGGATCTTCACCTGATGGTCGATCCGYCCGACATACTCGATCACCCCGTCCCCGCGCYGSCKCGCCAGATCGCCCGTCCGGTACATCCGGCCGCCGTCGGCGCAGAAYGGGTCGGCGACGAACCGCTCCGCCGTCAGCCCGGCCCGCCGGTGATAGCCGCGCGCCAGACCCGCACCGGCGATGTAAAGCTCGCCGAYCGCGCCGGCCGGAAGCGGGTTCARGCACTCGTCCAGCACATGCAGCCGCAGATTGTCGATGGCCACGCCGATCGGCACMCCGCCGCCCGCACCGCCCTCCCCGGCCCGGCAGGTCCAATGGCTGACGTCGATCGCCGCCTCCGTCGGGCCGTAGAGGTTGTACAGGCCGACCTGCGGCAGACGGGCGAACAGCCGGTCCTGCAACGCCGCCGGCAGGGCCTCGCCACTGCACACCACCCGGCGCAGGCTGGTGCAATGCTCCACMCCCGGCTCCTCCAGGAAGGCCTGCARCATGGARGGCACGAAGTGCAGCGTGTCGATGCCYTSYYCSCGGATCAGCGCCACCAGCCGGGCCGCGTCGCGGTGCTCGCCGGGCGCCGCCACCACCAGATGCGCYCCCACCATCAGCGGCCAGAAGAACTCCCAGACCGAGACGTCGAAGCCGAAGGGCGTCTTCTGCAACACCCGCTCGCCCGGMGACAGCCGGTAGGCCTTCTGCATCCAGGCCARSCGGTTCAGCAGGGCRCCATGGCTGTTRCCGGCCCCCTTGGGCGTGCCGGTGGAGCCGGAGGTGTAGATCAGGTAGGCGAGGTTCTCCGGCCGCAGCCCGGCCGCGGGCGGCGTGTCCGGCAGTCCCCCGGTGTCCTCGGCGTCGGTGTCCTCGGCGTCGAGCAGCAGCAGGCGGACCCCCTCGGGCAACGCCTCGCCGCCCAACCTGCCGGCAAGATGGGACTGGGTGAGCAGCAGGGCGATGCCGCCGTCCGCGGCCATGGCGGCAAGGCGGGCGGGCGGCAGCTCCGGGTCGAGGGGCAGATAGGCGCCGCCCGCCTTCATCACCGCCAGCAGGCCGACGACCAGCTCCAGCGAGCGTTCGGCGGCGACGCCGACCGTCACCTCCGGGCCGACGCCCAGCGCCCGCAACCGGTGGGCCAGCCGGTTCGCCTGCGCCTCCAGCTCGGCATAGCTCAGCGTCCGGCCGCCGAAGCTCACCGCAGGACACCCGCCATGCAAACCGGCCTGCTCCGAGATAAGCTCCGGCACCAGGGGACCGGCGGTCAGCGTCCCGTCGCGGGTCGCGTTCCAGCCGGCGAAGCTCCGCCATCCCTCCTCGTCGAGCAACCCGATCTCACCCAACCGGTGCTTGGCATCCTCGATCAGGGCCAGCAGAAGCCGTCGGGTCTGTGCGGCGAAATGGCGGACCTCCTCGTCGCCGATACGATCGCGCCAATGGCTGAAGGTCAGCGTCAGTTGCTTTCCGGCACCCATCAGCAGGGTCAGCGGGACGGAGGTAAGCTCATGATTCTGTGGAGCGCCGAAGCGCAGGCCGCCGGTTTCTCCGCGGCCAAGCGTGTCGGACAGCGGATAGTTCTCGAACACCAGCAGACTGTCGAACAGCATCTCGCCGCCATGGCCGGACCAGCGCTGGATGTCGGCCAGCGGCGTGTGTTCGTGCTCCCGCATTTCGAGATTGCTGGCCTGGAGATCGGTCAGCCACTCCGACACGGTCTGGGCCGGATGCGGCGTGCCGACCAGCGGCAGCGTGTTGATGAACAGGCCGATCTGCTTTTCGATGCCCGGCAGTTCGGCCGGCCGGCCGGAGACCGTCACGCCGGCCGCCACCGCCTTCTGTCCGGTCCGCCGGTGCAGAAGCAGCAGCCAGGCGGCCTGAACCAACGTGTTGAGCGTCACTTGGCTCTGACGGGCGAAGCGGACGAGAAGCGCGGTTTCCCGTTCGTCGAAGGCAAGTTCGAGGACTCCATGCCCTTGGCCGATATCCGGTTGCCCGCCGGTCGCCGCGATCCTGGTCGGCTGTTCGAGTTCGGCGGTGCGGTTGCGCCAGAAGGCCTCGGACGCCGCCCTGTCGCGCCCTTGCAGCCAGGCCACATGGTCGCGGAAGCGGCCGCCGTCCGCCGCCGGCACGACGCCGGC
>NZ_JBCEBL010000008.1:0-231587 GCF_049472615.1 Azospirillum sp. 11R-A | reverse complement strand
CCCCCCCCCCCCGCGCGGCGAGGATCTTCAAGCGTCGCGCACTCTCCGCTCCCTATTGAACCCACCCTGTGCATCCCCCTCACCCCGACCCTCTCCCCCGGGGGGAGAGGGGGATGATCGTCGACACCACGCACCGCAGGACCACGCCGATGACCCTGACCGCCGAAACGTCCCGACCGTCCGTCACGGCCGCCGCCGGCAGGGTGCGGCGTCGCCGCCTGCTGCCGCGCGTGGCGCCCTATCTCCAGGCGGCACCGCTGACCGTCATGCTGCTGCTGTTCCTGCTGGTGCCGATTCTGACCATCGTCGTCGTCAGCTTTTGGGATTACGACAGCGTCCGCTTCTACCCGGACTTCGTGCTGACCAACTACACGGAGCTGCTGACCTCGCCGGTCACCTGGAAGACCTACCTGAACACGCTGAAATACGCCGCGCTGACCTGGGCGATCACGCTGGGGATCGGCTTCACGGTGGCGTATTTCCTGGCCTTCCATGTGCGGTCGACCACCTGGCAGATGGTGCTGTTCCTGGTCTGCACCATCCCGTTCTGGACCTCCAACATCATCCGCATGATCTCGTGGATCCCATTCCTGGGACGCAACGGGCTGCTCAATTCCGGCCTGATTTCCGCCGGGATCATCGACCAGCCGCTGGAGTTCCTGCTGTTCTCCGACTTCTCGGTCGTGCTGGCCTTCGTCCATCTCTATGCGCTGTTCATGGTGGTGCCGATCTTCAATTCGATGATGCGCATCGACCGCGCTCTGATCGAGGCGGCGCGCGACGGCGGCGCTAGTGCGGCGCAGACGCTGTGGAACGTCATCCTGCCGCTGACCAAGCCCGGCATCGCCATCGGCTCCATCTTCGTCGTCACGCTGGTGATGGGCGACTTCATCACCGTGCGGCTGATGAGCGGCGGGCAGAGCGCCTCCATCGGGCTGATGATCGCCAACGAGATCTCGCTGCTGCAATACCCGGCCGCCGCCGCCAACGCGGTGGTCCTGCTGGCCGTCGTCCTGATCATGGTGGTGGCGATGCTGCGCATCGTCGATATCCGCAAGGAGCTGTGAGAGATGAACACCTCCCGTCGCGGCCTGTCCTTCTACCTGCTGGGGGCCTTCTTCGCGCTGTTCGTGCTGTTCCTCTACGGCCCGACCGCGACCATCCTGATCCTGTCCTTCCAGGGGCCGGAAGGCGGCCTGACCTTCCCGATGAACGGCGTCTCGCTGCACTGGTTCCGCAACCTGTTCGAACAGCAGGCGGTGGGCGATTTCGGCGGGTCCTTCCGCCGCTCCATCGCGCTGGGGCTGATGGTGATGGTGCTGACCGTGCTGTTCTCGGTGCTGGCCGGCTTCGCCTTCCGCCGCCGGTTCCGCGGCAGCGGGGCGATCTTCTATCTCGCCGTCGCCAGCCTGATCGTGCCGTCGATCCTGGTCAGCCTGGGTATTGGCCTGTTCTTCAACATCCTGGGGCTGGAGCCGTCCTGGTACAGTTCGGCGCTGGGCGCGCACCTGACCTGGACGCTGCCCTTCGGCCTGCTGATCGTCTTCGCCATCTTCAACCGCTTCAACCCGGCCTATGAGGAGGCGGCGCGCGACCTGGGCGCCACGCCCTGGCAGACGGTGCGCCATGTGGTGCTGCCGATCCTGCTGCCCAGCCTGATCGGCGTCGGGCTGTTCGGTTTCACCCTGTCCTACGACGAGTTCGCCCGCACGCTGATGACCGCCGGCAGCTTCAACACGCTGCCGCTGGAGATCTACGGCATGACCACCAACGTCACCACGCCGGTGCTCTATGCGCTGGGGTCGCTGACGACGGTCTTCTCCTTCACCGTGATCGGCCTGTTCTTCCTGGGCCTGATCGCGCTGCGCCGCCGCCGCCTGCGCCATAGCGGCCACTGAGGACTCTCAAGACATGCGCATCCTGGTCGTCAACCCGAACAGCACCGCCTCGATGACCGCGCGGATCGGTGCCGCCGCCCGCACCGTCGCGGCCCCCGGCACCGAGATCGTCGCCACCAACCCGCCGGGTGGCCCGGCCAGCATCGAGGGCTATTACGACGAGGCGCTGGCGGTTCCCGGCATGCTGGCCGAGATCGAGCGGCAGCAGCGCGACGGTGTCCTCGCCGGCACGGTGATCGCCTGCTTCGACGATGTCGGGCTGGACGCCGCGCGCAGCCTCGCCACCGCACCGGTCGTCGGCATCTGCGAGGCGGCGATGCAGACCGCCGGGCTGTTGGGCGGCCGGTTCAGCGTGGTGACGACGCTGGCCCGTTCCGTCCCGGCGCTGGAGCGGCTGGCGCAACGTTACGGCATGGCCGGGCGCTGCACCATCCGTGCGGCCGGCGTGCCGGTGCTGGCGCTGGAGGACCCGGCGTCGGGTGCGGTCGAGCGGGTGCGGGCGGAAATCCGCCGGGCGGTGGAGCAGGATGGCGCCGAAACCATCGTGCTGGGCTGCGCCGGCATGGCCGACTTCGCCCGGTCCCTGAGCGAGGAAATGGGCCTGCCGGTGGTGGACGGGGTCACCGCCGCCGTGAAGCTGGTGGAGGGGCTGGCCGCCCTGGGGCTGCGGACCAGCAAGGTCGGCGGCTATGCGCCGCCGCTGCCCAAGGCGCGCTGACCCCTCCGCCGTCTTACAATGAGAGCTTACAACGGCAGCGGTTCCGGGAAGTCCGGTGCCGTAATAGCGGGCAACCCCGCTTGGGCCGAGATCGCGCCGCCCGCCAGTCCGTTCAGGATACGGCGGGCCGCTTCGGCGCATTGGCTGCGCAGTTCCGGCACGGCCGTCATTTCCCAGAATGGTGCCTTGGCGACCGGCCCGAACGCCAGCAGGCGGGGAGAGGGCGTGCCGTCCGCGGCGATCACCGCTCCGCCTTCCGTCACGTCCAGCCCCAGCCGCAATTCGTCCGGACGGGCGAGACCGCGGTCGAGCAGCGAGCGCACCAGCGGGTGGCGGATGCGGGTGTAGTCGCAGTTGGTGCCGGTGGCATTGATCAGCGCGCCGGCCGTCAGCCGCCGCTCCGCCCCGCCGCCGCGCTCGGCGACGGTCAGTTCCAGGCCGCGCGCGGTCAGCGCGGCGTCCTTCAGCCGGCCGGGCAGGATGCTCAGCTGGCCACTGTCGCGGGCGGCGGCGATGCGGTCGGCGACCAGCGGGGCCATGCGGTGGCGATGCACCTCCCAGAAGGGACGGGCGTGGCGCAGGAAGCGGCGGCGTTCCTCCATCGGCAGATGCGCCCAGATGCGGTGATGGTGCGGCCGCAACGCGTCGAAGGCCGACCGCCAGTCATAGCCGGCCGCGGTCGCCCGCCGGGCATCGGCCTTGAGCGCGATCAGCACGTCGAGGACCGTGCTGGGCAGCACGTCCGGATGGAGGAAGGAGGTGTAGGGCCGCGTCTCCTCATGGCGCAGCGGCAGCAGGCCGCGGCGCGACACCGCGGTGACCGGCCCGCGATGCCCCTGGTCGAGCAGCGACAGCACGGTGTCGACCATGGTCAGCCCGGTGCCGAGGATGGCGACGGGAGCATCCCGGTCGATGGTGCCGATGGCGGCGGCATCCCACGGGTCGCCGATGAAGCGGTCCGATGCGAAGGCCTCGTCCGCGGTCGGGGACGCCAGACAGGGCGGGGAGGGCGGAAAATTGCCGATGCAGAGGGCGGCGGTGTCGGCGCTGACCACCCGGCCATCGCCGAGCCGCACATGCACCGCCGGCCGGCTGCCCGACGGGGTCTCGGTGCGGACATCCACCGCTTCGGCCCGGATCAGGTTCAGCCGGGCATGGGCGGGCGCCTCCGCCTGGGCCTCCGCCAGGACGTCCTGGATGTAGGCGCCGTAGAGCGCGCGGGAGGCGAAGGCATGGCCGCTGGGCGGCATCGGCTCGTCCGGCGTCGGCCCGTCCGCGCGGCTCCACAGCCAGCGCAGGAAATGGCGCGGATCGTCGGGATAGGCGCTCATGTTGTAGGCGCGGACGTTCAGCACATGCGTGCCGTTCGGTGTGGAATAGGCGACGCCGGTGCCCGGCCGGTGCCCGTATTCGATCAGATGCACCACCAGCGGCGCCTGGGCGCCGCGCAGCAGGTGGGCGGCCAGCAGGCTGCCGGTGAAGCCGGCGCCGACGATGGCGATCTGGCGGGGCTGGTGGAAGTCATTCGGCGGGGTGCCGCCGGGGGGAGGGCCAGGGCGATGGAAGTGAGGCGTTGCAGGCATCGAAGTCCGTCCTTCCGTGAGTCATTCCGGAAAAGGCCGGCCGTTGGCGTCTGTTCCCCGAACCCGTCAGGCTATCGCTGAAAGAGGGGACTCGCGTCGGCCGTGTGTCTGCTCGGTCCGCTTCGTTCTGCCCTGAATATCACAGCGCCGGGGACACGCGCCATCGGCCGAAGGGCAAACACTATTCCAAAAGTAGGGATTTGCTGGTTTTTTACGCATGTTGCCCCGCATCATCGCTGTCGCCAAGCCCGCGCCGATATGGCACATGCGTTCGGGTACCGCCGCCACCGCGCAGCTTCGTTGCAAGACCGATCAGGAGCACGACCGATGTCCATGCCGTCCGTCCAGCCCGCCCCCCACGCTTCCGCTTGCGACCGGCTGGAAGCGGCGCTTTCCCGGATTGCCGATCCGGAACGGCAGGGTGCCATGGTGTTCACCGAGATCTATGCGGAGGAGGCGCGCTCCGCGGCGGCTGCCAGCGACCGCCGGGGGGCGGCGGGTCGCTCGCTGGGGCCGCTCGACGGGCGGATCGTCTCGGTGAAGGCGCTGTTCGACGTGGCGGGCGATGCCACGGCGGCCGGCTCCGCCATCCTGCGCGGCCGTCCGGCCGCTAGGCGCGATGCCAGGGCGGTGGCCCGGCTGCGCGCCGCGGGGGCGGTCATCGTCGGCCGGACCCACATGACCGAATTCGCCTTTTCCGCGGTCGGCATCAATCCCCATTACGGCAATCCCGGAAATCCGCATGACCGCTCGCGGGTGCCGGGCGGCTCCTCGTCCGGGGCGGCGATCTCGGTGATCGACGGCATGGCGGAGATCGCGCTGGGCAGCGACACCGGCGGGTCGTTGCGCATTCCGGCGGCGCTGTCGGGTGCGGTCGGCTTCAAGCCGTCCGCCGGGCGTCTGCCGTCGGACGGGGCCTTTCCGCTGTCGCCGACGCTGGATGCGATCGGGCCGATTGCCGCCACTGTCGCGGATGCCGCGCTGCTGGACAGCATCCTTTCCGATGGCGACCCGGCACGGCTGACTTCGCTCCCCGTCGCCGGGCAATCCTTCCTGGTGGCGCGCGGGCGGCTGTTCGACGGGATCGAGCCCGCCGTCGCCGCCGCCTTCGAGGCGACGCTCGATCGGTTGCGGGCGGCCGGGGCGCAGGTCGTAGACGGGTCCATCGAGGCGGAACTGGACGCGCTGACAGAACTGGACCGCATCGGCGTCTTCACCGCCATCGAGCTGGCGGCGACCCTCGCCGATCTCGGCATCGTGGCGCTCGACGGCATCGACCCAAAGACCCGCGCGCGGATCGAGGCCGGCGGAAAGGCGCCGGCCGCCGATTATGTCCGCATGCAGAACCGCCGGGCCGCGTTGATCCGCCTGATGGACGAGCGGCTGACCCGCCATCCCGTCCTGCTGCTGCCGACGGTGCCGATGACGGCGCCCACCATCGCCGATGTGCTGGACGATGCGGCCTTCCACCGCGTCAATCTGGCCCTGCTGCGAAACACCCGTGTCGCCAACCTGTTCGACCTGCCGGCCATTTCCCTGCCGGTTCCGGCTGATGGCTTGCCGGTCGGCCTGATGGCGATGGGCCGGCGCGGCAGCGACCGCAGCCTGCTGGGCATCGCCGCCGGGATCGAAGCGGCGCTGCTGGGGTAAGCCTGCGCCAGATGTGCTGTGACCATGATGGGGTCGTGAATTTTCCGCGCAGGAATCACGGCCCCTTGCGTATCACCCATGTGGACGTGCGCCCTGTTCAAAGAGTAGACGTGAATATTTATAAACAACCGATTCCTGACTCCCAAATGACCGCTCATCGTCACAAACGGTGTCAAAGAATGGCGACAGACAGAATCCGGTTCAATTTGCGGAAAACTCGCACTTATTGTCTGCCGGCGGTCGGATGACGACTGCAGACGAGAGCCGACGATCATCATGCGTGATGGTCGGATGCCATCCGCTGGCGCCGGGAATATTGGCGCGAGAATGCCGGGTGGCGATCGGCTGAAATGCTTGGAGACTTCCTATGGCTACCAACTTCGCCACTGATACGCTCAAGTCCGTGACGTCCAAGGCCACTGCGCCGACCTCATCCGTCACGACCACCGACAGCGCAGTCGCCGAGTTCCGGGACCACCAGCTTCAGCACCAGCACGTCCAGGGCGATGCCGCCACCAACGGCACGAATGGGAACACGACGGCCGACACCATTGTCGGGCACAGCGCTCCGACGCTGTCGGACAGCGCCGTCGCCGAATTGAAGACCGCCTACGTCGCGGTCGAAAAGGCCATCGCCGACGCCAAGAGCGGCAGCACGGCGACGGATACGGCGACGACCGACAGCACGGCAAACGATACCTCGACAAGCGATAGCTCGGCGACGGACAAGGCCACCAGCGGCAAGACCACCGACACCACCGACACGGCAACGCATCAGCCGCCGGCCGATCCGCTGGTGAAGGTGCTGGCCGACGCCACCGGCGAAAGCACCGCCACCGTCCAGGGCGTGTTGCAGCAGGTCCGCACCGTGCTGCACCAGGAACATCTGACCGACGCCACCAGCCACACCGGGACGGCCGATGCGACGACGGATACCGGGACCACCTCCACCACGGCGAACGACGACGACAAGCCCGGCACCGGCGACGCGCCGCATTGGCACGACCGCCTGATCGCACAGCATGACGGCTCGACCGATACCGGTACCGGTCAGGCCGCGGCTGATGGCGGCAGCGCCATCTGGCAGCATTTCCTGAACCACTATGCCTCCGGCGACAGCGCGGTCACCGGCAATGCCGAGGTGGTGGCGGCGGTCGACGAGTTCGTCGACACCGTCCAGTCGCTGCACCTCGCCCCCGGCCACGGGCAGATGCATGGCGAGACCCATGGCCATGGCACCGACGGCGTTCCTCTCGACACCGCCGCCTGACCGGCCCTGCGCCCTCCCGGCCGACGGGAGGGCGCAGCCCTTTCACGACAGTCCGTATTTCCTGATCTTGTCGTGCAGCGTGGTCTTGGCGACCTGCAATTCCTCCGCGGCGCGGGCGAGGCTGTGGTCGGTGCGGCGCAGGGTGTCGGCGATCAGGGCGCGCTCGAAGGCCTCCACCGCCTGGGCCAACGGGCGGTTGGCGGCGGGATGGGATGTTGCGAAGGGGGGAAAGCCCTGTTCGATGCCCAGAACGCACCGGTCGGCGACATTGTGCAACTCGCGCACGTTGCCCGGCCAGTCGTAGGCCATCAGGCGGCGCATGCGCTCGGCGTCCGGCGGCGGGACCGGGCGGCCGTGGCGGGCGGCGGCCTGGAGCGTGAACTGCTCGAACAGCAGCGGGATGTCCTCGCGCCGGTCGCGCAAGGGCGGCAGCGGCAGATTGGCGACATTCAGGCGGTAATAGAGGTCGGCGCGGAACTGCCCGCGGTCGGCAAGCTCGCGCAAATCCACCTTGGTCGCGGCGATCACCCGGCAATCGACATGGACGGGGGTGTTGGAGCCCAGACGCTCCAGCGTGCGTTCCTGAAGCACGCGCAGGAACTTGATCTGCACCGGCATCGGCATGCTCTCGATCTCGTCGAGGAACAGGGTGCCGCCGCTGGCATGCTCCACCTTGCCGACGCGCCGTTTGCCGGCTCCGGTGAAGGCCCCGGCCTCGTGGCCGAAGATCTCGCTGTCGATCAGGCTTTCCGGCAGGCCGCCGCAATTGATGGCGACGAAGTTGCCGCCGCGCCGCGGGCTGGCGTCGTGCAGGCAGCGGGCGGCCAGCTCCTTGCCGGAACCGGTTTCACCGTGGATCAGCACGTCGGCCGCCGAACTGGCGAGGTCGCCGATCAGCCGGCGCACCCGCGCCATCTGCGGCGATCCGCCGACCAGCCGCGCCTCGATGCTGTCGCGGTTCTGCAGGCGCGCGCGCAGGTCGCGCACCTCCAGCGTCAGGCGGCGCTTGTCCAGGGCGCGGCGCACCACCTCGACCAGATAGTCAGGGGAGAAAGGCTTCTCGATGAAGTCATGGGCGCCCAGCTTCATCGCCTGCACTGCCATCGACACGTCGCCATGGCCGGTCATCAGCACCACCGGCAGGTCCGGGTCGCTTGCCAGCAGTTCGGCCAGCAGCGCCATCCCATCCATCCCCGGCAGGCGGATGTCGGTGACGACGATGCCGGGAAAGCCCTCGGCCACCAGCCGCCGGGCCTTTTCCGCGCTGTCCACCGCCTCCGTCGGGATGTCTTCCAGCTCCAGCGCCTGCTGGCAGCCGAGGCTGACGTTGGGGTCGTCCTCGACGATGAGGACCTTCAAGGGCGGGACGGCAGTGTCGGACATGAAAAATCTCCGGCCTGGACGGCGGTCGGGTCGGTGGGCAGCGTAGCGGCGGGAAGATCGATGGTGAAGACCGCTCCGCCATCCGGACCGTTCGCCCCGGTCAGGGCGCCGCCGAAGTCACGCACGATCCCGGCCGAGATGGCAAGCCCCAAGCCGAGCCCGCCGCTTCCCTCCTTGGTTCCATCCTTCACCGCCTCCTTGGTGGTGAAGAAGGGCTCGAACAGGCGGGGCAGCACCTCGGCGGGCAGGCCGGGGCCGTTGTCGGCGACCTCGATACGCACCCGGTCGCCCTCCGTCCGGGCGGTCAGCGTCAGCCTGCTCCCCGTCCGACCGGCCAGCGCATCCAGGCCGTTGGCGAGCAGATTGACCAGCACCTGCTCCAGCCGGTTGGGATCGCAAAGTGCTGCGACATCGTCCGGCGCATCGACCTCTACGGCGACACCCGAGCGCCGCAGCCGCTGGTCCAGCAGGAACAAAGCATTGTCGATGGGCCGGCGCACCGCGACCGGGCGGGGCGCGCCGGAGGATTTGCGGGCGAAGGATTTCAGCTGGCTGGTCAAGGCACCCATGCTGTCCACCAGATGGGCGATGCGCTCCAGGTTGCCCTGCGCCGCCTCCAGATTGCCGCGCTGGAGAAACTTGACCGTGTTGCCGGACAGGGTGCGCAACGCCGCCAGCGGCTGGTTCAGCTCGTGCGCCAGCCCGGCGGAGAGCTGGCCGATCACCGCCAGCTTGCCGGCATGGACCAGCTCGTCCTGGGCGGCGCGCAGGTTGCGGGTACGCTCCTCCACCTTGCGTTCAAGCTCATGCAGGTGGCGGCGGCGCTGCACCCACATCAGCAGCAGGATGCCGGGGACGGCGCTGCCCATCGCGGCGAGGGCGGCGCGGGTCCAGGCCATGCCGGTCACCTGATCGACCGGCGACAGCACGGTCATCGTCCAGCCGGTGCCTTGCAGGGGAGCCGTCTGGGCCAGGAACCCGCCGGACACCGGGAAGACCGTCTCCTCCAGCTGTCCATCGGCCGGGCGGGAGAGGCGCACCAGTTCGGCATCGCTGGCGATGCGATCCTGCCGCATCAGACCCAGCGGCGAAAGCGGGCGGGCGTTGTATTGCAGGGTCCGGTCGAAATGGCGGCGGGTCGGCTCGTCCATCGGCCGCAGGGTGGTGAATTTCCAGGAGGGGACCGAGGCGAGAATCACCACGCCGTTCTCGTCGGCGACCAGCACCGGCGCCTCGACCGTCGACCAGGATTGTTCCAGCTGCTCCAGGCTGACCTTCACCACGGCGACGCCGACGATGGCGCCATCCTCGGTCAGCGGCGAGGAGAGGTAATAGCCGGCTTCCCCCCGCGTGGTGCCGACCCCGAAGAAACGCCCCTGGCGGCCGGCGGCGGCCTCGATGAAATAGGGGCGGTAGGACAGATCCTCGTTGATGAAGCTGTCCGGGCGGTTCCAGTTGCTGGCGGCCAGCACCCGGCCCTGGCGGTTCAGCACATAGATCGACAGGGTGCCGGCCCGCTCGTTCAGCCGCTCCAGATAGCGGTTCAGCCCCCAGGCCAGCGGCGCCCGTCCGGCGACGAGGTCGAGGACGTCGCGCTCCAGCCCCAGCGTCGCCGGGAAATAGGCGTATTTGTCGATCTCGCGCTCAAGGCTTTCGGCATAGAGGTCGAGCCGGTGGTGCCCGGTCTCCTGCAACGTGGCGAGGCCCATCCCCTCGCTGACGCGGAAGCCTGCGACGCCGGCAAGCAGGGCCAGACCGGCGAGCGCCGGCAGGAGAAGGCCGATGGTGCGGAGGCGTCTGGCGGCGGGCATGAAAAAGACGGCCATGAAAAAGGCGGGCAGGGACAGGGACCCCCGCATCATAGCAGAAGCCCCCGTTCCATTGCCCGCCTGTCTTCCGGCCCGGCCCGTCAGGATGTCGGCCAGGATGTCAGTCCGTTACTCGGCAGCGGCCGGGGAGGGAAGGGCGGCGCCGGCCTCCTCCTCGTCCTCTTGCCCGCCGATGGCGTTCTCCCACTTGGCGACCACCGTGGTGGCGATGCCGTTGCCCAGCACGTTGGTGGCGGTGCGGCCCATGTCGAGGAAGTGGTCGATGCCCATGATCAGCAGCACGCCGGCCTCCGGCAGGTGGAACATGGGCAGCACCGCGGCCACCACCACCAGCGAGGAGCGTGGAACGCCGGCGATGCCCTTGCTCGACACCATCAGCACCAGCAGCATGACGATCTGCTGTTCCAGCGTCAGCGGGATGCCATAGGCCTGGGCGATGAACAGCGACGCGAAGGCCGTGTAGATCATCGAGCCGTCGAGGTTGAAGGAATAGCCCAGCGGCAGGACGAAGCCGATCACCCGCTCGCGCACGCCGAGCGTCTTCAGCTCCTCCATCACGCGGGGATAGGCGGATTCGCTCGACGCGGTGGAGAAGCCCAGCAGCATCGGCTGGCGCATCGCCTTGACCACGCGGAACACGTCACCCTTCAGAACGACGAAGCCGGCGAAGACCAGCACCGCCCACAGCACCGCCAGCGCCACGTAGAAGCTGCCCATGAACTTGCCGTAGACCAGCAGCACGCCCAGACCCTGGGTGGTCACCACGTTGGCGACGGCGGCGAAGACGCCGATTGGGGCGAAGCGCATCACATAGTCGGTGACCTTCAGCATCACCGGCACGACCTCTTCGATCGAGCGGGCGAGCAGGCCGGCCTTGGTGTCGCGCAGCTGGCCGATGGCGAGACCGACGAAGACCGAGAAGATCAGGATCTGCAGGATCTCGTTGTTCGCCATCGCCTCGAAGAAGTTGCGCGGGAAGACGTGGGTCAGGAAATCCTTCAGGTTCAGGGCGGAGGTCTTCAGGCCAGCGCTGGCCGCCACGTCGGGCAGCGGCACGCCGACATTGGCGCCCGGATGCAGCAGGTTGGCGAAGATCAGCCCGATGAACAGCGACACGAAGGACGCCATCAGGAACCAGCCCACCGCCTTGCCGCCGATGCGGCCGACGGTGCGGGCGTCGCCCATGCCGGCCATGCCCGCGACCAGGGTGGCGAAGATCAGGGGCGCGATGATCATCTTGATCAGCCGCAGGAAGATGTCCGTCACCATCGCGAAATAGCCCGCGATCTCCTTGGCGGTGGCCGCGTCGAACAGGCTGTTGCAGACATAGCCGGTGACGATGCCCAGCAGCATGGCGACGATGATCAGCGTCGTCTGTTTGTTCATGGTCCTGTTACCTCACCTTGGTCCCGCCCGCCTGTCAGCGCCGGCCGGGTTGCGGTCGATGGGAACCGGCCCCCTGGCTCTTCCCCGATATCTGGAAAGGAGCCGGAAACGGGGCCGGGTGGCGGAAAGGGTCAGCCGGCGGTCGCCAGCAGCCGCGGCTGGGTCAGCACCTCCGGCCGCAGAACCTCGGCCAGGGCGGCGGCGGTCATCAGGCCGCGCGCCTCCACCAGTTCGGCGACACCCTTGCCGGTGCGGTGGGCCTCGGCGGCCACCTCGCTGGCGTTGGCGTAGCCGATGTAGGGGTTCAGCGCGGTGACGATGCCGATGGAGTTGCGCACGCCCGCTTCCAGATGGTCGCGGTTGGCGGTGATGCCGTCGACGCAGCGGTCGGCCAGCACCAGGCAGCCCTGGCGCAGGTGGGTGATGCTCTTGAACAGGCTGTGGGCGATGATCGGCTCGAAGGCGTTCAGCTGGAGCTGACCGGCTTCGGCGGCGAAAGTGACGGTCATGTCGTTGCCGATCACCTCGAAGGCGATCTGGTTGACCACCTCCGGGATCACCGGGTTGACCTTGCCCGGCATGATCGACGAGCCGGCCTGACGCGCCGGCAGGTTGATCTCGCCGAAGCCGGCGCGCGGGCCGCTGGACAGCAGGCGCAGGTCGTTGCAGGTCTTGGACAGCTTCACCGCCACCCGCTTCAGCACGCCCGACAGCTGGACGAAGCTGCCGCAATCCTGCGTCGCTTCCACCAGATTGGGGGCGGTGACCACGGGCACGCCGCTGATCTCGGCCAGACGGCGGCAGACCAGGGCGGCGTATTGGGGATGGGCGTTGATGCCGGTGCCGATGGCGGTGGCGCCCAGGTTGATCTCGCGGATCAGCAGGGCGGCCTCCTTCAGCCGCTCCTCATCCTCGGCCAGCATGACGGCGTAGGTCGAGAATTCCTGGCCCAGCGTCATCGGAACGGCATCCTGCAATTGGGTGCGGCCCATCTTCAGGATGTCGCGGAACTCGTCGGCCTTGCGCTGGAAGGCGGCGCGCAGATGGCCCATCGCCTCCACCAGCCGGAAGATGCCGGTGTAGGTCGCCAGCTTCAGCGCCGTCGGATAGACGTCGTTGGTCGACTGGCTCATGTTGACATGCTCGTTGGGGTGCAGGTGGGCGTAGTCGCCCCGGCCATGCCCCAGGATCTCCAGCGCCAGATTGGCGATCACCTCGTTGGCGTTCATGTTGGTCGAGGTCCCGGCGCCGCCCTGGATCACGTCGACGACGAACTGGTCGTGCAGCTTGCCGGCGCGGATTTCGCGGCAGGCGGCGGCGATGGCGTCGGCCCGCTCGGCATTCAGCAGGCCCAGTTCATGGTTGGCGCGGGATGCTGCCATCTTGATCTCGGCGAGCGCGCGGACCAGATCGGGGTAGTGGGAGATCGGCGTGCCGGTGATCGGGAAATTCTCGACAGCGCGCAGGGTGTGGACGCCGTAATAGGCATCGGCCGGGACTTCGCGGTCGCCCAGCAGGTCGTGTTCGGTGCGCGTTGTGGCAGGCATCGTACGTTTCGCTCCCTTGATTGAGACCGTCCCGTCTGCGCGGGACGCAACCAATCAGGAGCAACCGCCATGCCAGCGCGGGCTGACAGGACGTCGCGGCCTAAGCCATTGATCTTTCTGGATAGGATTGCTGGTCAGAACCGCTGATGTTCGGATTTCCGAACGCGGCCCGTGGCTGGGCGTTCGGAAATCCGAACGGGCCGGGCGGGCTGCCCGCGCCGGACTACTCGCCGAGGCGGTTGGACCAGTCCTCCACCCTGCCGCTTTCCACCCGGCGCCGGGCCAGCGTGCGCCAGCCGGTGGCGAGCGGCTCCAGCTCCGCAATGCCGGCGAGCGTGGGGAGGTCGCCGGTGTCGTGGTAGAAGGCGCGCAGGATGCGGGCCAGCGGCCAGTCCGGCAGCGGGCGCTCGATCAGAGCGATCCCGTCGCCGGCGGCGACGATGCCCGGCTCCAGCACGCGATAATACCAGCCGGTCCGGCCGGTGGATTGCACCCGCCGCGCCATGTCCGTCACGCCGAAGCGGTGGTTCAGCTTCCAGCAGGGCTGGCGCCCCTGGCTGACCTGCACCGTCGCCGTGCCGATGCGGAAGATGTCGCCGACGCAGACCGTCTCCTCCGTCAGGCCGAGCGTGGAGAGGTTCTCGCCAAAGGCACCGACGGACTCCAGCAGCGGGCAGGGGGCTGGCAGGCCGCCGCGCCATGCCGCGTAATGGTCGAAGGGGTAATGGTGGATCGCCTTGTCCGGACCGCCATGGTTGCGGCGGTCGGCCTGCTCGTCGCCATCGAGGCCGTCCGGGCCGATGGCGATGGCGGCATCGACCGGATGCTTGCCGATGGCGCTGAGCGTGTCCGGCCGGCCGAACGGAACCGCCTTGCCGGTCAGGACTGCGTTCAGCATGGTGGCCTCGGTCATCGACCCTTCTCCGCTTTCGTGGCTGTCGCCCGGCTGGGGCTTTTTGCAAGACCCCCTTATCGCCGTTCGCCCGGTGCCCGCCAAGCCATCGCAGCGGCAGGCCAGCAATGCGGGAGCTTGCCAAGGCTTTTCATCCTGCGAATTGAACCTCAACCCGAAGAATATTTCTTGCAATCTGCGAGGCAGGAATCCAGTGGGAAGACGCCGTTATGAGACTAAACAGTTTCTTCTGATATATTAGAAGATAGAAAATTCGAATAATTTCCGAGAAATAATAAAGTATGTTCTTCGTTGTTCGACTAATGTAGAAAAAGACGGGCTATCAATAGAGTGCCGAGGCGATGATCCTGAAAAATTTCCGCTTTATATGACTTGGAAAATCGTATTTCTTCTGAATCGCTTCTGACCGCAGCGAACTTCGGCACAGGAGCAACGCCGAACCGTATCGTTCGGTCAGGCCCATGACTGAGAGCCGCACAGCCTTAGAGGATAGTGCTTTAGTACCGGTTATGCGGTGCCAAAGTGGCATATTTGGTGCAGGCACGTCCCGTGTGCGGAATATCAGTGCGTGGGGGAATGAAATGACCGGGTTCACAGGTGCGGCCCCTGCGGGCGGACTGCTGGCGAACATGAAGATCGGACGGAAGATTTCAATCGGCTTCGGGGCCGTGCTGCTGATCATGGTCGGACTTGCGGGGCGAAGCTATTTGTCTTTCAGCAACATCTCCCATCAGTTCGAAACTTACGATCACGGCGTTTCGGTCATGGATGTCGCTTCCAACATCGAAATGGAAGTGCTGGCCATGCGTGGCGCCGTGCGTGAATTCGCATTGAGCGGCAATGCCAGCCGCGAAGCGATGGCCCGTCAGGCCATGGAGAAGCTGCGCGCGAGTTTCGAGACGGCCTATGGGCTCGTCCGCGATCCCGACCTGAAATCCAGGCTGAATCTCGCCAGGAGCCACCTCGGTCAATATATGGACGGCTTCCAGCGGGTCGCGCCGATGCAGCACGAACTGATGGGGTTGGTGACCGAAACCCTGGATCCGCTGGGATTGGATGCCCGCGTCGAACTGGGACATATCCGCGATGAAGCTGCAAAGGCCGGCGACGGTGTTGCCGTCGCCCATGCCTGGGAAAGCATCGAATCCTTGATGATAGGACGGCTGTCCGCCAACAAGATGCTGGCCCGGCACGACGACGAGTCCGCCAGGAAGGCCGATGAGGCTTTCACCGCACTCGCCCAACTCCTCCAACAGCTGTCTGTCGCAGTCGCCGACCGCCCCTATGCAGCGGAGGTGAAGAACCTCCAGGCCACGGTGTCGCGCTACCAGGCCGGCTTTGTCCGGGCGAAGGAACTGAGCGATACCGTCAATGCACTGATCAACGGTGAGATGACGCAGGCTGGCACAGCCGTCACCGAAGAGGCGGAGGCCATCAGCCGAAATGCCCTGGCGGAGACGGACCGCATCCGCCGGGCCACCCTGGCCGACATCGCCGGCACGGAAATGCTGGTCGTTCTGCTCTCGGCCAGCGGACTCCTGGCCGGCCTGCTCTGCGCCGGCCTGATCAGCCGTGCGATCACCCGGCCGGTGATCGCCATGACCGGGACGATGCGGGAACTGGCCACCGGCAATCTGGACATCGCCGTCCCCGGCGCCGGACAGAAGGACGAGATCGGCGCCATGGCCGCCGCGGTGACGGTGTTCAAGGAGAATGCGGTCACGGCCCGGCGGCTGGAGGCGGAACAGAAGGCCGAGCAGCAGCGCAAGGAGGTCCGGACGGCGACGGTGGACCGTCTGGTCGCCGAGTTCGAGGGGACCGTCGCCGGCATCCTGCGCACGGTGTCCTCCGCCTCCACCGAACTGGACAGCACCGCGCACCAGATGAATGAGACGGCCGAGCAGACCAACCGTCAGTCGACCGCATCGGCCGGTGCGGCGGAGCAAACCTCCGCCAACGTGCAGACGGTCGCCACCGCGGCCGAGGAAATGGTGGCGTCGCTACAGGAGATCGCGCGGCAGGTCACCCGGTCTTCGTCCATTGCCAACGACGCCGTCACCCAGTCCGCGCACACCGACGCGACCGTGCAGGGGCTGGCCGATTCCGCCCGGAAAATCAGCGACGTGGTCGCCCTGATCTCCACCATCGCTGGGCAGACCAACCTGCTGGCCCTGAACGCCACCATCGAGGCGGCCCGCGCCGGCGAGCATGGCAAGGGCTTTGCCGTCGTCGCTGCCGAGGTGAAGAGCCTTGCTGAGCAGACCGCCCGCGCCACCGACGAGATCACCGGGCAGATCGGCGCCATTCAGGCCGCCACCGGTGGGGTGGTCGAGGCGATCCGGGTGAATTCCGGCATGATCCGCCAGATGAACGAGATCACCGCCGCCATCGCCTCCGCGGTGGAGGAGCAGAATGCGGCGACCGGGGAGATCACCCGCAGCGTCACCGAGGCCGCGGCCGGGACGGAGGAGGTTGCCCGCAACATCCAGCAGGTGATGGAAGCAACGGGGCATACCGGGGCCGCCGCCGCCCAGGTGCTGAGCGCGGCGGAGGATCTGTCGTACCAGTCGGAAATGCTGCGGGCGAACCTTGAGAGCTTCCTGGCGGACATCCGGGCAGCCTGATCGGGCCTTCCGCAGAAAGCCGGCGGTTGCCCGGAGGTTGCCGTATGATGCAGGCTCCGGACACCGCCAAGCAGCCTGTGGGAGTTCACCGCCGCCATGCCCGCCTTCGCCGCGAACCTGACGATGATGTTCACGGAGTGGCCGTTCCTGGACCGCTTCGCCGCCGCCGCCGATGCCGGGTTCCGGGCGGTCGAATATCTCTTTCCCTACGAGCATGCGCCGGACGCGGTGGCGCAGCGGCTGGAGCGCAACGGCCTGACCCAGGCGCTGTTCAACATGCCGCCCGGTGACTGGGCGGCCGGGGAGCGCGGGCTTGCCGCCCTGCCGGACCGGTTCGACGAGTTCCGTGCTGCGGTTGCCAGGGCGCTGGACTATGCCGGGGCGACCGGCTGCCGGCGTCTCCACATGATGGCCGGGCTGGCCGACTCCGCCGATCCGGCGGCGCTCGACGCCTATCGGCGGGCCGTCCGCCATGCCGGAGAGGCGCTGGCGGACTGCGGGATCGAGCTGCTGCTGGAGCCGATCAACGGTCGCGACATGCCCGGTTATTTCCTGAACGATTTCGGCCTCGCCGAACGGCTGATCGCCGAGGCCGGGCTGCCCAACGTCCGGCTCCAGTTCGACCTCTACCACCGGCAGATCCTGCATGGCGACGTGACCATGGCGCTGCGCCGGCTGATGCCGCTGGTCGGACATGTGCAGGTCGCCTCCGTCCCGTCGCGCAACGAACCGGACGGGGAGGAGCTGAACTGGCCCTTCCTGTTCGGCGAGTTGGACCGGCTCGGCTACGGCGGCTTCGTCGGCTGCGAATACCGGCCGCGCGCCGCCACGCTCGACGGGCTCGGCTGGTTCGCCCCGTATCGCGCAGCGGCCCGCTGACGGTCCCGCGGGCTTATAGTCTGTCTGATGCCTATTGAAGCATCAGACAGACTATAAACTTTTGATTTTCCGTGTGATTCACGCTTCAAGCGATTCCGCTTGAACCGATCACACTCTAGCCCAGCTTGTGCACGAAGTGGTGGCAGGCGATCTGGTAGCGCTTGCCCATATAGACGCGATGGGCGCTGCTGCGCTCCGGACCGACGGCGGAGTCGAGATGCAACGCCTTGCAGTCCAGCCGTTCGGCCTCCGCCTTCACCCAGTCGAGGATGAGGGCGGCATATCCCCGGCCGCGATAGTCCGGCAGCGTCGCCATGTCGACGATGTAGAGAGACTTCCCCAACCACAGCGACTGTTGCAGGCGGAAGCCCACGACACAGGCCGCCGGGCCGCCCGCTTCGGGAATGATGCCGACGAGGCGGTAGCCGTTCGGCCGCAGCTCCGTGTCGATGATGCGGATCATCTCCGCCGCATCGTATTTCGGCCACAGCACCTGCAGGGCCGGCACGGCCGCTTCGGTGTGTCCTTCGGAAATCTCAACAATCTCTGACTGCACGTCTGGTCCTCTCGGTGTCCGCATTCTCATAGCTGCTGCGGTCACAGAATGGTGCGTGTGTGAAGCAGGTTGCAAGCCTGGGCTTGAGCTTGGAGATTGATTGGTTTGGCTATGCGCATCCGGCGGACAATGCGCGGCGTGAACGCCCGGTCAGACGGCGGTGAGCACGATCTTGCCCTGAACATGGCCCTTTGCGGCACGCTCGTGGGCCAGACGGGCGTCCGCGAGGGGGAAGACGCTGTCGATGACGACGCGGAGGGTGCCGTCGTCAAGGAGCCTGGCGATCTCCGTCAGTTGCGCGCCGTTGGAGCGGACCTGCGTCGCTGAAACCGTCACGCCCCGCTCCGCCGCCTCGGCCGCGGCGTCGAGGCCCAGCGGGAAGATCGGAAACAGGGCGCCGCCGCGCGTCAGCGTCTTCAGGAACCGGGCGGAGGACGGACCGCCGACCGCATCGACGACGAGGTCGACCCCGCGTACCATCTCCTCGGCCTTGACCTTGGTGTAATCGATGACCTCGTCGGCGCCGAGGTCGCGCAGAAGTGCCTCGTGCCGGGTGGAGGCGACGGCGATGACGCGTGCGCCCCGCCATTTCGCAAGCTGAAGCGCCAGATGCCCGACACCGCCGGCGGCCCCGTTCACCAGCACGGTCCGGCCGTCGAGCGGGACCGGCCGGTGCTGGTGCGGCTGGAGCGGGTTCGGTTCGTCGTGGCCCAGATCGATCAGGAACTGCCATGCGGTCAACAGCGACATCGGGGCGGCGGCGGCCTGCACATGGTCGATGCCGGCCGGCTTGCGGCCGACATCCGTCGTCGGCGCAGTAACATACTCCGCATAGGCCCGGCTGTCCCCGGCGAGGCCGGCGGGAAAACGGATCATCGCATAGACCTCGTCGCCGGGCGCCAGCGTCCGCACATCGTCGGCGACGGCCTCCACAACGCCGGAAACGTCCGTCCCGACGATGACGGGGAAGGAGACCTGCGGCTGCCATTCGGGCGGAAGCATCCGATAGCCGTCACGCAGATACCAGTCGGGAGGATTGACGCCGACCGCATGGACGCGGATCAGGACCTCACCCGGTTTCGGCACCGGCTTCGGCGCATCTTCGTAAACCAGCACTTCCGGACCGCCGAAGGCATGCAGCCGGACCGCTTTCATCGTCTCGCTCATCATGGTCTCCTTTCCAGGGTTTCAGGACCGGACGACCATATGGCAGACGGTTTTTGCATTGATAATCGGCCTCGATATCGCTTCACTCATGCCATGAAGGAACAAATTGCCCTTGAGCGGCTGACCGGCCTGATCGCTTTCGCCCGTGCCGGGACGCTGGGCAGCTTCACCGCTGCGGCCCGTTCTTTGTCGGTGTCGCCCTCGGCCGTCAGCAAAAGCGTGCAGCGGCTGGAGCAGCGGCTCGGGGTGTCGCTGTTCACCCGGACGACGCGTTCGCTGACGCTGACGGCCGAGGGCAGGGACCTGCACGAGCGGGCGATGAGGCTGCTGCGCGATGCGGAGGAGATCGAACAGGCGGCGATGGCGGCCCGCTCGGAGCCTTCGGGCACGCTGCGGGTCGCGGCATCGCTGCCGATCGGCGTCCATGTCATCGCACCGGCGCTGCCGGCGTTCCGGCGGCTCCACCCCAAGGTATCGGTCGATCTGCGCCTGAACGACCGGATGATCGACCTCATCGAGGAGGGGATCGACGTTGCGGTGCGGATCGGCGAGCTTGCGGACTCACGGCTGCTGTCGCGCCGGCTGGCGCCGCACCGGCTCTGCTGCTTCGCCTCGCCCGCCTATCTGGCGGCCCGCGGCACGCCGGTGCACCCGAACGGGCTGGACGGGCACGACACCGTCAGCCTGCGCTTCCAGAGCACGGGGCAGACGCTGCGCTGGCCCTTCCGGATCGGCGAGCGTCTGGTCGAGGTCGTGCCGCCCTCCGGCATCGTCGTCGATGTCAGCGACGCGCTGGTCGCCGCGCTGGCGGCCGGCGGCGGCATCGGCATCGCCGCCACCTTCATCGCCGCCCCCTATGTGGCGCGCGGCGAGTTGGTCCCGGTGCTGTCCGACTTCGCCGTCGAGCGGCACAACATCACCGCGCTCTGGCCGGAAAGCCGCCGCACCAACCCGGCGGTGCGCGCCTTCCTGGCCCTGTTGCAGGAGGCGTTTCAGGAGCGGATGACGGCGGCAGCCCGCTTTTCGGCCCGCGTTCCGGAGTGACGGCGGCGGCGGGCGTTGACCAGGATGTCGGCGCCCAGCGCAACCGTCAGGGCGACGGCGCCGCACAGGAAGACGGCGGCATAGCTCTGCCCGCTGTGGGTGAAGAGATAGGAGTATCCGTAGCCGCCCAGCGCCTGGAACAGGGCGAAGGCGGTGGTGGCCCGGCTCCAGGCCGCGCGCTGTTCGGTCTGGCTGTGCGGCAGCAGTTCGTGGATGCGGCCCAGCACCAGGGGGACCACGCCCGGCGTCAGGGCGCCGAGGACCAGTGTCGCGGCCCCGACCGCCACCGGATGGCCGCTGGCCGCCAGGGTGACCACGGATACCCCCTGGAGCAGCAGGGCGATGCGGTAGGCCGCGGCATAGCCGACCCGGTCGGCCAGCGATCCGGCGGCGACCGGCCCGGCCACCGATGCCACGCCATAGAGGACCCAATAGAAAGCGCCGGTGTCCGCGCCATGGCCCAGCCCGCGGGCGACATAATCGACCAGCAGCAGCATCACCGGCACCAGCCCGAGGGCGTTCAGCGCATATTCGCCGTAGAGGGTGCGCAGGATGCCTCCCTCATGCTTCGGGGCATGCTCGACCGCCGGGGCGGCGATTCCCTGCGGCGGCGCCGAGGCCGGCCAGCCGAACCAGGACAGGGCGGTCAGCAGCAGCGACAGCCCGCCCAACCCGAGCCACGTCTCGTGCAGGCCGAGCCGCATCAGCGCCGGCACGGCGGTGCCGGACGCGGCGATGCCAAGCCCGATGCCGAGGAAGATCATGCCGCTGACGAAGCCGCGCCGCGAGGCGGGGATGTGGGGCAGGATGCTGGTCGCGACCAGCACCATGATGGCGCCGCCGGCAAGGCCGGAAACGAAGCGCCAGCCGAAGAACCAGGCCAGCGACAGCGGATAGGCGCAGGCGATGAAGGCGAGGGAGGTCGCCAGCATCAGCAGCCGCAGCAGCGCCCGGTTCGGCAGCAGCCCGGCCAGCGGCCGGCCGAGCAGGGCGCCCGCCAGATAGCCGGCGAAATTCGCCGCCCCCAGTGTCACGGCATCGCCGGCGGAGAACCAGTGCGCCTCGATCAGCGACGGGACCAGTGGGGAGTAGGCGAAGCGTGCCAGGCCGATGGCGACGAGACTGCCCGCCATGCCGGCGAACGTCGCCATCCAGGCGGAACTATCGAGGTGATCCTTCGCACCAACGGAGGTCGTGCTCATGGGCGTGCGTCCCTGTTGACGGCGCCGCGGCTGCGGCCCGCCCGGTTGATCGGGAAATCTCGGGAATGTAGGTCGGAGGGTGGGATCAGATGTCCGGCATCGGCGGCAGGCCGAGGGTGGCGAGGGCGGCGCGGGCCGCCCCCTCCAGCAGGCTGCGTTCGGGGCGGACGCGGGCCAGCACCCGGATGCCCAGCAGGCAGGAGAAGAGCAGGCGCGCCGCGTCGTCGGCATCGATGCCGGCGGGGATCTCGCCGCCCTGCCGTCCCTTGACGATGCAGCGGCGGAAGAAGTCCTCGATGGTCGCCAGTTCGGCGTTCAGGTAATCGCGCATCTCCGGATCGGCCGGCGTGACCTCCAGCGCCGAGTTGACCAGCAGGCAGCCGCGCCGGCAGCCGTCGCCGAGCGAGCGCTCGATGCTTTCCCGCAGGAAGCCGGCGATGGCCGCGGCCGGGGAGGGTGCCGCCTCGTGCCGGGCGATGCGGGCGCGCAGGGAACCGTCCAGGTAATGCTCCAGCGAGCGGCGGAACAGCGCCCGCTTGTCACCGAAGGCGTTGTGCATGCTGGCGAGAGTCATCTGCATGCTCTCCGCCAGTTCACGGGTGGAGGTCGCCTCGAAGCCCTGGGTCCAGAAGCGGTCCACCGCCGCGTCCAGAACCGCCGTCTCGTCGAACTTCCGCGGCCGAGCCATCGCTCCCCCCTCCCGAACCCGTTTTAGATCGTGTGATCTAAAATCAGGGTGGGACGGTCCGGGGTCAAGGAGTTTCGGTGTTGCGCAAACGCTGCCCTGCTCTGCGCCCAGCCGTGCCGCCACCGTCTCCGGCATCTGCCACATGCCTGCTTTGAACAAAACCGCTTCCGGCTCTTCCTATTCCAGCGGCTTCAGTTCGCCCAGCAGGGTCGGCAGCAGTTCGGCGACGGTGGGGTGGATGTGGACGGCGCGTTGCAGGGTGGGATAGGGCGCCTTGGCGTACATCATGTCGAGCACGCCGTGGATCGCCTCGTCGCCGCCGGGGCCGAGGATGGCGGCGCCGAGGATCTCCTGGCTGTCGGCATCGACGACGATGCGCATGAAGCCCTGGGCCTCGCCCTTTTCCACCGCACGGCCGACGCGGGTCATCGCCCGCTGGCCGACCAGCGCCCGCCGGCCGGAGCGGCGGACCGCCTCGTCGGTCATGCCGACGCGCGCCAGCGGCGGATCGGTGTAGAGCGCATAGGCCTGGATGCGGTCGTCCACGCTGCGCGGGTCGCCGTCCAGCAGGTTGGCCGCGACGATCTCGAAATCATTGTAGGCGGTGTGGGTGAAGGCGCCCCGCCCGTTGCAGTCGCCCATCGCCCAGATGCCCGGCACATTGGTGCGCAGCGTGTCGTCCACCGTGATGAAACCGCGGGAATCCGTCACCACGCCGGCACGGTCGAGGCAGAGGTCGTCGGTGTTGGGCGTGCGGCCGACAGCCAGCAGCACATGGCTTCCCACCACCGACGGGGTGCCGGACGTGCAGTTCACCCCCACCTCCACCCCGTCGGCATGGCAGGCGAAGCGGATGCAGTTGGCCGACAGCCGGACGGTCACCCCTTCCTTCTCCAGCAACTCCCTGATCGCGTCGGACACGTCGGGGTCCTCGCGGCCGATCAGCCGTTCCCCCTTTTCCACCACCGTCACCTCGGCGCCGAAGCGGCGGTACATCTGGGCGAATTCGAGGCCGATGTAGCTGCCGCCGACCACCACCAGATGACGGGGAACATGGTCGAGGTCCAGGATCGTGCCGCTTGTCAGCAGGTCGACGTCGCGCACCCCCGGCATGTCCGGGATCGCGGCGCGGGCGCCGACATTGAGGAAGATGCGCTCCGCCGTCAGCAGCTCGTCGCCGACGCGCACGCTGCCCGGCGATTCGAAGCGGGCATGGCCCTGCAACACCCGGCAGTTGGGCATGCCGCGCAGCCAGCGTTCAACATTCTGGCGCGAGCGGCCGGAAACCTCGTCCTTGCGCGCCTTGACCCGGGCCATGTCGATGCGCACCGGCCCGTCGAGCACCACGCCGTATTCGGCGGCGCGCCGGGCCATCTGGGCGACGCGGGCGCTGGCGATCAGCGTCTTGGTCGGGGTGCAGCCGGTGTTGACGCAGGTGCCGCCGAACAGCTTACGCTCGACCACCGCCACGCTCATGCCGGCGGCGGTAAGGCGTTCGGCGAGCGGCGGCCCGGCTTGGCCGGCTCCGATGATGATGGCGTCGACCATGGCAGACTCCTGCGGCCGGTTGCGTTCTTCGGGGAAATGGCGTGGGGCAGGATGGTAGCGCCGGTGCCGGGCGTCTTCCAAGCAAACCAAGGTATGACTGGCGGCAAGCCGTGCCGATCCCTCACGTGATCGTCAGATCGTTCAAGAACCGGACGGCGCCCGCAGGCAAGCTGCCGGGATCGGAACGGTACGGCGCGGGGTTGGAGACTGGCGGATGGGCGGCGTGGAAGGGGGGGCGAAGGGCGACGTGGCATGGGGCGGTTCACCGGCCGGCGGGCGGCCGATGGAGCGCCGTCTCGGTCTTCTGTCGATTCCGCTCGCCCTGGCGGTGTTCTTCGTCGACACCTTCACCGACATCGAAAGCGCCATCGCCGTCCTCTATGTGCTGGTACTGCTTCTGGCCGCCACCGCCCTGTCGCGGGGGGGCATCCTGCGGGTGGCCGCCGGCTGCGCGCTGCTGGCGGTGCTGTCCTTCTTCCTGTCGCACTGGCAGGACATGGACCTGTCTTCGGTCCTGCGCTGCGGCGTGTCGCTGGCGGCCATCCTGATCACCGGCGCGCTGCTGGTGCGGGACCATGAGTCCCGCGCGCTGCTTCTGCGGGCCAACGGTGCGCTGGCGCGCAGCGAAAAACGCCACCGCGGCATGTTCGAGCAGGCGCGGATTTCCCTGTGGGAGCAGGACTTCACCGCGGTGACGGCGGCGCTCGACTCCCTGCGCGCGCGGGGGGTGACGGACCTTGCCGCCCATGCGCAGGCCGATCCCGGCTGGGCGCGCGGGATGGGCGCGCTGATCCGCACCACCAACATCAACGACGCCACCGTGGAACTGCTGGGTGCGGCCGGCCGGCCGGCGGTGCTGGGGCCGCTCGACCGCTATCTGCCGGCCGAGGACCCGGCGATGCTTCAGGTCCTGCTGGCGCTTTGGGAAAAGCGCGACCGCTTCGAAGGGCGGGCGCAGCTGATCGCGGCGGACGGGCGCACCCTGACGGTGCTGCTGGGCATCAGCTTTCCCGACGATTGCGTCGGCTTCGATCAGGTGGTGGTCGGCGTCGTCGACATCACCCAGCGCGAACGCACGCAGGAGGCGCTGCTGGCGGCCCAGGCAGAGCTTGCGCGCGCTGCACGCGCCGCCACGCTCGGCGCGCTGTCCGCCTCCATCGCCCACGAGCTGAACCAGCCGCTGGGCGCCATCGTGCTGAACGCGCAGGCCTGCCTGCGCTGGCTACGCCGCGACCGGCCCGACATCGAAACCGCCGCGAAGGCGGCCGACCGCATCGTCCGCGACGGGCGTCGCGCCGCCGACATCGTGCAGCGGACACGCGGCATGCTGGTCAAGGACACCCGCTGCGACGAAACCATCGACTTGGCCCAACTGGTGGATGAGGTGGCGCTGCTGCTGGAGCGCGAGCTTTCGGGTGCCGGGGCCGTTCTGGTCACCGACTTCGCCCCCGTCCCGCCGGTGCTGGGCAGCCGGGTCGGCTTGCAGCAGGTGCTGGTCAACCTCGTGACCAACGGTCTGCACGCCATGGCGGAGGCGGACAGCCCCCGGCGCGAACTGACCGTCGCCATCGGCAGCCTGGACGGCGGGGCACAGGTCAGGGTTGCCGTGCGCGACCGCGGCAAGGGCATCGACGAGGCCAGCCATGCCCGCCTGTTCGACCCCTTCTTCACCACCCGGCCCGACGGGATGGGGATGGGGCTCGCCATCTGCCGCTCCACCATCGAGTCCTGCGGCGGCACGCTGACCGCCCACAACCATGCGGGCGGCGGGGCGGTGTTCGAGTTCACCATACCGGCGGCACCCCCGCCGTCCACCAGATCATTGGCCGAAAAATTGCCAGCCGAAAAATCATTGGCCGAACCGCCAGCCGTCCCGCTGGCTGCGGCACGAGAGGACTGACCGCCATGGCCCAGAAAGCCGCCCCGTCGCCCGAGCCTGCCGCTGCCGCCAAGGACGATCCGCTGGTTCTGATCGTCGATGACGATGCCGGCATGCGGGAGGCGGTGGTCGACCTTCTGCAATCGGTCGGCATCGAAGGCCGTGCCTTCGGCAGCACGGCGGAGCTGCTGGCGGCGGCTGTTCCCGACCGGCTGGGCTGCCTGATCCTCGACGTGCGGCTTCCCGGCCTGGGCGGGCTGGAGTTCCAGACGAGGCTGGACAGCCTGGGCATCGCGCTGCCCATCGTCTTCATGACCGGCTTCGCCGACGTGCCGATGTCGGTCCGGGCGATGAAGGCCGGGGCGACCGATTTCCTCATCAAGCCCTTCCGCGACCAGGACATGCTGGACGCGGTCGATGCCGCGATTGCCCGCGACCGGTCGCGGCGGAGCCAGCGGGCCGCCACGATGACGGTTGAATCGCTGGCGGCGACGCTGACCCCGCGCGAGCGCGAGGTGATGGCGGAGGTGGTCAAGGGCCGGCTCAACAAGCAGATTGCCGGCGATCTCGGCATCAGCGAGGTGACGGTCAAGCTCCACCGCGGCAAGGTGATGCGGAAGATGCAGGTGCGCTCCGTCGCCGACCTCGTCCGCAAGGTGGAGGTGCTCGACCACGAGGAGTGACGGCTACGCTTCGGGCGCGCCGGTCCTGCGTCCGGCCCGGCTGTCCGCCTCTAGACCTAGGTGTGGTATCTGCCGCCTGCCCCATCCGGATAGGATGCGTGTAACGCCAGTGACTGGCGCTCTCATTCAGTCCCCGATCCGGTCAAGGCATCACGACGTGTCCAACGCACCCCTGATAGCGGTGGTCGATGACGACGAGGCGATCCGCGAGGCGCTGGACGACCTGTTGCGGTCGGTCGGTTTCCGCTGCCGGCCGTTCGTCTCCGCCGAGGATTTCCTGGCGCTGGCCGACCGGACTGGGATCGCCTGTATCATCCTGGACGTGCGCATGCCCGGCCTGTCCGGGCTGGAGTTGCAGGACCGGCTGAATGCCGAGGGCGGCGGGCATCCGCCGATTCTGTTCATGACCTCCTACGCCGACGAGACCACCCGGCTGCGCGCGCTGGGCGGCGGTGCCCGCGACGTGCTGGGCAAGCCGGTCGACGCCCATGTCCTGATCGCCTCCCTGAACCGCGCCATCGCCGCAGGGTAACGCCAGAGAGCGGCAGCATTCGGCCTCCCGAACGGTTATGTATGCAGCAGGGCCGGTCGGGAGACGGGGTACGATGGTCGCATCCGACAGAGAAATCGCCGGGATCAGAGCGGGAATCGAGATCGGGATAGGAGCGCCATGAGCTTCCTGACCCGGCTGTTGCTGCTCGTGACGCTGGCCCTGGTGCCGGTCTGCGCGCTGGAGGTCTGGAACCAGATCGACCTGCGCCGCCAGCGCTCCGGTGAGATCCACGAGCATGCGCAGCAACTGCTCAGCTTGCTGGGCGGCGAGCAGCAGCGGCTGGTCGAAGGCGTGCGGCAGATGCTGGAACTGCTGGCGGAAACCACGTCGGCGCAGACCCTCGACGCGACGGGATGTCAGGCGCTGCTGACGCGCACGGCCATGCGGATCCCGGATTACCTGACGGTCAACCTCACCGGCGCGGACGGGGTCATTCTCTGTTCCACCAACCCGCTTCTGCGCGGGCGGACCATCGCCGACCGGATGCATGTGCGCTCCGCGCTGGAAGGCGGCGGCTTCACCGTTGGCGAGTTCATCCGGCAGCGGTACGACGACAAGCCGGCGATGCCGTTCGGCTTGCCGATCCGCCGCACCGGTGAGGACGGCCGGACCATCGGCGTGGTTACGGCGCTGATCGATCTCGGCTGGCTCGAACGCTATCTCTCCGAACACCCGCTTCCCGACAATGCCGCGCTGATGATCGCCGACGGCAACGGCATCGTGCTGGCCCATGCCCCAGCGAGGCCGGGGACCGTCGGCACCGCTCTGCCGCCGCGCTTCCGTCCTCTGCTCGACGCCGATGCGGTCGGGACCGCCCAACTGATGGGGATCGACGGGGTCGAGCGGGTGTTCGCCTATGTTCCGCTGTCGGCCGGGATCCGGCACATCTTTGTTGCGGTCGGCATCGACCATGACGCGGCGATGAACGGTATCGACGATGCGCTGACGCGGTCGCTGGTGTGGATCGCCGCCACCCTGCTGCTCGGCCTGCTGGCGGCGTTCCTGATCGCCAGGCGGCACATCTATCGGCCGGTCGAGGCACTGATCACGGCAACCGAGCGCTGGCGTGCCGGCGACCGCTCCGCCCACGTGGGTGCGGTGGATGGCCCGGAGATGAGCCGGCTGGGGCTGGCCTTCGATGGGCTGGTCGAGGATCTCGACCGGCAGATGCGGGCCAATGAGGAAGCGTCCACCGCGCTGCGGGCCAGCGAGGAGCGGTCGCGCGCGCTGGTGGAGAACGCCCCGCACATGATGTGGGTGAACCGGCCCGACGGCACGCTGGAATACGTCAATGCCGCGTTCCGGGCCTACACCGGCCGCATGACGAACGAAGAGAACCGGATGGGTGATCTGCACCCGGAGGATGTCGAGCGCATCCAGGCGGTCCGGAAAGCCGCCATTGCCGCCGGCGCGGCGCATTCGTACGAGCTGCGCCTGCGCCGGGCCGACGGAGCCTACAGATGGCACCTCAGCCGGACCCACCCGATCCACCATGGCGGACGGATCGTCGCGTGGTTCGGCGGGGCCGTCGACATCCACGACATCCATCGCGCCCGCGATACGGCGGAAGAGGCCGGACGGTCCAAAAGCCGCTTCCTGGCCGCCGCCAGCCACGATCTGCGCCAGCCGATGCAGTCGATCCTGCTGTTCGCCGAGGTGCTCCGCCCGCATCTGGGCGAGGGCCCCGGTCTGGATGCACTCGGGCGGCTCCAGCACGGGCTGGAGATCCTCAAAGGTCTGCTGGACGGTCTGCTCGACATCTCCCGCCTCGACGCCGGCATCGTGGCGCCGCAGTTCGAGGAGTTCCGCGTCTCGGACCTGCTGAGGAGCCTGGACGACGCCTATGCCCCGGTCGCGCATGAAAAGGGCCTGGACTGGCGGGTTCAGCCCTGCCATGCCGCCATCCGCAGCGACCGGGTCCTGCTCGGCCGCATGCTGCGCAATCTGGTGGAGAACGCCATCCGCTACACCGACAGCGGCGCGATTTCGGTGGACTGCAGCGTGGCGGCCGACCGTCTGCTGATCGGTGTCCGCGACACCGGCCGCGGCATCCCGGCCGACCAGATCGACCGGGTGTTCGAGGAACTCTATCAGGTCGACAACCCCGAGCGCGACCGCAACCAGGGCCTCGGCCTTGGGCTCGCCATCGTCCGCCGCCTGTCCGACCTGCTGGACCATCCCGTCACCGTACGTTCGCATCCGGGCCAGGGCTCGCTGTTCAGCATCGCGGTGCCGCTGGCGGCGGAGGCCTGCGCCACCGCCCCGTCATCCGGGGACGCGGCGCCTGTGGAAATGGCGCCGGCACCGCCGGAGCGAGAGGGGCGGCGGCTGGCGGTGGTGGTGGACGACGATCCCATCGTGCTGGCCGGGATGGAAAGCCTGCTGCGTGTCTGGAAGTTCGACGTGATCACCGCGGATTCGACCGACCTCGCGGTGGAGCGCCTGATGCTGGACGGCCGCCGGCCCGACATCCTCGTCGTCGATTACCGCCTGCGGGACAATCGCATCGGAACGGAAGCGATCCTCCGCGTCTGGGACATGTACGATGCGGACATCCCCGGCCTGATTGTCACCGGGGAGATCGGCACGGAGCCGCAGAACGACGCGCTCACCCATGGCTTCGACCTGCTGCACAAGCCGGTAACCCCCCGCAGCCTCGCCGCGGCGCTCGGCCGCCGCCTGGCGACGGCGGAAGGGGAGGCCCGCATCCCGGTTACCGATACCGCCGAGCCACCTTCGGTTACCCTGTGATCCACACCAAATTTTAAGCCGCGCCCAGGCTCCGGCGGAACATTTCCGCTGCACCGTGTTTGTCAGAAGACATGGACCTTAAGGAGCCTTTGGTGCCCACGCCCATCCCGATTGAGAAACTGCAGACTGGAATCCCCGAATTTGATTTGGTTTTGCACGGCGGGCTGCCGCGCGGTCGAATACATCTTCTGGAGGGCGCACCCGGCACAGGCAAGACAACCATTGCCTTGCAGCTTCTGATCCAGACGCGCGACGACGGCAAGAAGGGGCTGTACATCACCCTGTCGGAGAGCGGCAAGGAGCTGGAATCGACCGCCGCCAGCCATGGCTGGTCGCTCGACGGCTTCGCGGTCTTCGACATCGTGCCCATTGAGGCGCAGCTGGATCGCCAGCAGAGCGTGCTCTACCCGTCGGAGGTGGAGCTTGGCGAGACCGTGCGTCTGATCATCGAGCGGATCGAGCGGGAAAATCCGGAAGTGCTGGTGATCGACACGGTGTCGGAACTGCGGCTGCTCGCCCAGGACCAGCTCGGCTACCGCCGTCAGATCCTGGCCTTGAAACAGTTCCTGCAAGGGCGCCTCTGCACCACCCTGATCCTCGACGACCTGACCCACCAGGACGGTGCGAGCGATCTGCACAGCCTCGCTCACAGCGTGATCGTGCTGGAACAGACCGAGCGCACCTTTGGCTCGTCGCGGCGGCGCCTGCGCATCGCCAAGATGCGGGGGGCGGAATACCAGAGCGGCTGGCACGATTTCGCCATCACGAAGACCAATGTGCTGGTCTTCCCCGGCCTGATCGCCGAAGAGCACAACAGTGATTTCGACCAGATCACCATGGAAAGCGGTCTGCCGGCCCTGGACGAGTTGATGGGCGGGGGCCTGATGCTCGGCACCACCACGATGCTGGTGGGGCCATCAGGGGTCGGCAAATCGTCAATCGCGTTGCAATATGTCACTGCCGCGGTCGAGCGCGGCGAGCATGCCGCCTATTTCTCATTCGACGAGAATTTCAAGACCCTTGAACTGCGCAGTGTTGCGCTGGGCATCGACATCAGGGAAGCGGTGCAGCAGGACCGTGTCGGCTGGCAGCGCGCCAACCCCTCCCGCCTGTCGCCCGGCCAGTTCGCTTGGCAGGTCCGGCGCGAGGTCGAGGAGCGCAAGGCGCGCATCGTGGTGATCGACAGCCTGAACTCCTACCTCAGCACCATGCCGGAGGAAAAGGCGCTGACGCTCCAGATGCACGAGCTGCTGACCTATCTGAACAACAAGGGCGTGGTGACCATCCTGATCCTGGCGCAGCAGGGCATCATCGGCGACGTGCATAATCCGGTCGATCTGTCCTTCATGAGCGACACGGTGGTCCTTCTGCGTTTCTTCGAGGCCGAGGGTGAGGTGCGCAAGGCAATTTCGGTGGTGAAGAAGCGCACCGGTGTCCATGAACTGTCGATCCGGGAATTCCGGCTGTTCCCGGCCGGGATTCAGGTCGGGCCGCAGTTGATGGACTTCCGCGGCGTGCTGACCGGCGTGCCGGAATATGACGGTTCGACGGAGACGCTGCTCAGCGGTTCGGCCGAGGCCGGGTGATCGATGCCGATGCGCGGGTCCATCCTTGTCCTGGCCCCTGACGGGCGGGATGCCGAGGTGATCGGAGCGGTCCTGGCCGACATCGGTCTGGCGATGCAGCCCTGCGCCGATTTGCCGGAGCTTTGCCGCCGCCTTGGCGACGATGTCGGGGCGCTGATGCTCTCCGAAGGGGTGCTGACCGACATCGACCCGCTGACCGCGTGGCTGGAGGCGCAGCCGCGCTGGTCGGACCTGCCCATCGTGATCCTGACGTCGCGGCGCAGCCGGCAGGCCGGACGGGGCAGGCAGGCGTTCTTCCAGTCGCTCGGCAACGTCACGCTGCTGGACCGGCCGCTGCATCGCGAGGCGCTGCAAAGCGCGGCACAGGCGGCGCTGCGCAGCCGGGAACGCCAGTACCGGACCCGCAGCCATCTTCATGAGATCACCCAGGCGTCCAGCCGGTTGGAAGAGCGTATCGCCGAGCGGACGCAGGCCCTGCAAGCGGAAATGGCCGACCGCCGGCGGGCCGAGGAGCAACTGCATCAGGCGCAGAAGATGGAGGCGCTGGGGCAGCTGACCGGCGGCGTGGCGCATGACTTCAACAATCTGCTCCAGGGCATCGTCAGCTGCCTTGCCGTCCTGGCCCCAACGGTGCCCGACGGCACCCCGCGCGAGCTGTTCGAAGCGGCCAACCGTTCCATCGAGCGTGGCGCCCGGCTGACCCAGTCGCTGCTGTCCTTCGCACGGCGCCAGACGCTGATGCCGGAGCCGACCGACCTGGGAGAGCTGCTCACCGGGATGAGTTCCCTTCTGGAACGCTCCCTTGGCGGCCAGATCAGCGTCACGATCCAGGTGCCGTCCGGACTTCCGGCGGCGCTGATCGACCGGGCGCAGCTCGAATCCGCCATCCTGAATCTTGCGATCAATGCCCGCGATGCCATGCCAAGCGGCGGGCGGTTGTCCCTGACCGCCTCCGTTGCCCAAATCGGCGACGGAGAAACGGGCAGACCCGCAGCCGGGCCGGCGGAGTTGCGGGCCGGGACCTATGTGGCGATCCGGGTGGCGGATACCGGAACCGGCATCGACCCGGCGGTTTTGCCGCATGTCTTCGAACCCTTTTTTACCACCAAGCCGCTCGACAAGGGGTCGGGGCTGGGGCTGTCGATGGTCCAGGGCATGGCGACCCAGTCCGGCGGCGGCGTCCACATCGACAGTAGCCTCGGCGGCGGAACCGCGATCACTCTCTACCTGCCGAGCGTGGCGGCCGTCACCGGCCCGCCGGCACGGTTGGCTGCGGACGTCGAGCGCGGCGAAGGCCGCACCGTCCTGCTGGTGGAGGATGATGCCATTGTGCGGATGGGGACGATGGCGTTGCTGGAAAGCCAGGGCCATCACGTCATCGAGGCGGACAGTGGGGAAACTGCCCTGGCCCTGCTGCAGGACGGTGCGGAGATCGATGCCCTGGTCACCGACTTTGCCATGCCCGGCATGAACGGGGCCGAGGTGGTGCGCACTGTGCGAACCCTGCGTCCCGGATTGCCCGCGCTGATCGTCACCGGCTATGCCGATACGCCTGACCTGGGCGAGGCCGTGCGCCTGCTGCGCAAGCCCTTCTCGCCGAACCAGATCGCCGAGCAGCTGGCGGCCATGCTGGCGGAGTGACGGTTTGTCAGGCGATGGGAGCGGTCCTGATGAAATCCAGGAAGGCCCGGAGCGGGGCCGGCACCAGACGCCGGCCGGGGTAATAGAGGAATGGGCCGGAAAAGGATGGCCACCAGGATTCGAGAACGGGTTCAAGTGCGCCGCTGTCCAGATGCGGGCGTAGCCACTGCTCGAACAGTTGAAAGACCCCGACGCCCGCGACGGCCGCATCGATGGCGAGGTCCATGATGCCGCCGGGTCCGATCACCAGCGGTCCGGTCGGGTCGAGGCGGATCGTTTCGCCGTCGCGCTCGAATTCCCAGAGCGGCATCGCACCGCTGGCAAAGCGTCCCCGCACACAGCTGTGGGCCATCAGGTCGCGTGGATGCTCCGGCCGCCCCCGGGCGTCGAGGTAGGCGGGGGAGGCCGCAGTCGCGAAGCGCTGCCGGCGGGGGCCGATGGGAACGGCGATCATGTCCTGCTCCAGCCGGTCGTCGTAGCGGATGCCGGCGTCGCATCCGGCGGCAAGGACATCGACGAAGCTGTCCTCTCCCATCACCTCCACCCGGATCTCGGGATAGGCGGCATGGAAGGCCGGCAGGATCGACGGCAGGACCAGCCGTGCCGCGCTGACCGGCACATTGAGCCTGAGGGTGCCCGCCACCCGGTCGCGGAAGCCGTTCACCACGTCGAGGGCTGCATCGACCTCGCGCAGGGCGGGCTCCAACCGTGCCAGCAGACGCTCGCCCGCCTCCGTCGGGATCACGCTGCGGGTGGTCCGGTTGAACAGCCTGATGCCGAGCTGTCCTTCCAGCCGCCGCACGGCTTCGCTGAGGGACGAGGCGCTGACGTTGCCAGCCTTCGCCGCTTCGCGGAAACCACGGGCGCGGGCCACCGCGACGAAGGCGTTCAGGTCCCCCAGCTCATGCTGCATTGTTCGGAAATCCGCACGGGTTGTCCTGATTGTGCAGACTAATCGGACAGGCGGGTGATGGCTAGATTGGTGAAGCCATTATGGAGTTCATCATGTCCGACACTGATCAGACCAAAATCGACAAATCCGGCAGCTTCACCCTCGGGGGCAAAGCCGTCCGCCGGTTCGGCTACGGCGCCATGCAGTTGGCCGGTCCCGGTGTCTTCGGTCCGCCGAAGGACCGAGACGCGGCCATCGCCGTGCTGCGCCATGCCATCGAGGCCGGCGTCAATCACATCGACACCAGCGACTTCTATGGCCCGCACGTCACCAACCAGCTGATCCGCGAGGCGCTGGCGCCCTATCCGGACGATCTGCTGATCGTGACCAAGGTCGGCGCCCGGCGCGGCGCGGATGCCTCCTGGCTTCAGGCATCCTCGCCGGACGAGCTGCGGCAGGCGGTGCACGACAATCTGCGCAATCTCGGCCTCGACGTGCTCGACGTCGTCAATATGCGGCTGTGGGGCGACCATGGGCATGCCCCGGCGGAAGGGGCGGTCGAGCGGGAATTGAGCGTCCTTGCAGACCTCCAGCAGCGGGGGCTGATCCGCCACATCGGGCTCAGCAACGCCACGGCGCGGCAGGTCGAGGAAGGTCGCCGCGTCTGCGAGATCGTCTGCGTGCAGAACCACTACAATCTGGTGCATCGGGCGGACGATGCGCTGATCGACGATCTCGCCGCCAAGGGGATCGCCTATGTGCCTTTCTTCCCGCTCGGCGGCTTCTCGCCGATCCAGTCCGGCCTGTTGTCCGATGTCGCCAACCGGCTCGGGGCGACGCCGATGCAGGTGGCGCTCGCCTGGCTGCTGAACCGGGCGCCCAACATCCTGCCGATCCCGGGAACCTCGTCGGTCAGGCATCTGCAGGAGAATCTGGCGGCGGCAGATCTGGTTCTGCCAGCCGATGCGCTGGAGGCGCTGGACAAGCTGGGGAAGGACGCCTGAGGGCCGAGATGGAGAAAGGGGATGGACAAAGGGGAGCCTGCGCTCCCCTCATCCCGGTGCCGTCTACCGGCGTTCCACATTCGGCAGGAAGATTGTCAGCAGGCCCAGCAGCGGCAGGAAGGAGCAGGCGGTGTAGACGAAGCCGATGCCCTTCCAGTCCGCCACGACGCCCAGGCCAGCCGCGCCGATGCCGGCGACGCCGAAGGCCAGCCCGAAGAACAGGCCCGACACCATGCCGACCCGGCCGGGCAGCAGTTCCTGCGCATAGACCACGATGGCCGGGAAGGCCGAAGCCAGGGCCAGCCCGATCACGGCGCTGAGAATCACCGTCGTCGTCAGGCCGACATAGGGCAGGGCCAGGGTGAAGGGCAGGATGCCGAGGATCGAAACCCAGATCACCGTCTTGCGGCCAATGCGGTCGCCCACCGGGCCGCCGATCACCGTACCCGCCGCGACCGCAGCCAGGAAGACGAACAGGCAGAGCTGCGCGTCGCCGGTGGACAGGCCGAAGCGGTCGATCAGGTAGAAGATGTAATAGCTGGTGATGCTGGCGAGATAGACGTATTTCGACACGATCAGCGCGATCAGGATGGCGACGGCACGGGCGACCTGCCCCGCCGGCAGATCGGCATGGCGCGCCGTGGCGGGGCCACCGGCCTTGCGCGGCTTGGCATTTTGGCGCTGCCAGCTTCCCAGCCGCACCATCACCACCATGCCGGCCAGCGCGGCGAAGGCGAACCAGCTGAGGCTGCCCTGACCGCGGGGCAGGATGATGAAGGCGGCCAGCAACGGGCCGAGTGCTGAACCGAGGTTGCCGCCGACCTGGAACAGCGACTGGGCCAGCCCATGGGCGCCGCCTGACGCCTGACGGGCGATGCGCGACGCCTCCGGATGGAAGACGGACGAACCGAAGCCCAGCAGCATTCCCCCGGCCAGCAGGGCCGGAAAGCTTGGCGCCCAAGCCAGGGTGAGAAGGCCGAGCAGGGTGGAGCCCATGCCGAAGACCAGCGAATAGGGCATCGGCTTGCGGTCGGTGAAAAGTCCGACCAGCGGCTGAAGAAGCGATGCCGTCAGCTGATAGACGAAGGTCAGCAGGCCGAGCTGGGCGAAGCTGAGGCCGAACTCGTCCTTCAGGATCGGATAGACCGCCGGCAGCAGCGACTGGATCATGTCGTTGAGCAGGTGGCAGGCGCTGATCGCGGCCAGGATTGAAAAGGCCGTCGAGCCGGCGCTGGGCCGGCTCATGGTGGTATCGGTCACGGGGGCATGCCCTCTTCTCTCCGCCTCAGGCGTCCGGACCGCATATCGGCGGCCCGGTTGGCCCGGCACTGTTGCGTTGACTGCACCGTAAGCCTACGGTCGACTGAGAAGGCCCGCCACCGCGGTCAGGCCAGTTTTCTACGAGTCTGGGCCATGGTCAGGAATGTCCGTGTCGATGAGATCGATGCCGTTCAGCGGCCGTTGCTCGCCACCACCCACGACTATCCGGACGGTGGGACGCTGCCGCTCCACTGGCACCGGCGGGGGCAGCTGATCTCCGGCATCACCGGCGTGCTGATCATGTCGACGCCGCAAGGCCGCTGGGTGGTGCCGCCCGATTTCGGCCTGTGGATTCCGCCCGGCATCATGCATGAGGTGCGCATGCTCGGGGCGGTGACCACCCACAGCCTGTTTCTGGACCCGGATCTGACCGGCGGAATGCCGGACCGTTGTCAGGTCGTCGGGCTGTCCCCCTTCATCCGCAGCCTGATCGCCCGCGCCGTGGATGTGCCGGCGGACTATGATCCGGACAGCCACGACGGCGCGGTGATGGCGCTGATCCGCTACGAGATGCTGCATCTGCCGGCCCAGCCGCTGACCGTCCCGTTCCCGACCAGTCAGGCGTTGGCCGAGCGTTGCCGGCGCTTTCTCCGGCAGCCGGTGGTCCACGAAACCATTGAGCAATGGTGCGACGAGTTGGGCGTCAGCCGGCGCGCCTTCACACGGTTGTTCCGGCGCGAGACCGGGCTCAGCTTTCTGGAATGGCGCCAGCAGGCCTGCCTTGCCGCCGCCCTACCGCGGCTGGTGGCGGGCGAAGCCGTCACCGCCGTCGCCATCGACCTCGGCTATGACAATCCCGCCGCCTTCACCGCGATGTTCAAGCGCGTGCTCGGCTCCTCGCCGCGCGCCTATCTGAAAGGCGCTGAATGACCTTCTGCCCGGTCAGGCGTAGCGCATCGCCTCCAGGTCGGCGATGAGGCCGGGGCCTTCGGGATGCCAGCCGAGTGTCTGCTGGGTCAGGGCGCTGGAGGCGGCCATGTCGATGCCCGCGAACATCGCCATCCAGCCGAAATGCCCGGCCACCTTGTCCTGAGGAATGGAAACCGCCGGAATCTTCAGGCCGCGGGCCAGCGTTTCGATGATCTTGCGGGTCTCCACCCCTTCCTCCCCGACCGCATGGTAGCGGGCGCCGGCCTCCGCCTTCTCGATGGCCAGACGATAGAGGCGGGCGACATCCCCCAGATGGCCGGCGGACCAGCGGTTCTGTCCCTCGCCAATATAGGCGGCGACGCCCTTTTCACGGAAGATTTCGATCAGCGGGGTGATCAGCCCCTGTTTCTCCGTGTTGTGGACCTGCGGCAGCCGCATCACCGCGACGTTGACACCGGCGTCCAACAGCTCGTTGCCGGCCCGTTCCGATGCGATGCGCGGGTTGGGGTGACCGTCGTCGAAGACATCTTCGCGGGCAAGCCGGCCATGGCCGGCACCCCCCATGCCGATCCCGGACGTGATCAGCAGCGGCCGGTTCGAGCCCTTCAGCGCCGCGCCCAAGGCACCGATCACCCGGCCGTCCTTTGCGCAGTTCTCGGCGAAGCGCGAGAAGTCATGGTCGAAGGCGGTGTGGATCACGGCGTCGGCCTTCTCGGCACCGCCGCGGATGCTCGCAAGATCCTCCAGCGTGCCGAGATGCGGCTCGGCACCGGCGGACTCCAGCGCGCGGGCGCCGTCCCCGGAGCGGGTCATGCCGATGACCTGATGGCCGGCCTGGAGCAGTTCGGACAGCACGGCCCGACCGATGAAACCGGTGGCGCCGGTGAGGAAAATACGCATGGGACAATCACCTTTCCAATTCCGTCGCCCCCACTCTGTCCCGCCGTGGTATCCTGTTAAAGTAGTGACGTTTTCCTAGTATAGCGGCTACCAGGATCAGCCAATGCAGACCGACACCAGACAGACCAGTCCGGCCGGCACGCTCGCCGCCTTCCTGCGCGACCGCCGGACGCGGCTGGACCCGGCAGCCTTCGGATTTTCAGGACGCCGCCGCACGCCGGGCCTGCGCCGGGAGGAGGTGGCGCAACGCGCCAACATCAGCCCGACTTGGTACACATGGCTGGAGCAGGGACGGGGCGGAGCGCCGTCGGCCGACGTGCTGGACCGGATCGCCGGCAGCCTGATGCTGACCGATCTGGAACGGGAGCATCTGTTCATCCTGGCGCTCGGCCGGCCGCCGGAGATGCGATACAGGCCGGCGCAAGGTGTCAGCCCGCGGCTGCAACGGCTGCTGGAGTCCTTCGACGCCTGTCCGGCCTTCATCAAGACCGCGACCTGGGACGTGCTGGCCTGGAATCGTGCCGCCGCCGTGGTGCTGACCGATTACGGCACGCTTCCGCCCGATCAGCGGAACATCCTGCGGCTGGTGTTCGGCAGTCCGGCGATCCGGGCCAAGCAGAAGGATTGGGAGGGCATGGCGCGGCACCTCGTCGGCGCCTTCCGCGTCGATGCGGCGCGGGCCGGAGCGGTGAAGGAGATCGCCGATTTCGTCGACGAACTGTGCCGGATGAGCACCGAGTTCGCCCGGTTCTGGAACGAGAATGACGTGTACGCGCCGAGCGAAGGGTTCAAACGGCTCCAGCACCCGGACCTCGGCAGCATCGAGATGGAATATTCGGCCTTCGCCGTCGATGGACGCCCCGATCTCGGTCTTCTGGTCTACAATCCGCTGGACGAACAGGTTAAAAAACGCATCCGTGCCCTGGCCGGTCGAAGGACCGCGGTGGCGCCTGGCGGATAAGCGGTGGCAGGAAGGAACAGCGCTGGTGAATCTCTTCTCCCTTCTCGATCAGGCGGCGGCCCGTTTCCCCGGCCGCGGTGCGGTGTTCCGCGGCACCGGGCAGCTTCACAGCTTTGCCGAGCTTCGCTCTCGCGCGCTGCGGATCGCCGCCGGCCTGCGCGCTGCCGGACGGCCGGGCGACCGCATCGCCATCGCGACGGAGAATGTGCCCGAATATGTCGAGCTGTTCTTCGCCATCTGGGCCGCCGGCATGGCGGCAACGCCGGTGAATGCCAAGCTGCATCCGCGCGAGCTGGTGCAGATCCTGGAGGACTCCGGAGCGTCCACCGTCTTCGTCTCGCCCAAACTGGCCGCCGGGCTGGAACAGGCGTTGGACGGGTCGCCTGCGGCGTCCTGCCGCCGGATCGTCATCGGCGGGGCCGGCTATGCGGCGCTGACGGCGGGGGACGAATGGGCCGGGCCGATCAATCCCGATCCGCAGGCGCTGGGCTGGCTGTTCTACACCAGCGGCACCACCGGTCGTTCGAAGGGGGCGATGCTGTCACACCGCAATCTGCTGGCCATGACCGTCGCCCATCTGGCCGATGTCGAGGCGGTGGACGAGGATTGCAGCCTGTTGCACGCGGCGCCGATGTCGCACGGCTCCGGCCTCTATATGGCGGCCTATGTCGCCCGCGGCGCCCGGCAGGTGGTCCCGGCCTCCTCCGCCTTCGAGCCGGCGGAGTTCCTCGATCTCTGCGACCGTCACCCCGGCTGCGGCGCCTTCCTGGCCCCGACGATGGTGCAGAGGCTGCGGCTGGAGGCGGAACGCGGCGGCCGGCGGCCGGCCAATCTGCGTTCCATCGTCTATGGCGGCGGCCCGATGTATGTGGAGGAACTGCGCCGCTCGCTGGCGATCTTCGGGCCGGTCTTCGCCCAGATCTACGGCCAGGGCGAGGCGCCGATGACCATCGCGTCGCTGCGGCGCCGCGACCATGCAAGCGACGACGACGCGGTGCTGGGGTCGGTCGGTTTCGCCCGCAGCGGCGTCGAGGTGGCGGTGGTGGATGCCGACGGCCGGCCGCTGCCCGTTGGCGAGGTGGGAGAGATCGTCTGCCGCGGCGACGTGGTGATGGCCGGATACTGGAACAATGCCAAGGCGACGGCCGAAGCCCTGCGCGGCGGCTGGCTGTTCACCGGCGACATGGGGTCCTTCAATGGGCAAGGCTACCTGACGCTGCGCGACCGCTCGAAGGACGTCATCATCAGCGGCGGCAGCAACATCTATCCGCGCGAGGTGGAGGAGGTGCTGCTGCGCCACCCCGACGTCGCCGAGGTCTGTGTCACCGGGCAGCCCGATCCGGAATGGGGCGAGATCGTCGTCGCCTTCATCGTCGCCGAACCGGGGCGCGAAATCTCGCCCGGCGGCCTCGACGAGCATTGCAACGCCAGCATCGCCCGATTCAAGCGGCCCAAGCGTTACCTGTTCGTCGAGGACCTGCCGAAGAACAACTATGGCAAGGTGGTGAAGCGCGAACTGCGCGCCCGTCTGGCCGGTGGGTAGGGCCAAACGGGGAAGGGAGGTATCAGCGCCCGGCCGCCTGCCGGCGCAGGGTCTTCAACTCCTCGAAGCGGGCTGACACGTCGCGCATGACGGAGGCCATCCCGAGCATGGCGCCGTCCGCGTCCTTCAAGGGCACGATGGTGAACTCCACCGAGATGCGGCTGCCGTCCTTGCGCAATGCCGGAACCGACAGCAGGTCGCCGCTGCCATAGCGGCTCACGCCCGTCTTCATCACCTCATCATAGCCTTCCCAATGACGCTGGCGCTGCCGTTCGGGGATGATGATGTCGAGCGATTGGCCCAGCGCCTCTTCGGCGGTGAAGCCGAACACGCGTTCTGCCCCCCCATTCCAGAACCGGATGAGACCCTCCCGGTCGGAATAGACGATGGCCTCCGCCGGGCTGTTCAAAAGCGCCACCCCAAGTTGGCGCAGGTCTTCCTCGGTCATCGAATCCTCCCAATGGTCGTTTCGTGATGAAGTGTCAGACATCCAAGACCAATCTTGCGCTCCGCGCCCGTGAGACGCACAGCATCATCGTCTTGCCGGCAGCGCGCTCCGTGTCGGACAGGACGCTGTCGCGGTGGTCGGGCTCGCCCTCCAGCACCGTCGTTTCGCAGGTGCCGCAGATGCCCTGTTCGCAGGACGAGTCGACTTCGACGCCCGCGGCGTAGAGCGCGTCCAGAATGCTGGTTCCCGCCGGAACTGTGACTGTGACGCCCGACCGCGCGCAGACCACCTCAAAGCTGTCGTCTGCGGCGTCCCGACGGACCGCCTCCGGACGCGGGGTGAACCATTCGAAGCGGACATCCTGGTCCGGCCGGGCTGCGGCTGCCACCGCTTCCATCAGCCGCTGCGGACCGCAGCAATAGACCGGGACATCGACGGGGGTGGACGCCAGCAACTCGTCGACCGCCAGCCGTCGGCCGTCGTCGGCGGCATGCAGGTCGACGCGGCCGTGGGGCAGGGCGCGGAGATCGTCGAGGAAAGGGGCCGCCGCGGCGTTGCGCACGCAATAATGCAGGATCCAGTCGGCGCCCTGCTCCGCCGCCCTGCGGATCATCGGCAACAGCGGCGTGATGCCGATGCCGCCGGCGATGAACAGGTAGTGCGCGGCGTCGTCGAAGCGGAAATTGTTGCGGGGCGGGGAGATGGTCAGATCGGCGCCAAGCGCCAGTTCGCCATGCACGAAGCCCGATCCCCGCCCGCCCGGCACGTTCAGGACGGCGATGCGGTAGGCGTGGCGGTCCGCCGGATCGCCGCACAGCGAATAGGAGCGCACTGCCCCGTCCGGCAGATGGAGGTCGATGTGGGCGCCGGGCTCGGCCGGCGGCAGCCCCCGCCCGTCCGGATCGCGCAGTTCGACCAGCCGGACCTGCGGTGTGATCCGGTCCAGACGGTGCACGCGCAACGTCCATGGTGCCTTGGCTGCGGGCTGCGGCGTTTCAGGCTGCGTACTGCTCATCGTCCTGCCTGCGAGTGTCGTCGGCGGGTCTGGTATGCCAGATCCAATGCAGGCAGCCTAAAACCTCAAGCTAACTTCAGGTCAAGTGGAAATGTGGAATTCCGGTTTGGCGGATCATCCGACGGTCGCCATGCGTTGTTCGCGAAACGGTGCGCGGGGCACCCCCAACGGGAGGAACTGTCATGTCACGGTCGACGATCATGGTCCTGGTTGCAGTGCTTGGGTTGGCGGGAACGGCGTCGGTGCCGGCGCTGGCGGCGTCGGGCGACATCCATGCGGTGACGGGCGAGAAGGTCAATCTGCGTGCCGGTCCGTCCGACGATGCGGCAGTCCGCTCCACGATCATGCGCGGCGAGGACGTGGTCGAATTGCGGCGGGAGGGCAACTGGATGGGCGTCCGCGTCCTGCGCACCGGGGAGGAGGGCTGGCTGTTCTCCGATCTCGTCAAGCGGCAGAGCGCCAGCACGCTGGGCAGCGGCGAAAGTGCTCCGGCGCAGGCCGGGTTCGGCAAGCTTTCGCCCGGCTTCGACGGTCTGGTCGCCGGCATCGGCGAGCAGCTCGGCTACCGCTTCGCCGACAAGGTGGAGCAGGGCGCCAATGGCATGCTGAGGGTCATTCCGACCCAGGAATGGCTGTACAACACCAGCCGCGACGCCAAGATGTTCGCGGCGCTGGCGCTCTACCAGATGTGGAAGAACTACAACAACGGCAAGCCGGTGACGGTCACGCTGGGGGCGCAGGGACCGGCCGCCATTACCATCGCCGACGCTGCGAAGGGGCCGGAGCTTACCGGACCGGCCTTCAGCCCGGCACGCTGACGGGGGAAGGGCCGCAAGTCCCCGGCGCGTTCACGCCGGGAGGCTTGCGGTCCTCGCGGATCGTCAGATTTCCCGCTTGCTCATCTGGTCGGCGATGTAGTCGGCTTGCCGGATCGCCAGCGCGACGATGGTCAGGGTCGGGTTTTCCGACGCGCCGCTGGTGAATTGGCTGCCGTCCGACACGAACAGGTTCTTCACGTCGTGCGCCTGTCCCCACTTGTTGACGACGCCGTCGCGGGCATTGGCGCTCATCCGGTTGGTGCCGAGATTGTGGGTGGACGGGTAGGGCGGGGTGTGGATGGTCCTGACCGCGCCCACCGCGTCATAGACGGCCGAGCCGCGGCCATAAGCGTGGGTGCGCATGGCGATGTCGTTGGGATGGTCGTCGAAATTGACGTTGGGAATCGGCAGGCCGAACTTGTCCTTTTCCGTCGCGTGCAGGGTGACGCGGTTGGTCTCGCGCGCCATGTCCTCGCCGACCAGCCACATGCCGGCGATGTGGTCGTAAGCGTCCAGCGCCGAGCTGAAGTCGCGGCCCCAGGCTCCGGGATCGAGGAAAGCCGCCATGAAGGGCACGCCGAGCGACAGGGTCTCCATCTCGTAACCGCCGACGAAGCCGCGCCGCGGGTCGAAGCGGGATTCGTCGCGGATGATCCCGGCCATGGTGGTGCCGCGGTACATGTGCACCGGCCGGTCGAACACCCCATAAACCGAGCCGGTCATGTGCCGCATGTAGTTGCGCCCGACCTGACCGGACGAGTTCGTCAGCCCGTCCGGAAACATCGTCGATGCCGAGTTCAGCAGCAGGCGCGGGCTTTCGATCGAGTTGCCGGCGACCGCGACGATGCGGGCCTTCTGGCGGTGCATGGCGCCGGTGGCGTCGGCATAGAGCACGGCGTTGACCTTGCCCTTCGCGTCATGCTCGATCTTCAGGACCTGGGAGTTCGGCCGGACCTCCAGATTGCCGGTGGCCTCGCCCTTGGGGATCTCAGTGTAGAGGGTCGACCATTTCGCCCCCGACTTGCAGCCCTGGAAACAGAAGCCGATCTGCTGGCAGGCGCCGCGGCCGTCGCGCGGCTTGCTGTTGATCGACATGTTGCCGGTGTGGAACTCGCTGTAGCCCAGCTTCTTGGCACCGGCCGCCAGCACCTTGTAATTGTTGTTGCCGGGCAGGCGCGGGATGCCGTTGGTGCCGGTCGTCCCCATCTTGAACTCGGCCTTGTCGTAATAGGGCTCCATCTCCGCCAGCGTCACCGGCCAGTCGAGCAGGTTGGCGCCCTCCACCGCGCCGTAAGTGGTGCGCGTCTTGAACTCATGCTCCTGGAAGCGGAGCGAGGCGCCGGCCCAATGGACGGTGGAACCGCCGACCGCCTTGACGATCCAGGCCGGCAGGTTGGGGAAGTCCTTCGCCACCCGCCAGCTTCCCGAGGTGGTGCGCTTGTCCAGCCAGGAGATCTGCGAGAAGCTCTTCCACTCGTCGTTCACGAAATCCTGGATCTCGTGACGCCCGCCGGCCTCCAGGCAGACCACCTTGACGCCCTTCTGGGCCAGCTCGTTCGCCAGGGTGCCGCCGCCGGCCCCCGATCCGATCACCACCACGACGTTGTCGTCATCCATCGCGAATTTCGCAACCATGTCTCGGTCCTCCCCATTTTTTCGGGCATTCGGTGCGCGTTCGGTGCGGCAAGCATTGATGCAAGCCGGTGAGGCCGTCAGGCGTCCTTGATCCAGTCCAGATCGTCGAAGCCGCGGTGGATGTAGCCGCCATATTCGGCCGACGCCCCTTCGTAGCCGAGCTTCGCCCACACCTCCGGCTGGTTGTAGAGGGCGACCACCATGTCGCCGCGGACCTTGCGGAAGAAGGGCGTGGTCTCGATGGATTTCAGCACCGCGACACGGTCCGCCTCTGCCTTGATCGCGGCATAGGGAGCGTTGCGCAGCTTGCGCGCGGCGGCATCCAACGCCACCGCCCCTTCGTTGAGCTGGCCCGCCAGGGTCGCGTCCTTCGCCGCTTCCTGGTCCATCGAGGCCAGCGCCTTCTCGTAATAGGCGTCGCCCAGCCGGTCGTGCGGATAGAGGTCGCGCACCATCGCCAGCAGGGTCTTGGCCGCGTCGGGCTTGATGGCGGTCAGACCTTCGGCCCAGGCCGGCATCGCCGTGATCGACACCATCCCGCCGGAAACCGCACCGGCCGCCGCAACCGACGCGGCGGAGGTCTTCAGAAAATTCCGCCGGTTGAACCGTGTCCGTTTGTCGAGAACGCGCATGATCGACGTCTCCTTCCCATGGTTCGGTTATTGTTGGGTTGAGGTTTGGACTTACCGGTAGCGGCCGTGGCGTTGCAGGACCTCGGTCTTGTAGCCATCCGGATCGGTGACGAAGAAGAAGCGGGCCAGCAGCGTGCCGCCGGGGGCGAATTCCCTCACCGGGGTCACCGGGAAGCCCAGGGCCGCCAGCCGGGCGTGCTCGCCGTCCAGATCGTCCACCGCCACCGCCATGTGGCCGTAGCCGTCGCCATGGGTGTAGGGCGCAGTCCGGTCATGGTTGACGGTCAGCTCCAGCTCCATGTCGTTTTCGGCGTTGCGCAGGTAGATCAGCGTGAAGCCGTCGAAGCCCAGCCGCTCGGCCGGTTCCAACCCGAAGGCCTTGGCGTAGAAGTCCAGCGACCGCTGTTCGTCGAGGACGCGCACCATCATGTGGATGATCTTGGCCATGATGATTCCCATGAGGTCGTTTGAGGGAGGGCGTTACCGTTTGGCGCTGGTTTCCAAGAACTGGACGATGCTCTTGCGGACGCTGTCGTCGTCCTGCCGGTAGTTCATGTAGCTGCCGGGAACGAACTGGTTGGAGTTGGCCAGCCAGTTCTCCAGATGGCCGGTGTCCCAGGCGAAGCCGGCGCCGCGCAGCGCATCGGAATACTCGAAGCCGTCGGCCGTGCCGGCCTTGCGGCCGATGACGCCGTACAGCGGCGGCCCGGCGCGCGGCCCGTCGTCCTTCTTCACCGAATGGCAGGTCCCGCATTGCTGGCGGAACAGCGTCTCGCCGTCCGCCGCCGCGGATTTTTTCGTGAAGGGCGAGAAGGGTATGGACAGAAGGAGCAGCAACATCACCCAGCGGTGCGGCGACATCCTCGCGTGCATCGCATGCCTCATCGTTTGAAGTTCCTCCCGAAATTTTGGCCGAAATCATGGCCGAAGCCTTTGGGCGCCGCGACTTCGGACCAGCCGGTGCGGCACCGTCGATGAGACTGGAGCAAGGGGCGTGCCACGCCAGGCAAAGCCGCATTCGATAAGGGGAAGGGCGGGTTTTGTGCGGTGTCGCGGGAAATGGCTGTCCCAACTGTTTCATTATGGGACACCCATGGCGCGACAGATCGTCCCATGATGAGACAGTGCGCTAGACGAACATTCTTTAAAATCACTTGTCCGGCTGCCTTCGGCGTTCTGGCACGTCGATTGCTTTGTGGGGTGGGCGTTGCAACCGCCCCGCTTCGGCGGTCGCAAAAAGCCTGAAGCTGCGGACCATCTTCGCCGCGCTGCTGTGCGGCCCCGGTCCGGCCGATGATCCCGCCCTTGAACCTGTCGGTGTCCCGTCATCCGGCATAAGCGGCCGACGCGATCCTTCAGGCCCGGATCAACATCATCAAAATCATGGGGAGAGACGACATGCCGGATGGATTGACGCTGAACAAGATCACCAGCCAGAAAGGCATCGGCATCACCGAGGCGGCCCGCCGCGTCGCCGATCTCGGCTGGACGCCGTCCTACGTCAAGGAGGCGATGAGCTTCCCGACCGACTACAAGATCTCCAAGGCGCCGCGCGACCCGATGAAACAGGTCCTGCGCTCCTACTTCCCGATGCAGGAGGAGAAGGACAACCGCGTCTATGGCGCGCTGGACGCCGCCCTGCGCGGCGACATGTTCCGCAATGTCGAGCCGCGCTGGATCGAATGGATGAAGCTGTTCCTGGCGATCATCCCCTTCCCGGAGATCTCGGCGGCGCGCTCGATGGCGACGCTGGGCCAGCTGGCGCCGGGCGACGATCTGCGCACCGGCTTCACCATGCAGATGATCGACGAGTTCCGGCACTCGACGATCCAGATGAACCTCAAGAAATGGTACATGGAGAACTACATCGACCCGGCCGGGTTCGACATCACCGAGAAGGCGTTCGGCAAATGCTACGCCACCACCATCGGCCGGCAGTTCGGTGAGGCCTTCCTGACCGGCGACGCCATCACCGCGTCCAACATCTATTTGCAGGTCGTGGCGGAGACCGCCTTCACCAACACCCTGTTCGTCGCCATGCCGTCGGAGGCGGCGCGCAACGGCGACTATGCCCTGCCCACCGTCTTCCTGTCGGTGCAGAGCGACGAGTCCCGCCACATCGGCAACGGCCATTCCATGCTGATGTCGGTGCTGAAGGAGCCGGACAACCATCTGCTGCTGGAACGCGACATCCGCTATTCCTTCTGGCAGAACCACATGATCGTCGATGCCGCCATCGGCACGATCATCGAATACGGCACCAAGCACCGCGACAAGAACAAGGAATCCTACGCCGAGCTGTGGCACCGCTGGATCTTCGAGGATTACTACCGCACCTACCTGCTGCCGCTGGAGAAGTACGGCATCAAGATCCACCACGACGACGTCCACGAAGCCTTCGACAGCATCGTCAAGAAGAACTACGTCCACAAGATTGCCCAGTTCTTCTCCGCCGGCTGGTGGGCCAATTTCTGGCGCATCGAGGCGATGACCGAACGCGACTTCGAATGGTTCGAGAGCAAGTATCCGGGCTGGTACGACGAGTTCGGCGTCTGGTGGGAGAATTACGCCAAGCTCAGCAAGCCCGGCAGCGTGCCGATCACCTTCGCCGACACCGGCTACGTCTATCCGCACCGCTGCTGGTCGAGCCTGGTGCCCTGCGTCATCCGCGAGGATTTCACGACCGACGAAGTGGACGGCGAGCTGTTCACCTACGCCTCCGAGGTCGACCGCTGGACCCACAAGGAGGCCTTCGCCGCCGAGTACCAGGGCCGCCCGACCCCGGCGATGGGCCGCTTCTCCGGCCGGCGCCAGTGGGAGGAGGTCTATGACGGCTGGGACCTCGCCGACGCCATCCAAGACATGGGCTTCGTCCGTCCCGACGGGAAGACGCTGGTCGCCCAGCCGCATCTGTCCTTCGAGGAGAAGGACATGTGGACGCTCGACCATGTGCGTGGCCACACCATCCGCAGCCCGCTGCTGGCGCTCCGCGAAATGACGCCGCAACAGCGTCAAACGCATGTGGACGAGTACCGCAAGGGCTTCAAGATCCGCCGGGTCTGATCTCCCGCTCCTTCACTCGGGCCTGCCCCCCTTTTCCGGCCCCCTTTCCGGCTGGAGAGGGGGAACGGGATGCCCTGCGGACTTTACAGGCGGACATCGCCGCGGAGATCGACAGACCATGACCGCACAAGCGCTACAGAACAGCCCGGCCGTCCACACCGTCCGGCTGGAGCCGGTCGGCATCGAAATGGAGGTGGCGGAAGGGGAAACCATCCTCGACGCCGCCTTCCGCCAGGGCGTCTCGCTGATGCATGGCTGCAAGGAGGGGCAATGCTCCGCCTGCAAATGCCTGCTGATCGACGGTGACGTGGAGATGCTGAAATACTCCACCTTCGCGCTCTCCGATCCGGAGCGCGACAGCAACCACATCCTGCTGTGCCGCTCGCTGGCCTACAGCGACGTGGCGGTGGAGCTGCTGAACTATGACGAGGATCTGCTGTCCCGCTCCATCCCGGTGAAGGACTTCAACGCGCGGCTGGCGGCGGTGGAGCCGCTGACCCACGACATCGTCGCCATCGCGCTGGACCTCGACCAGCCGATGAAGTTCTGGGCCGGGCAATATGTCGACATCACGCTGCCCGGCATCGGCCTGACCCGCTCCTTCTCGATGGGCAACCCGCCGGCGGACGGCAGCAGGCTGGAGTTCATCATCAAGAAATACCCGGACGGCGCCTTCTCCCGCCAGCTGGACGGTGGGCTGTCGGTCGGCGACCGGGTGAGCGTCCGCGGCCCCTACGGCAGCTGCTTCCGCCGCGAGGGGCGGGAAGGGCCGATGATCCTGGTCGGCGGCGGGTCGGGCATGGCGCCGCTGTTGTCGATCCTGCGCGATCAGGCCGCCAGCGGCGAGACGCGGCCGGTGCGCCTCTTCTACGGCGCCCGCAGCCGAAAGGACCTGTTCCACCTCGACCAGTTCGAGGAGTTCGCCCGCAGCCTGCCGGACTTCGCCTTCATCCCAGCCCTGTCGCATGCCGAGGAGGGCGACGGCTGGACGGGCGAGACCGGCTTCATCCACGAGGTGCTGCGCCGGCACCTGTCCGGGATGGATGAGGTGGAGGAGGCCGACGTCTTCTCCTGCGGGCCGCCGCCGATGATCGACGCGGTGCTGCCGGTCCTGCAAATGGCCGGCGTCGATTCCGCGCGCGTCTATTTCGACAAATTCACCCCCGCGACCCGCTGAGACGGGCCACTGAGGCGGGCTTATGCAAACACGGGAGGAACGACAATGACCATGCAGGAAACCGAAACCGTATCCGCAGCCGCCGGGGCCAAGGTATTTCCGGGCTCCGACAGCCGCCGCTACAATTACTTCGAGCCGAAGGGCCGCAAGGCGACCCATTACGAGGACGTGACGGTCGACGTCCAGCCCGATCCGGAGCGCTATCTGCTCCAGAACTGGATCATCTCCTTCGGCGACGGCACGCCCACATATTCCAAGGACTGGACCGCGCTGAAATGCACGGACTGGCATGGGTTCCGCGCGCCCGATCAGGAATGGGAACGCACCCATTACCAGCGCCAGTCCACCATCGTCGGCATGATCCAGAACGTGGTGGAGAACGCGCGCCGCGCCGGGGCGCCCCAGCGCTTTGACAAGGCCTGGGTCGCCGTGCTCCAGAACCATGTCGGCGCCTTCAAGCATGCCGAGTATGGCTTGGGCACCGCGCTGATGCGGGCGCAGCGCTACGGCTACACCCAGATGGTCAACAACGCCATCCTGACCAACGCCTCCTACAAGCTGCGCTTCGCCCAGGATCTGACGCTCTATCTGGCGGAGGTCGGCAGCGATATCGGCGGGTTCGACCTGGATGCCGGCAAGGCGCACTGGCTGGACGATCCGATCTGGCAGCCCTGCCGCGAGGCGGTGGAGCATATCCGCGCCGCCACCGACTTCCTTGAGCAGTATTTCGCCGTCAACCTTGTCTTCGAACCGCTGGTCGGCGAGCTGTTCCGCAGCGGCTTCGTCATGCAGGTGGCCGCGGCGCAGAACGACTTCTCCACCCCGTCGGTCATCTCGGCGGCCGAAGCGGATTATGAGCGGAACCTCGCCAACGCGGTGGAGCTGTTCGCCCTGCTGCTGCGCGATCCGGCCCATGGCGAGGACAACCGGACCATGCTGCAAAGCTGGTTCACCCATCATGGCGGGCTGGCGGTGAAGGCGGCCTTGCAGCTTCAGCCGCTGTGGTCGCTGCCCCGGGTCAAGGCTGCCAACTTCGTCGAAGCGTTCGAGCGGGCGCGCGGGCGCGTCGCCGCCATCGGGCGGGAGATCGGCATCGACGCCGACCTGCCGGCCCTGCCGCCGGTCGAGGTCGGGCAGGCCGCAACTCCTGCGGCGGTTACCGACGCTGCTGCCGAGTGATCCTTCCCGCATTTCCGCCAAAAGGACGAAAACCATGAGCGTCACCACCGTGCAGCAGCTTTTCAAGCCGCTGAAGGACATCACCCAGGACGGCACCATCTCGCACCAGTGCGGCGTGACGATGAACGACAGCGTCGAGGCGCGTTGCATCGCCGAGGTGATGGAGAGCAAGCCCGGCATCACCGTCACCTATCTGCCGGCGATGATCCGCATCGACGGCGAAGGCAAGATCGAGTTCAAAATGAGCGAGATCGGTGAAGCGCTGGGCCGCGAGATGACCCCGCACATCTTCGAGATCTCCACCTCCACCCACTATGGCCGCATGGTCATGATCGACGAGGACACCGTCGTCCTCTTCGGCAACATGGACGATGCGCTGGCCTATGAATGACCTGAGACGAGTGATCTCGGGCCAATGACCTCGGGAAGGCGGGGCCTGCTTCAGGTCCGGTGGGTTCCGCCTCTTTTTTCAAATCCGCAAAATCAAAAATGGGAGGGAAAGTCGCCATGCCGAAGATGATGCTGCACCGTGCCGAAGCGCGGGCCGCGCTTGCCCGTGGGGTGGGCAAGCTGGCGCTGGCGGTGCGCGGCACGCTGGGGCCGAAGGGAACCAACGCGATCATCGACCGCCCCATCGGCACGCCGATGATCTCCCGCGACGGCGTCAGCATCGCCGCCGAGATCGAGCTGCCCTGCCGCTTCGAGAATATGGGCGCCCAGGTGGTGCGCGAGGTGTCGAAGCAGACCAACGACGTGGCCGGCGACGGCACCACCACAGCCACCGTTCTGGCCGACGCGCTGATCCAGGACGGTGTCGCCGTTCTGGCCGACGGTCACGGCTCGGTCGAACTGGTGGAGGGGATGGAGCGCGCCTGCGGCGTCGTCGTCGACCGGCTCCGCCACATCGCCCGGCCGTTGGAAAGCCATGCCCAGCTGGAGCAGGTGGCGACCGTCGCGGCGACCGATCCGGCGCTTGGCCGGCTGGTGGCGGACGCGCTGCGCCGGGTCGGGGTGGAGGGGGTGATCGACATCGAATACGGCCAGCCGGGCGCGCCGACGGCGCTGCATGTGCTGGAGGGCATGGTGCTGGACCGCGGGTTCCTGTCCCACCACATGGCGACCGAACCGACCGGCCAGAGCGCGGTGCTGGAACGGCCCTACATCCTGATGACCGACCACAAGATCACCGATCCGGAACCGGTCCTGCGTCTGGTCGACCGCATCGCCGCCGGGCACCGCCCGCTGCTGATCATCGCCGACAGCGTGGCGCCGGAGGTGGTGGCGGCACTGATGGCACTGCGCCGCGACGGGCGCGCCACGGTGGTGGCGATCAATCCGCCGGAATTCGGCCACTGGCGTCAGGCGACGATGGAGGACATCGCGATCCTGACCGGCGGGCGGGTGATCGCCCGTGACCTGGGCGGACGCCTCGACAGCGTGGCGGCGGAGGATCTGGGGGGCGCCGACCGCATCGAGGTGTCCGCCGGCCGGACCACCATCCTGCGCGGCCATGGCAATCCGGACGCGCTGGCGGCCCGCCGCGCCCTGGTGCAGCGCCAGTGGGAGGAGGCGCCGCCCAACATCGAGCGGGACAAGCTGTCCCAGCGGCTGGCGAAGCTGACGCACGGCACCGCCCTGATTGAGGTCGGCGGCGCCACCCCGGTGGAGCAGAAGCGCACCGCCCAGCTTCTGGAGGATTCGCTCGCCGCCGCCCGCGCCGCGCTGGCGGATGGGGTGGTCCCCGGCGGCGGTACTGCGCTCGCCCGCGTCGCCCCGCTGCTCGACCGGCTGGCCGAGGATGTGGGGGAGGGCGAGAGGGCCGGGGTGCGGCTGGTGCAGCGGGCGATGCTGCAACCTTTGATCTGCATCGCGGAGAATGGCGGGCTGGACGGGGCCGGCGTCGCTGCGCGCGTCGCCACGCTTCCCGACGGGTCCGGTTTCGACGCCCGCAGCGGCCGGTTCGGCGACCTGTTCGCCGCGGGCATCATCGACCCGGTCAAGGTCACCACGCTGGCGTTGCTGAACGCGGTCTCGGTCGCCAAGCTGGTGCTGACCACCCACACCCTGATCGCCGACATCCCCGACGACGTCGATCCCACCGCCGGCCCGGCCCGCGGCGGCGGAATGGAACGGTACGGGCGGACCTGACCCTTTCCCGGCCGTAACACCCCACCTCCCCCTTCGGAGAGAAAGGCAGGAAAAAAGCCATAGAGTAATCCGCTACTACCGCTCCCGCTTCGGTTCGGCTTATGATTTCTTGTACAAACAATCCTTGATGCGGAGCATGTCCGGATTAGCCTCCGCATCCCTTGTCCAAAGACAATCGGCGCATCGGAAACACTCCACAGAAGACGCCGGGAAGCAGGGAGGGACAATGTTGGCCAACGAACAGGCTGGCGCCGGCCGTCTGGCTGTCGCTTCGCCGGCACCGGCGCTCCACGCTCTGGTGGATGGCGAAACGGCGACGATGAAGGCATGGGAGGATTTCGTTTCCGGCTCGCGTCGGGACAATCTGCCCGTGCGCGACGTGGTCATCCGATCCTGGGCGCGATGTCAAAGCTTCCTGGTCGATGCGCGGGCTGACGCCGCCCCGGTGATTGGCCGCGATCATATCGAGGCGTTGCGCCGCGACAACCGTGACCTGCTCCAGGCGGCGGCCACGACCCTGGCGGAGGCGGCGGACCTGCTGTCCGGCACCCGCACGGTGATGCTGATCACCGATGCCAACGGCGTGGTGCTGGAGGCGGCCGGCGACCGTGCCACCTTGAGCGTGGCGCGCGACATCAGTCTGGCCTGCGGTGGACAGTGGGGCGAGACCTTCGCCGGGACCAACGGCATCGGCACGGCGCTGGCGTCCAAGCAGCCGGTGCTTGTCCAGGCGGCGGAGCATTACTGCGCCGGCATCAAGGGATGGAGCTGCGCCGGGGCGCCGATTCACGACCCTGTCGACGGATCGGTGGTCGGCCTGCTCGACATCTCCGGCCTGAAGCAGAGTTTCACCGGGCAGGCGCTTGCCCTGGCCGTGGTCGCCGCCCGGCAGGTGGAATGGAACCTTGCCCGCCAGACCGAGGCCGAACATGTGCGGCTGCTGGAGGCCTGCCTGGAGGACAGCCAGAAATATGCCGGCGAAGGACTGATCGCACTCGATGCCCGCGGGCGCCTGCTTTATGCCAGCCGCAAGGCAGCGCATCTGCTGAAGGCCAGTTTCGGATCGGATCTGCCGCAGCTGAACCGGGGGACGAGGCTGCCGATAGCTGGGATCGCGGGCGGGCTCGGAGGTGGGGCAGCAGACCGGTTGCCGGTTCCGGCCGACTGGGTCCGGCCGCTGATCCTGGATGGCGAGCGGCGGGGAACGCTGCTGGTCATCCCCGCTGCGGCATCTGGCCGCCCATCCGCCGGCCGTCGCGCCGTGCCGGACGAGTCCGACCACAGCCGCTCGCGCTTCGCCGACATCGTCGGGGACAGCGACAGCCTGCGCATGGTGATCGGGCAGGGGGAACGTCTGGCGCCTCTGCCGGTCCCCATTCTGATCGAGGGCGAGACCGGCGTCGGCAAGGAACTGTTCGCCCGCGCCGTCCACGGCCACAGTGCTGCGGCCGGCGGCCCCTTCGTGCCGTTCAACTGCGGTGCCGTCTCGCGCGAGATGCTGGGCAGCGAGCTGTTCGGCTATGTGCGCGGCGCCTTCACCGGCGCGGCGGCGGAAGGGCGCATCGGCCGCTTCGAACTGGCGGACGGCGGCACACTGTGCCTCGACGAGATCGGCGAGTTGCCGCTCGACCTTCAGCCCTATCTGCTGCGGGTTCTGGAGGAAGGCGTGCTGTACCGCATCGGCGACAGCGTGCCGCGCCGGGTGTCGGTGCGGCTGCTCGCCATGACCAACCGGAACCTCCGGCAGGAGGTCGCTGCCGGCCGCTTCCGCCGCGACCTGTACCACCGCCTCGCCGTGACCGCCCTGCGCGTGCCGCCCCTGCGCGACCGCCATGGCGATGTTCCCCGCCTGATCTCCCACTTCAACGGCCTGCTGGCGCAGCGGCACGGCCGAGCGCCCGTCCGTTTCACCGCGGCGGCGCTGGATCTCCTGCAACGCTACGACTGGCCGGGCAATGTCCGGGAGCTGCGCAACGCTGTCGAACGGGCGGTCCTGCTGTCCACCAGTGGCAGCATCGACATCGACGACCTGCCGGACGAGCTGCGCGATGCCTGCGGTTGCGTGGCGGCCGATGGGTGGCCGTTGCTGGGATCCCCGGCCCCGCCCATCGTGGCGCCCGGCGCCATCGCATCGACTCCAGTGTCGCCTCCAACGGCAATGGCGCTGACAGAGACCGAACAGAGGACCATCAAGGACGTGATTGCGGCAACCGGTGGGAACCTGTCGGACGCGGCGGCCGTCCTCGGCATCTCGCGCAGCACGCTGTATCGGAAAATGAGCCAGCACGGCATTCAGCGCATATCCGCCGGCAAGGCGTGAAAGCCGCTCCGTCCAAAGCAACGGCAGCCGGGTTTAAAACCGCGTTCAAGGAAGGATGGGCGCATGTGCCAGATCTTCGTCAACGCCGATCCGATCCTGTACGAGGCGCGGTCACGGTCGGTGCGCATCCACGGCATGGTCACCAGCATCCGTTTGGAGAACCTGTTCTGGAACGTCCTTGCCGACATCGCCGCGGAACAGGGGACGACGACGAACAGGCTGATCCTGTCGCTGTACGACGAGGTTCTGGAGGCCCATGGGGCCGTGCAGAATCTCGCCTCCTTCCTGCGGGTCAGCTGCGTGCGTTACCTGACCATGAAGCCGCAGATGCTTCTGTCCGGACAGTCCGGCGGCCTTCCGGAGGTTGCGGACACGTCGTCCGCCGCTGACGGCGCGTCGGTCGTTTCGCTGCGGCGGGACGGACGGCAGCAGGACAGGGCGTAACGGCGGACTGCCAGTCACAGCAGCCGGTTACAGCCGCCAGGAGCCGAGCAGGACTTCGAGAAAGCGCGCCGCCATCGGTGAGAGGATGGCGCCATGCCGCCGGACGACGCCGATGGTCCGGGAGATCTTCGGATGGCCCAGGGGAAGGGTCAGGATGATGGGATGGCCGGAGGACGGCGTGGCGAGCTTGGGAAGCACGGCGACGCCGAGCCCGGCCTCCACCAGACCGAGCGAACTTGCGAGATGCGTGATCTCGTAGGACCAGTTGAGCTTCAGGCCGTGCTGCGCCAGGGCGTTGTCGATCAGCGCCCGGTTGCCGCTGGTCCGGCCCACGGTGATGACCCGGTGCGCGGCCAGCTCGTCCCAGTTCACCACCGTGTGGGCCGCCAGCGGGTGATCGTGCCGGCAGGCGACGACGAAGGGATCCTCGGCCAGCGGCGTGAATTCGATGTCCGGATGCGAGGTGCCGATGAAGTTGATGCCGAAATCGGCCTCGCCGCGCGCCACCGCCTCCAACCCCTCGTTGGCGCCGAGATCGAGGATGCGGATGCGGATCCGCGGGAACGCGATGCTGAAGCGGCTGATCGCGTTGGGGAGGAAATAGAACACCGCCGTCGGGACGGAGGCGATGGTGATCTGGCCGCCGCTCCGTGCGCCGAGATCGCTGATCCCCAGCAGAGACGTTTCGAACTCGTCCAGGAAGCGGCGGACCTTGGGCATGAAATCGCGCCCCACCATCGTCAGCGCGACATGGCGGGTGGAACGCTCGAACAGCGCCACGCCCAGCGTGTCCTCCAGCTTCTGGATGCGGCGGCTGAGCGCCGGCTGCGACAGGTTCAGAAGCTCGGCGGCGCGGTTGAAGCTGCCCAGCTCCGCCACGGCGATGAATGCCTTCAGATCGACCAGCTCGAAATTCATGCCCGGCTCCACAGGAATTTTGCCCAGCTTTGCTGGCCGCACATTGATGCGTGAAATGGAATAATAGTGCGAATCAATGCATTTCACAAATATCGTTCGCGGACAGAATATCGGCGCATCGGCTTTCTTCGCCACCGGCGAACCCAAGAGAAACCCAGCGCCATGACAAATTCGATGAACCGCCAGATCGGCATTCCCTGCGTGATGATGCGCGGCGGGACCTCTCGCGGCCCCTTCTTTCTGGCGTCCGACCTTCCTGCCCTTCCGGCGGAGCGCGACGCCCTCCTGCTCTCGGTGATGGGGGCGGGGAACGATCTGGGGATCGATGGCATCGGCGGCGGCAACCCGCTGACCAGCAAGGTCGCCATCGTCGGTCCCGCCACCAGGGCGGGCGCGGATGTGGATTACCTGTTCGCCCAGGTGCGGGTGCAGGAAGGGGTGGTCGACACGTCGCCCAACTGCGGCAACATGCTGGCCGCGGTCGGCCCCTTCGCCATCGAGTCCGGACTTGTCCCGGCGGCGAACGGCGTCACGGTGGTGCGCATCCACAACGTCAACACCGGCAAGCTGATCGAGGCCCGCATCCAGACCCCCGGCGGTCAGGTGGCCTATGAGGGAGAGGCCGTCATCGACGGCGTGCCCGGCACCGCCGCCCCCATCCATCTTGCCTTTCTCGACGCCGCTGGCGCCAACACCGGCCGGCTGCTGCCCACCGGATCGCCGGTCGACCTGATCGACGGGATCCGGGTGTCCTGCGTCGACGCCGCCATCCCGGTGATGCTGGTCCGCGCCGCCGACCTCGGCAAGACGGGGTACGAGCCGGTGGACAGCTTCCGGTCCGACCGGGAGTTCATGGCCCGGCTGGAGGCGCTGCGCGTCGAAGCCGGCCGCCGCATGGGCTTTCCCAACGCGGCCGGCATGGTGATCCCCAAGCCGGTCCTGCTGGCCCCGCCGACGCGCGGCGGCACGCTGTCCGTCCGCTATTTCATGCCGCACGATTGCCATCGGGCGATGGCCATCACCGGCGCCGTCGCCACCGCCACCGCCTGCACCATTCCGGAAACCGTGGCCGCCACTTTGGTGGGACGGTTCACCATGCCCGGCGACATCACCTTCGAACATCCGGCCGGCCGGCTGACTGTCCGCCTCGAGGCGGGCCAATCCGCGCCGACCGCCAGCATCCTGCGCACCGCGCGGCGCCTGTTCGAGGGAACCGTGTTCGCCCGCCCGTCGACCCGGTCGCGGACCGCCATGGCGGCCTGACGCCACAGAATCAGAGAGGAGGAAACGTTATGCGTCCACAAACGGGGACCGATACCCTGACGCCGGGCAAGCCCAAGGCCATCTACAAGGCGCTCTATTTCCAGGTCGTCGTCGGCCTGACCCTGGGCATCCTGGCCGGCCATTTCTGGCCCGATTTCGGCGCGGGCCTGAAGCCGCTGGGCGATGGGTTCGTCAAGCTGGTCAAGATGATGATCGCGCCGGTGGTCTTCTGCACCATCGTCAGCGGCATCACCAGCCTGAACGACACCCGCGAGATCGGCAAGACACTGGTCAAGTCGATGGCGCTGTTCTACGCGCTGACGGCGGCGGCGCTGCTCATCGGGCTGGCCGCGGTCATGATCATCGAGCCGGGCGTCGGCATGCATGTGTCGCCGTCGTCGCTCGACCCGGCGGTGGCCGCGCGCTACGCCAAGCAGGCCGCCCCGGTCGGCTTCACCGACTTCCTGATGCACATCATCCCGCATTCCTTCTTCGGCGCCTTCGCCGAGGGCGAGGTGCTGCCGGTGCTGCTCATCTCCGTGCTGGTCGGCTTCGGCCTGACGCGGGTCGGCAAGGCCGGCGAACCGGTGGTGCAGGGCATCGAGTCCTTCTCCCACGTGCTGTTCGCCGCCTTCGGCTTCATCATGAAGCTGGCTCCCATCGGTGCCTTCGGCGCGATGGCCTTCACCGTCGGCAAATACGGCATCGACAGCATCGGCTCGCTCGGCCTGCTGATCCTGACCTTCTATGTCGCCTGCGGCGTCTTCCTGGTGGCGATCATCGGCACGCTGGCCCGTCTGCACGGTTTCAGCCTGTGGAAGGTCCTGCGCTACTTCCGCGAGGAGTTGCTGATCGTTCTCGGCACCTCGTCCTCCGAGCCGGTCCTGCCGCGCGTCTTGCAGAAGTTGGAAGCGCTGGGCTGCAAGAAGGGCATCTCCGGCCTGGTTCTGCCGATGGGCTATTCCTTCAACCTCGACGGCACCGCGATCTACCTGACCCTCGCCTCGCTGTTCATCGCCCAGGCCTGCGACATCCACCTGTCGGCCGGTCAGATCGTCGCCATGCTCGGCGTCATGCTGCTGACCTCCAAGGGTGCCGCCGGCGTCACCGGCAGCGGCTTCGTCGCCCTGGTCGCCACGCTGACGGTGATGCCGGACCTGCCGGTCGCCGGCGTCGCGCTGCTGGTCGGCATCGACCGCTTCATGTCCGAAGCCCGCGCCCTGACCAGCATCATCAGCAACTGCGTCGTCAGCATCGTGGTGTCGATCTGGGAAGACGCCTGTGACCGCGAGGTTCTGCACCGGGAGCTGAACCAGAGCAGCGCCGGCACCGAGCGCGTCCTGGAGGGGATGGGTGACATCCCGGTCATGCCGCTGACCGCCCGCGCCCCCGCCCATCCGTCCCACTGAACGCTCGACAGCGGCCCGACGATTGGTGCGGAGGACCGGTCCGGAACCGGCCTTCCGCACCCATCGGGCGGCTTCAAAGCGTGGCAAGGGCTGCGGAAAGGTCACGCAGATCGGCGATGGTCAGTGTTCCGTCGGGGAAGGGGTGGCGGCCGTCGGCATCGCGCACCCCGACGAAATGCAGGTCGAGAGCCGTCGCCGCCGCATAGTCCTGAACGGCATCGCCGACGAAGGCAACGCGGCCGGGACGCAGGCCGTGGCGGGCGATCAGCATGGCAGCCGTTTCCGCCTTACTTGGCGGGCTGCCGTGGACGGACACGAATCGGTCGGTCATGCCCCGTCGCTCGGCGATGCGCAGCATTTCCTCATGCGGCGTCGCGGAAATGATGAACAGGGCGGGTCGGCCGGCATGGGTGGCCAGGAAGTCCGTCGCGCCGGGAATTTCGGCGCAGGCGATCACCGCCTCCTCCACCGCGGCGGCGAAACCGGCGACCATCCGGTCCAGCCGGTCCTCGTCCAGGGCGCGGCCGAGAATATCGCGTTCGAAGCGCGCCAGCTTTTCCCGCCGCGGCATGCCGCCATTGTCCCGGTGATAGGCGCGGATGGCGTCCTGAACCTCCGGCCCCTCATGGGCATACAGCGTGGCGAAGGTTTCACCCTTCAGGTCGTTGGAATCGCACAGCACGCCGTCGAAATCGAAGATGACCGCGTCCCACCGTTCCTGAAGCCTGCCGTCCATCCCCTATTGTCTCCTGATCTCGATTGTTGAAAAGCGATGCCGGTCATGAGAGGCCGGTCAAGGATCGGGCCACCTTGCGCCGTGGTTCCATGCCTTCATGAAGCACACGCAGGATGATCGTGCCGATTGTCCCATCGGGCAGGAGCCCGGTCGTGTAATAGAGGCAGTGCGCGGCAGCACCGCGTCGGCCTGCTGCCAGTTCCAGATGGAACAGACGAACGTCTGGACCAAGTTCCGGACGCGGCAGCATTCCCGGCCGGTCAGGGACCTCGGCAACCATCTGGATCGCCTTTTCGATCAGCGTTGCATAGGTGCGCAGTTGGGCGGTTCCAAACCGTGTCCGCGTCGTGCGCAGGATATCCAGGATGTCGCGCTCGGCTGGAGCGGTGAGCCGGTGGCTCATTCCCGAGCAACCTGCTCGGCAATATCCAGGGCTGATCGGGAGGAGAAATCGCCTTGCGCCGCCGCCGCAAGTCCGGCAGCGACCTCGCGCCGCAGGATGGCTATCTTCTCCTGCTCCTGCGCGCGATCCCGTTGCAGCAGGCGCAATGCCTCGCGAACCACTTCACTCGACGACGCATAACCACCCGTCGCCACTTCATGCTCGACGAAATCGACCATCTCGGACGGAAGACTGACATTCATCGTCGCCATGGGTGGCTCCTCGTCATGACCGGCCGTCATTATGGAGAGTATGGCAAAATTTGTCAAAGTATCACCCTCTTTGAGGGCGGGGCACCATACGCGAGGTTCTGTTACAAAGTCCGACAGCAAGCCGGGGGCTGGTCTCCGTTACCCTCAAAGCTGTCGTCGAACTTTGCAACCGACCCAAGGATCGTGAGGTTTCAGGCCGCAGCGAGCGCGGCGGCGAAGCTGCGGTAGCTGTGCAGCGGGCGGCCCAGCAGCTTGGTCAACCGCTCGACATCGCCGGCTTCGGGGATCATGCCGTCGCTGACGTAGCGCTCGGCCATCAGGCGCATCTCATAGGCGGTCCATTTCGGCATGAAGGAGGCCATGGTCCGCTCGAACCCGCTGGGATCGTCGCCGCCATAGACCACGGTGCGGCCCAGCAGATCGGACCAGATCGCTGCCACTTGCGGACCCGTCAGCGTATCGGGGCCGACGAGGTTGATGATGTCCACCGGCAGTTTCCCCGGCGCCCGGTCACGACGGATCAGCTCGATGGCCGCGACCTCGGCGATGTCCCGCGCATCGACCATCGCCACGCCCTTGCTGCCGATCGGCATCGGGTAGACGCCGTGGCCGGTGATCACGTCCTTGATCATCAGTTCGTTGTCGATGAAGTAGGACGGACGCAGGATGGTGGCGCTGAAGCCCATGCGGTCGAGCATGCGCTCGGCGCCGAACTTCACGGCGAAATGCGGCACGTTCACCGCACGGTCGGCTTCGAACACCGACTGATAGACGACCCGTTCGACGCCGGCCTCGCGCGCAATGTTCAGGGTGACGAGCGCCTGGGTGAATTCGTCGCCGGTGACGGCATTCAGCAGGAACAGGGTGCGGATGCCGCGGAAGGCAGTACGCAGCGCATCGATGTCCAGCATGTCGCCCTGGGCGACTTCCACACCGGCGGGGAAAGCGGCTTTCGACGGGTCGCGGGTCAGCACGCGCACGTCGGCGCCGCGCTTGACCAACTGGTCGACGACATGGCGGCCGACACGGCCGGTGGCTCCGGTAACGAGGATGGTCATGGGGGTCACTCCGCTTTGGGGTTCAGTTGACGCCCTTGACTTTACCGATCCATGCAGGGTCCGATAGGCGGCGAATTTGGACGGATCGTCTCACTGGTGGAACGGATGGACCTGCTCGCCCTGGCCGATTTCAATCTGGTCGCCCGCCATGGCGGGTTTGGAAAGGCGGCGCGCGCGGCCGGTCGCCCAAAGGCGACCTTGTCGCGGCGTGTCGCGGAGTTGGAGGCAAGCCTCGATCTCCGCCTGTTCGAGCGCGGCGCTCGGACGCTCAAGCTGACCGCGGAGGGCCAGGCGCTGTTCGAGCGGACCGGCGCATTGCTGACCGAACTCGACGAGACGGCGAAGGCGATTGCGTCCGGCGGCCACAGCCCTCGCGGACGGTTGCGGATCAGCGCGCCGCTGCTGTTCTCGCAGACCGCCGTTGGCAAGCTGGCGGCCGGATTCCTGCGCAAATACCCGGAGGTCCGGCTTGAGATCGTCACGGAGGACCGCGCCGTCGACATGGTCGAGGAAGCCTATGATCTGGTCATCCGCGTCAATCCGGACCCGGACGAGGGCCTTGTCGGGCGCGTCTTCCTGCGGGACCGCCTTGTCGTGGTGGCGAGTCCGGACCTGCCGTTCCCCGCGGGCAACGACACCGTTCCTGTCGTCACCCGCGGATCGCCGGGACAAGCCGGACCCGGGTCCGGATCGTGGGAGATTGCGACATTGGCCGGGCCGTCGAGTATCGCGGTCGAACCGATGCTCAGCCTCTCGTCCTTCGTCATGGTCCGCGATGCGGTTCGCATGGGTGTGGGGGCCGCCCGCCTGCCGCTGTCGCTCGCCAGCCCGGATCTGGCTGCCGGCAGGCTGGTGAGATGGGGCGATGTTGTCGGGTCCGAGACGGAGTTGTGGGTGCTCTACCCGACGCGGCGGCTGCTCAATGCGCGCGTCTCTGCCTTCCTGGAGCATCTGAAGTCGGCGTTCCCACAGGGAACCCCGGAAGAGCTTGCGGCCTATGTCGAGGGGTGACAGGACGGTTACCCGGATTTCGTTCCCTCACGGTGGCGCCGCACATGGTCGATCAGGGCGCGGAGCTTGGGCGTCACCGTCCGCCGGCTCGGAAAATACAGGAAGAAGCCGGCGAAGGGCGGCAGCCAGTCGTCGAGGATCGTGACCAGTTCACCGCGCTCAAGATAGGGCTGGAACGTCTCCTCGATCCCAAAGGTGATGCCAGCGCCGGCGAGCGCGGTGCGAAGCATCAGCAGCATGTCGTTGGTGGTGATCTGCGGCTCGACCGACACGTCGAAGGCGTGCCCGTCCTTCTCGAACTCCCAGCGGTAGGGGGCCGTCTCCGGCTGTGGCCGCCAGCCGATGCAGCGGTGGCGGACGAGGTCGCGCGGGTGCCCCGGCGTCCCGTGACGCGCGAGATAGCCGGGTGTCGCCACCGCGATCTGGCGCTGGTCGCCCGTCAGCGGCACCGCGATCATGTCGCGCTCGATGACCTCGCCGAGACGCACGCCCGCATCGAAGCCGGCAGCAACGATATCGAATTCCAGATCGGTCACCGTCACGTCGAGGGTGACGCCCGGATAGGCTTCGCTGAAAGAGGCGATCAGCGGCCCGGACAGGAAGCGCTCGGCAATCGAGGTGACGGCGATCCGCAGCAGGCCGCGGGGTTCCGCCGCCGAGCCTGACGCCGCATCGATGGCGCCCGCGATTTCGGCCAGTGGGGTGGAAACCTGCGCCAGGAAGCGCTCCCCGGCTTCGGTCAGCCGCACGCTGCGGGTGGTACGCAGGAACAGCGCCTGCCCCAGCGCCGCCTCCAGGCGCTGGACGCCCTGGCTGACGGCCGAGCGCGTCACCCCGAGGCGGTCGGCCGCCGCACGGAAATTGCCGGTCTCCGCCACCGCGGCGAACAGGGTCAGGAGGTTTAGGTCGATCTGCATTGGTTAGCTGTTCTAACCACAGCGTCCAATAAATGGCAAGTTATCTCGACAGCGGTCGAATGCCACCTTCTGGGCATGGACGGCAGGCGAGTACATCGCTCTGCCGGATTGAGGGAGACCGCAATGACCAATCTGCCAAACACCTACGATCTGACCGGCAAGGTGGCGCTCGTGACCGGCGCCCGTCGCGGCATCGGGCGGGCCGTGCTGGACCTGCTGCGGACCCGCGGCGCGCGGGTCGTGGCGACCGACCTGTCCGACGAGGTCCGGTCGCTCGAAGCCGACGATGTCGCCACGCTGGTCGGCGACGTCTCGGACGAGGGGCTTGCCCGGCGTTCGGTCGATCTCGCCCGCGAGCGCTTCGGCCGGCTCGACATCGTCGTCTGCAATGCCGGACGGACCCTGAACAAGCCGCTGGCCGAAACCTCGGTCGAGGAATACGACCGCATCTTCCAGATCAACGCCCGCGGCGCTTTCGTCACCATCCGCGCGGCGGTGCCGCTGATGGAGGAAGGCGGCGGCGGTGCCATCGTCATCAATTCCTCGCTGTCGGCGACCACGGCTTTTCCAACGCAGGCTGCCTATGCCTCATCGAAGGCGGCTTCAGCGCAGCTCGCCCGCATCGTCGCCGTCGAATATGGCCGTCGCGGCATCCGCTGCAATGTGGTCCTGCCCGGCGTCATCGACACCGACATCATGGAAGGCGTGGTCGAGAACGGCCGGGAGATGCTGCGGAGCTTCGGCGACGCCCACCCGGTCGGTCGCATTGGTCGTCCGGAGGAGGTTGCCGAGGCAATCGCATTCCTGGCTTCGCCAGCCTCCAGCTTCATCACCGGCGCACAGCTTTTCGTCGATGGCGGCTACACGGCGCAGTGACCGCCGCCGATAGCTTGCCGCAACCGTCGACATCCATATCCATTGAAATACAGGAAATCGTCATGACCATCGACCAAGTCGTTCTCATCACCGGTGCGTCCAGCGGCATCGGCGAGGCCACCGCGCGCATTCTCGCCGGGGCCGGTACCACCCTGATGCTGGGGGCGCGGCGGACGGAGCGGCTCGACGCGCTTGTCCGGGAAATCCAGGCGAAGGGCGGCAGGGCCGCCGCCCGCGCCCTCGACGTGACCGACCGCGCCAGCATGGAGGGCTTCGTTGCCGAAGCCAGGGACCGCTTCGGCCGGATCGATGTCCTCGTCAACAATGCCGGCGTGATGCCGCTCTCCCCGCTCGCCTCCCTGAAGGTCGAGGAATGGGACCGGATGATCGACGTCAACATCCGCGGCGTCCTCCATGGCATCGCGGCGGTCCTGCCGGTCATGGAGGCGCAGGGAGGCGGGTACGTCGTCAACATCGGTTCGGTCGGGAGTTTCGAGGTGGTGCCGACCTCCGCCGTCTACAGCGCGACCAAATTCGCGGTGCGGGCCATCACCGACGGATTGCGGCAGGAGAGCGAGACGATCCGCACGACCTGCATCTATCCCGGCGTGACGCGCTCCGAACTCGCCGACACCATCACCGACGAGACGGCTGCCCGCGCGATGGTCGAATACCGCCGCAACGCAATCGAACCGGAAGCCATCGGGCGGGCCGTCCTCTTCGCCATCGAACAGCCGCGGGATGTCGGGGTCAACGAGATCACCGTCCGTCCCGTCGCCCGCAGCTGAAGGCAGGGCGCGCCGATCCGTCGGGAGTTGCCGGGGCCGTCCGCCCCGGCCGCTTGCCGCGCGCGCTGCACAGGGCAGCCCTGTGAAAACAGGTGATAAACTTGACGGTGCCTGCAATTCCTTCGTAAAAATTACGTCATGAACACGTAAGAGGGAAGAAATGTCGGGCAGAGAGAAACTTTCTCTTAAACAAGCGCTTCTCATCGGCGCGTGCATGTTTTTGCCGGTCCAGGCGGGTGCCGCGTCGCCATCCACGGATACGCTTGCAGCGAAGCACGCATCTGCGAATTACAAGGAATTTGTCGAGCTTCTCGCCATTCCCAACGATGCAGTTGTTCCGGCTGACATTCAGAAGAACGTCGCATGGCTGGAGCAGGCCTTCCAGAAGCGCGGCTTCCAGGCGCGGGCGTTGGCGAACAACGGCAAGCCGATGCTGTTTGCGGAACTGCCCGGCGCCGACCCTGCCAAGAAGACCATCCTGTTCTACGCCCATCTGGATGGCCAGTCGGTCACCCCGCAGCAGTGGAAGCAGAAGAGCCCCTGGGACGCGACGCTGAAGCAGAAGACCGACAAGGGCGAGTGGGAGACGATCCCGCTGGAGAGGCTGTACGGCGAGCAGGTCGACCCCGACTGGCGGCTGTTTGCGCGGTCTTCGTCGGACGACAAGGGTCCGATCATGATGCTGCTGACGGCGTTCGACGCGCTGAAGGAGGCCGGCCAGAAGCCCAGTGTCAACGTCAAGATCATCCTCGATTCCGAAGAGGAGAAGGGGTCGCCGTCGCTCGGCGAGGTGATCCGGCAGAACGCCGAGCTGCTGCAGAATGACGCGCTGCTGGTGCTCGATGGCCCGATGCACCAGAGCAACAAGCCGACGCTGGTGTTCGGCAACCGCGGAGTCGCCCAGGCGACCCTGACGGTCTTCGGCGCCAAGCAGGGCCTGCACAGCGGTCATTTCGGCAATTATTCGGCCAACCCGGCGATGCGGCTGGCGCAGCTGTTGGCGTCGATGAAGGACGAGAACGGTCGGGTCACCATCCCCGGCTATTACGACTCCGTGAAGATCGACGCGGCGGCGGAAAAGATCATGGCCGCCGTCCCCGACGACGAAGCGGCGCTGCGCAAACGGCTGGGCATCACGCAGGCGGAAAAGGTCGGCAAGAACTATCAGGAAGCGTTGCAGTACCCGTCGCTCAACGTCCGCGGCATGGCGGCGGGCGACGTGGGTGCCAAGGCGCGGACGATCATTCCGGAAAGCGCCGTCGCCGAACTCGACTTGCGCACGGTTCCGGAAACGCCGCCGGAGCAGCTGATCGGCATGCTGAAGACGCATATCGAGGCCCAGGGCTATCATCTGGTCCAGGGCAACCCGACGGACGAGGACCGGGCCAAGTACGACAAGCTGGCCTCCCTGGCTTCGGAGGAGGTTTCCGCCTCCAGTTCCGCGGCGCGGACCGACATGCAGGCGCCGGTCGGCGAGTGGCTGTACCGCTCCTTCAAGGCGACCTACGGCGAGGACCCGGTGCGCATCCGCATGATGGGCGGCACCGTACCCACCGGAGCGGCGGTCGAGGCGCTGAAGGTGCCCTTCGTCATCGTCCCGCTGGTGAATGCCGACAACAACCAGCACAGCTACGACGAAAACCTGCGCGTCGGGAATTTCGTATCGGGCGTGAAGGGCCTGATCGGACTGCTCCAGCAGCCGTTCTGATCCCCGAAGCGGCGCGCCCGGGCTCCCCAGCCCGGCGCGTCGTTTTCCGCATATGGCTCAGGTCTGGTGCGACACCTGACCGAACCGTGCTCGACACTGTGGCGGGCTCAGCCTTCCATGGGCCGACGCGGGCAGGTCGTCAGCAGGCGCGGCTCGCCTTCGGTCACAAGAACGGTCTCGCTCACGGCGACGCCGCGCGCCGACACGTACATGTGGAACACCTGCCCCGCTTCCAGACGGAAGTCGGCACCGGGGTGGAAGGACTGCGAGAAATCGCTCGGCCGCGGCGTGCGGGCGTAGAGGCCCATGGCGTAGCCGGTCACGTTGCCGTAGTCGGCCCGCAACCCGGCGTCCAGCACCGCCGTCCGCAGCAGGGCATCGACATCGCGGGCCGCCGCTCCCGGACGCATGGCGGCGATCTGCCGGTCCTGAAGCTCCGCCAGCTGTTGGAAGGTCTCCCGCGCCCCGGCCGGCGGGTCGCCGACGAAGACCGGCCGCATCAGCCGGGCGCCGTAGTTGCCGACCCGCGGTGTCAGCTCGACATGCAGGATGTCGCCCGGCATCAGCGTCCGGTCGAGGCCGCTGCCGTGCAGGAAATCGACGTGGCCGCCGGTTCCATGGCTGCCCGACACCAGGATCGGCCCCGGTCCGCCGTCGTCGGCGCCGAGCCAGAGCTGCGCCGCCGCCGCCGCCGCCGCCACTTCCCGCACCGTCCGGCCGGGAGGCACATGGCCTTCCAACCCCAGCATGCACCGGTCGGCAATGGCCGCCGCCGCCGCGATGGCGTCGATCTCGTCGGCGAACTTGCAGGCGCGCAGACGGTCGCTCACACCCGGCAGCGGGACGAACCGGGCGTCGGGAAGCAACTCGGCAAGGCGCTGCGCGGTGGCGACGGTGTGGCCGTAGGAGGCCGGATCGACGCCGATCCGTGCAGCCGCGAGGCCATGTGCGGCGAGCGCGTTCGCCACCGCGCCATGTGGGTCCTCGTGGCCGTCGAAGGTCACCACCTCGTCGAACCACACCCCGGCGCGGCAGGGACCGGCGTCGATGGAGCGCAGGACGAAGCAGGGATCGGCGTCCATCGGCACGATGACGGCGCGGTAGAGCGTTTCCGATACGGTGTAGCCGCAGATCCAGGCGATCAGCTCGGCATGGTCGGCCAGGAAGGCGTCGCAGCCCCGGGCCGCCATGGCCTCGCGCAGCCGGGCGATCCGCGGCGCGAAGCGTGCTGCGGACGAGCCGGCCATTATCCGCAGATCTCCAGGATGGTCAGCATGTAGACGCGGATCATGTCGAGATAGTCGTCGATGTCCACCCGCTCGTCCGGCATGGTGTTGTAGCGCCCGCCGGGACCGCAGACGACGCCCTCCATGCCGCCGGAATGCTGGAGATGGCCGGCGTCGGTGCCGTAGAAGCCGGGCGGGGTGATGGCGCCGGTCGGCTGGTCGGTGCCGCGCACCGCGCGATAGGCGCGGTTCACCGCCTGGACGATGGCACTGTCCTTCGCCACCTCGAAGGTCGGCATGGTCGGTGTGCCGCCGCGGTCCTCGGAGAAGACGCTGGCCTTCAGGCCCGGAAAGCGCGCTTCCAGCGCGTCCAGCTCGCGCCGCAGGTCGGCCAGCGCCCCGTCCTCGCTCTGGCCGGTGGCGTAGCGGGCGGACCCCTTGATCCGCACGAAGTCGGCGACCTGCGGCGAGCGCCACTCGTGCAGTTCCTTGCCCAGCGCGCCGTGGACGACGCCGACATGGACACGGTTGATCGTCGCATGCTCCGGCGACCTGGCACCGGACAGGGCCAGGGCGTTCAGCCGCGGGATCAGGTCGCAGGCGGCGACGACGGCGTCGACCGCCTCCTCGCGCTTGGACAGGTGGCGGGTGTCGCCGACCAGTTCGATGACGAAGCTCAGCGCCGCCGCGTGCATCGTCATCGCCTGGAGGTCGGTCGGCTCGCTGTTGATGAAGCAGTCGGCGCGCAGCCCCTGCTCCATCAACGCGAGCGTGCCGACGCCGCCCTGAAGCTCGCCCACCACATAGGTCAGGATGACGTCGCCGCGCAGCTTCACCCCGGCGTCCATCAGGGTCTTGACCGCGCAGAAATAGGCGGCGTCGCCCGCCTTCATGTTGGAGCAGCCGATGCCGTAGATGAACTTGTCGTCGATCTTGCCGCCCCAGGGATCGACGGTCCAGCCCTCGGTCACCGGGTTGGTGTCGATGTGGCCGTTGAACAGCAGGCTCTTGCCGCCGCCGGTGCCGCGCCAGCGGCCGACGGCGTTGACCCGCCCGCCGGGCACCGGCGTCAGTTCCGCCTCCAGCCCCAGCCCCGACATGGAGGCGGCCATGAAGCGGGCCAGCTCGCGCTCGCCCTCTGTCTGGCTGTAGCTCTTGTGCTGGACCATGCGGGCGAGGAAGGCGAGGGCGGCATCGGTGTCCAGGCGGGCGAGAATCTCTGCGGTGTCCATGAGGAATGTTCCCGGAAGCTCAACCGACGGGCGTCGGCGAGGCGGCCATCAGGTCGCGCGTGTAGGGGTGGACATGGTCGGCGTCGACCGCGTCGATGGGCAGCAGGTCGACCAGTTCGCCCCGGCGCATCACGGCGATGCGGTGGGCGATCTGGCGGATCAGGTTGATGTCGTGGGTGATGAAGAGATAGGCGGCCCCGGTCTCGGCCCGCAGGGCCAGCAGCAGCTCGATGATCGAGGCCTGGACCGAGACGTCGAGCGGGGCGGTGATCTCGTCGCAGATGACCAGCGAGGGCTTGGCGGCGAAGGCGCGGGCGATGGCGACGCGCTGCTTCTCGCCGCCGGAGAGCTGGTGCGGCCAGCGGGTGGCGTAGGCGGCCGGCAGGCGCACCTGCTCCAGCAGCCGGCCGATCTCGGCACTCAAGTTGCCGGTGGTGGGATTGCCCGAGCCGGTGCCGAACAGCTTCAGCGGGCGCGACAGGATCTCGCCCACCGTCTGGCGCGGGTTCAGCGAGCCGTCGGGATGCTGGAAGACGATCTGCACCGCGCGGCGATAGGCGCCGTCCATGTCGCGGGCCGAGCCGATCGGCCGGCCATCGAAGCGGATGCCGCCGGAAAACTCGGCCAGACCGGTCAGCGCTCGCGCGATGGAGGATTTGCCGGAGCCGGACTCGCCGACGATGCCCAGGATCTCGCCGGCCCTGATGTCGAATCCCACCGCGTGGGTCGCCGGCGGCGGGGGCGGACGGAACAGGCGCGGCCGGGCGTAGCGGACCGAGACGGCCTCGGCGGCGAGCAGGACGCGGTCGCCCGGCCGGTCGTGGACCAGCCGGTTTTCCGGACGCGGCACCGCCGCCACCAGCTTGCGGGTTTCCTCGTGGGCGGGGCGGGCGAAGATCGAGGCGGCCGGGGCCTCCTCCACCAGCCGGCCCTTCTTCATCACCGCCACCCGGTCGGCGACGCGCGAGACCAGGGCGAGGTCGTGCGAGATGTAGAGCGCCGCCACCCCGGTCTCGGCGCGAAGCCGGGCGAAGAGGTCGAGGATGCGGGCGCCGGTGATGACGTCGAGCGCGGTGGTCGGCTCGTCGAAGACGATCAGCTCCGGCCGGCAGCCGAAGGCGGTGGCGATGAGGATGCGCTGCTTCTCGCCGCCGGAGATCTCGTGCGGATAGCGGCGCATCAGCGCTTCGGGGTCGCGCAGCTCGACATGGCCCAGCAGTTCCAGCGCCAGATCCCAGGCGGCGCGCCGGGTCAGGCCGCGGTTGGTGACCAGCGTCTCCGTCACCTGCCGGCCGACGGTCAGCGTCGGGTTCAGCGCGGTCGACGGATCCTGGAACACCATGCCGATGCGCCGGCCGCGGATGCGGGTCAACTCGCGCGGCGGCAGGCTCCGCAGGTCGGTGTCGCCGAGCCGGATGCTGCCCGACAGCTCGCGGGCGTTCTTCGGCAGGTGCCGCATGATCGCCCAGGCCAGCGTGCTCTTGCCCGAGCCGGATTCGCCGACCAGCCCCAGCACCTCGCCGGGCGCGATGTCGAGGCTGATGTCCTGCAAAACCCGCAAGGGACGGCTGCCGGTGAGGTAATCCAGCGTGTAGTCGCGCAATGAGAGGACTGCGGTCATCGTTCGTCCCGCGGGTTCATAGCGTCGCGCAGCCCGTCGCCGAGCAGGTTGAAGGCGATTGCGGTCATCGCGATGGCCAGCGACGGCGCGATGAGGATCCAGGGCGCCTGATGGACGTACTGGCGCGCCTCCGCCACCATCAGGCCCCATTCGGAGGCCGGCGGCTGGGCGCCGAGGCCGAGGAAGCTGAGGGTGGCGAACAGCATCACCGCGAAGGAGACGCGGATCGTCGCCTCGATCACCACCGGGGCCATCACGTTCGGCAGCATCTCGCGGAAGATGATCCAGGACGCGCGCTCGCCGCGCACCGTGGCCGACTTGACATAGTCCTGACCGCGTACGGTCAGGGCCACCGCGCGGGTGACGCGCGCCATGCCGGGAGCAAAGGTGACGGCGATGGCGATCATCGCGTTGCCGGCGCCGTTGCCCAGCGTGCTGACCAGCAGCAGGGCGAGCAGCAGGCCTGGCACCGCCATCACCGCGTCGATGGTGCGCATGATCGCCTCGTCCCAACGCCCGCCGAGATAGGCCGACGCGGTGCCGACCACGGCGCCGGCGACGGTGCCGAGCAGGGTGGCGGCCAGCGCCATCGGCAGGGTGGAGCGGGCGCCGACCAGCAGGCGGCTCAGCACGTCGCGGCCGAACTGGTCGGCACCGAACCAGTTCTGCGCTCCGAGCGGGCGGAAGCGGCCGAGGAAGTCCATCTTCTCCGGGTCGTGGGGGGCCAGCCAGGGGCCGAGCAGGCAGGCGGCGGCCAGCACCGCCAGCAGGATCAGGCCGATGGCGCCTTGCGGCGTGCGCATCAGGCGGCGCAGCAGGTCAGTCATAGCGGATCCTCTTGTCGAGGACGGCGTAGGCGACGTCGGCCAGCGTGTTGGCGACGGCGTAGGTCGCCGACATGATGAGGGCGCCGGCCTGGATCGACGGCAGGTCGCGGGCGGTGACCGCCACCATCAGCTGCCGGCCGATGCCGGGAATGGCGAAGATCTCCTCGATGACGATGATGCCGCCCAGCAGATAGCCGACATCCAGCGCCACGATGGTGACCACCGGCAGCAGCGCGTTGCGCAGGGCGTGGCGGACCAGCACCGTGCGTTCCGGCAGCCCCTTCAGCCGGGCGGCGCGGATATAGTCGCTGTGCAGCACGTCGAGCGTCTCCGACCGCACCATGCGGGCGACATGCGCCACCAGGATCAGCGAGGCGGTCAGCACCGGCAGGGCCAGATGCCGCAGCGCCCCGCCGAAATCCTCCAGCGGCGAGACGTAGCCGGTGGCGGGCAGCCATTGCAGGGTGTCGGCCAGCAGCATGGCGAGCAAGGTCGCGGTGACGAATTCCGGGAAGGACACCCCGAGATAGGAGATCAGCCCGGTCGCCATGTCGGCCAGCTTGCCTTGCCGCACCGCCGCCAGCATGCCGAGCGGTACGGCGATCACCAGCATGACCAGGATCGCGGCGACGGCCAGCAGAAGCGAACGGCCGAGCGCCGTCAGCATCTCCGGCCCGACCGGCTGCCCGGTGCGCATCGACAGGCCGAAATCGCCGGTCGCGGCATGGCCGACCCAGCGCAGATACTGCCACCAGATCGGGTCGCCGAGGCCGAGGCGCTCGCGGATCGCGTTCAGCGCCTCGGCGGTGGCGTTCTCACCCAGCAGGGTGACGGCGGCGTCGGCGGGCAGCGCCTGGGTGATGCCGAAGACCAGCACCGACACGATGAACACCGTGTAGAGGATCAGCGCCAGCCGCCGCAGGAGCCAGGATGCGCTCACGGCCTCAACCCCGCTTGGGAGCAGCCGCCCCGAACGAGACGAAGTCGAGGCGGAACACCGAGCCGCGCGGGTGCAGGTCGTAGCCCTCCACGTAATCGCGCCGCGCCGCCAGCAGGTCGAAGAAGACGGGGATGACCGACGGCACCTCGTCATGCATCAACTGCTGCGCCTTGGCGTAGAGGGCGGCGCGCTCGGTCTCGTCGGTCTTGGCCCGCGCCTCGGCGACCAGGGCGTCGAAATCCTTGTTGTTCCAGCGCGTCTCGTTCCAGGCGGCGTCGGAGGTGTAGAGCAGCGAGAAGACCGCATCGGCGGTCGCCTGCATGTTGTAGAAGCCGACGTAGAAATTGCCCTTCTTCCACACCTGATCCAGATAGGTGGCGTGCGGCATGGTCTGCACCTGGATGCGGAAGCCGGCGGGCTTCGCCATCTCGCGGATGGCGACCGCCAGTTCGGTGCGGGTGCCCGGCTTGTCCGACGCGATCATGGTCAGATCGACGCCGTTCGGATAGCCGGCCTCTGCCAGCAGCTTCTTCGCCTGGGCGAGGTCGGCCTTGCGCAGCGGCTGCTCGCGGTGGAAGCGGTAGGCCGGGCTGATCGGCGTGTCGTTGCCGGGGGTGCCGTAGCCGCCGGCGACGAAACCCACCATCGCCTCGCGGTCGACGGAGAGCGCCAGCGCCTTGCGGACGCGCGGGTCGGAGAAAGGCTTCTGGTCGCAGCCCATGTTGACGTTCAGGAACTGGCCCGACGGCACGCGCAGCGCCTTGACGCCGGCAGCCTTCTCCAGCCGCTGATATTCGCCGGGGGCGGTGCCCAGCATCAGGTCGATGTCGCCGGAGATCAGCGCCGAAGCCTCGGCGGTGCGGTCGGGATAGACCAGCACCTCGACCCGGTCGAGATAGGGGCGCGCCGGGTCGTAATAGGCGGGATTGCGCTCCACGACGATCTTGCGGTCGGGTTCGAAGGAGACCAGCTTGAACGGGCCGGTGCCGACGGCGCCGCGCGACAGGCTGTCGAGGTCGGTCTCGATCACCTTGGCCGGAACGATGCGGGCGTTGGTGTAGGCCAGCGCCACCGGCAGGTCGGCGTAGGGCGAGGTCAGGCGGAACAGCACCGTCCGCTCGTCCTTGGCCGTCACCTCCTTGATCGGGCCGACGTTGGTGCGGCCCGGCGAGGCGGTCTTGGGATCGAGGATGGCGGTGAAGGTGGCGACCACGTCGGCGGCGGTGCAGGGCGAGCCGTCATGGAAGGTCAGGCCCGGCCGCAGGACGAAAGTCCATTCGGTCAGCGTCTGGTCGGGCGACCAGGATTCGGCGAGGTCCGGTTCCACCTTCATGCCGGCGGCGAGCCGCGTCAGGCCGGAATAGAGCAGCTCCGCCACCAGATATTCCGGATTCACGCGGGTGCGCAGCGGATGGATGACGCTGGCGGCCTGATCGACCGAGATGCGCAGAACGCCGCCGCGGCGCGCGGCGGTCTGTTGGGCGAAGGCCGGCAAAGCGCCCAGCAGGTTAAAGGCGGGCAGGGCGCCGAGGCCGGCGGTCCCGGCGAGAAAGCGGCGGCGGGTCACGGAATTCATCGGTCGGACTCCTTCTGCGGGCCGCGGCCTGGGGTCGGCACGGCGTTCGGATCGGTGTTCTCGGGAATAAGGTTGGGGGCGAAGCCGGCGGTCAGATAGGCCAGCACGCTCTGCGCCAATGCCACGATGTCGGCGACGGTGGTGTGTTCGTCGGGGGAGTGGACGTTGCTCTCCGGCCGGCCGAGCCCGGTCAGCAGCACCTCCTGCATGCCGGTGCGCTGGACCCAGCCGAAGTCGGAGCAACTGGCCGCCCCCCAGGCGCGGAACTCTTCCCCGCGGTAGCCGAAGCCGGCCGACAGCGCCGCCTGCCAGCGCGGCCAGTGCGGCCCGGTTGGATCGCCGGTTGGGGCGAGGTGGCCGACCAGCTGGATGTCCACCGCGATGCCGGGGCTGCCTGCCATCGCGCGGGCGACGGCCGTTTCGATCTCCGCCCGCGCCTCCTCATAGTCCTCTTCCGGCGCATAGCGGCGGCAGACCAGGATCTCGAACAGCGAGGGGACCTGCCCGCCGCAGATGCCGCCATGGGCGGCGGCGATGTCGAGCCGTGCGGCCAGCGGCCCGGAGGCGGTCGGAGGCGGCGGCAGGGCCGAGGTCCGTTGCGCCACCACCGGCTTGAGGTCGGTCAGCGCCTGGAGCAGCGGCAGCGCCGCCTCGATGGCGTTGACGCCGGAGCCGGAGCGGTTGCCCTCGCCGGCATGGACGGTGTGGCCGTGCAGCCGGATTTGCAGGTTGAACAGGCCGAAGCAGCCCGCCCAGATGCGCGGCGCGGCGCTGCCGTTGAAGTTCAGGATATGGCCTTTCAGCAGCCCCTGTTCGGCAAGGTAGCGCACGCCGGGATAGAGCCCGCCCTCTTCGTCGGTGCAGAACAGCAGCATGGGATCGTAGGCGAGCGGCAGGCCGCAGGCCTCGGCCGCGCGCAGTGCCAGCAGCACGGCGGCGATGGTGCCCTTCATGTCGGCGGCGCCCAGCCCGTACAGCCGGTCGCCGTCGCGGGTCAGGCGGAGCGGATCCTTGTCCCAGCCGGCGGCGGCGGGCACGGTGTCGACATGGAAATACAGCCCGAGAACCGGCTTGCCCGTCTCGCGTTCGCCGATGAGATTGGTGCGCCGGCCGGACGCCGGCCCGCCGGGCACCCGCCACAGCGCGTCGGGGACGACGACCCGGCTGGAGCGGAAGCCCAGCGGGGCGATCAGCTCATCCATCAGGTCGGCGAAGGCGTCGTAGCCGGCACCGGGAGGAAAGGACGTGTCGACAGCGATCATGCGGGCGAGATCGGCCACGGCGGGTTCAGCCGAACGTGCGATCCAGGCCATCGCTGTATCGAGGCCATCGTCGCCGGTGGGCTGGCCGATTTCGTGCCGATTGTCCATGACAGGCTCGCTGTTTTCTATATTCTATAAAGAAATGTGACCGGCGCACAAATCTTTGTCAATCGTCAAGATTCGAGCAATTTCTGGCTATTTTCGAGGCGGTAGTGAACAAAAAGACGGCAAACATGGCGGGTGACCTGCCGATCCCGCTCTACGAGCACGTCAAGCGCCGCATGGCGGAAGCCATTCTGCTGGGCGAATGGCCGCCCGGCATGGTGCTGCCGGGCGAGGTCGCGCTTGCCGCCGATTATGGGGTTGCGGTGGGAACGATGCGCCGCGCGCTGGCCGACCTGACCGCCGACGGCATGCTGATGCGCCGGCGCAAGACCGGGACGGTGGTCACCGGACGCACGCCGCAGCACAGCCTGCGCTTCTTTTTCCAATATTACCGCTTGCATGGCGGCGACGGCCAACTGCTGTCGTCCGAGGCGGTAGTGACCGAGGTCGGGCTGAGCCCGGCCACCGACGGCGAGGCCGCCCTGCTGGGCGAGGCACCGGGGGAGCCGCTGATCCGCATCGCGCGGCTGCGCCGGGTGGAGGGGCGGGCGGTGATGCGCTCCCACATCGCGATGGTGGCCCGCCGGGTGCCCGATTTCCCGCTGGATCCGTCACTGGTGCCGCAGCGGCTCTACCTCCACCTGCTCGACGTTCACGGCATCCGCATTTCCGCCGTGCGCGAGCGGGTCTCGGCCGGGCTCGCCACTGCCGAGGATCGCGCCGACCTCGGCGTTCCCGACCCGACGCCGCTTCTGATCATCGACGAGGAGGCGTTCGACCAGACCGGAACCCTGACCATCGTCAGCCGTCACAGGACGCTGACGGACGACCACAGATATGTGAACGAAGTGCGCTGACGGACGAGAGGCCATGGCACCGTCGACAGCGGCCGGCCGATACCCCGCGGTGCGGGGGTGCCCGACGCTTCAGATGTGCAGGTAGGTTTCCTGAATGTCGGCCGCCCGGCCCAGATCCGCGCTGGTGCCGCTCCACACCGTGCGGCCCTTCTCGATCACCGCGCAGGCGTCGGCGAGGCGCAGAACCGCCGACAGGTTCTTGTCCACCAGCAGGATCGACTGGCCTTCGCGCTTCAGCGTCTCCAGCACCGCCCAGATTTCGGCGCGGATCACCGGGGCCAGCCCTTCGGTGGCCTCGTCCAGGACCAGCAGGCGCGGGTTGGTCATCAGCGCCCGCCCGATTGCCAGCATCTGCTGCTCGCCGCCCGACAGGCGGTTGCCCAGGTTGCGGCGGCGTTCGCGCAGGCGGGGGAACAGCTCCCACACCGCCTCCAGCGTCCAGCGCGCAGTTCCGTCGCCGCGTGTGGCGGCGGTGGCGACGAGGTTTTCCTCCACCGTCAGGGTCGGGAAGATCTGGCGGCCTTCCGGGACCAGCCCGACCCCCAGCCGCGCCACCCGGTGCGGCGGCATGCGGCCGATGCCCTGGCCGTCGAAGCTGACGCTGCCGCCCCAGCGCGGAATCAGCCCCATTACGGCGGAGATGGTCGTCGTCTTGCCCATGCCGTTGCGCCCCATCAGGGCCAGCACCTGCCCGGCCTCGATGGACAGCGACACGCCGAACAGCACCTGGCTCTGGCCGTAGCCCGCCGTGAGGTTGTCGATCTTCAGCATCACGCCAGCGCGTCCTCTCCAAGATAGGCGGTGCGGACCTCGGGGTGACCGCGGATCTCGTCCACCGTGCCGGTGACGATGACACGGCCATAGACCAGGACGGAGATGCGGTCGGCCAGGGCGAACACCGCCTGCATGTCATGCTCGACCAGCAGGATGCCGTAGCGGCTGCGCAGGTCGCGCAGGATGCCGATCAGCCGCTCCGTCTCCTCCGGACCGGCCCCGGCCAGCGGCTCGTCGAGCAGCAGCAGGCGGGGGTTCATCGCGATTGCGATGGCGAGTTCGAGCTGCCGCTTCTCGCCGTGCGACAGGGCGGCGGCGGTGCGGTCGGCAACCCGGCCCAGCCCTACGGTGTCGAGCGCCTCCAGCGCCTCCCCGTTCAGCGTCGCTTCGCCGGCCACCGGGCGCAGGAAGCGGAAGGAGGAGCCGCTGCGCGCCTGCACTGCCAGCGCGACGTTCTCCAGCGCGGTGAAGCCCGGCACGATGCTGGTGATCTGGAAGCTGCGGGCCAGCCCCAGCCGGGCGCGGCGCTCGAACGGCAGGGCGGTCACGTCCTGGCCGGCGAAGCGGATGGTTCCGCGGTCCGGGCGCAGCGTGCCGCTGATCTGGTGGATCAGCGTGGTCTTGCCCGCCCCATTCGGGCCGATGATCGCATGGATCTCCCCCGGTAGGACGGTCAGCGACACGTCTGAGGTCACGGTCAGCGCGCCGAAATTCTTGCTCAGGCCGTGCAGTTCCAGCAACGGATCAGGCATCGGCATTCCTCCGCTTGGGCGAGGCGAACCGGAAGGCGGCACGCAGGCGCAGCGGCGCGCCGATAAGCCCATCGGGCAGGAACAGCACCGACAGCACCAGCAGCGGCCCGAACACCAGCCGCCAGTAGACCAGCAGGTGCGACAGCGTTTCCTCCAGCAGCACGATGGCGAGCGCCCCCAGGATCGCGCCGCCGAGCTGGCCGACGCCGCCGAGGATGACCATGAACAGCAGTTCCCCCGACCGCGTCCAGGACAGCAGGGCAGGGGACACGAACTCCGTCGCGTTGGCGAGCAGTGCGCCCGACAGGCCACCGACCGCCCCCGCCATCGCATAGGCGACAAGACGGTAGGGGTAGGGCTGAAAACCCACCGCCAGCGCCCGCTGCGGATTCTCCCGCGCCGCCCGCAGCACCCGGCCGAACCGGCTGCCCAGCAGCAGGGTTCCGCCCACCCACACCAGGGCCAGCAGGCCCAGGCAGAGGAAATGGAAGGTCAGCCGGTTGTCCAGGATCCGGCTTCCCAGCCACTCGGTGCGGGCATAGAGCGTGTAGCCGTCGTCGCCGCCCAGGCTGGAGAAGGAGGAGGTGGTGAAGAAGGCCATCTGGCCGAAGGCCAGGGTGATCATGATGAAATGCACGCCGCTGGTGCGCAGCGAGACCGCTCCCGTCACGAGCGCATAGGCGGCCGCCGCGGCGATGGCGGCGGGGAAGACGATCAGCCCCTCGCTGACCCCGGCGTCGTCGAAGGCGACCACGGCATAGGCGCCGATCCCCATCGTCGCGGCGTGCCCCAGGCTGACCAGCCCGGCGCCGCCGACCAGCAGCGAGAGGCTGACCGCCGCCATGCCCAGGATCATCGCGCGCGCCAGCAGGCTGAGCGCGAAGCCGTCGCCGAAGCCGAGGAAGGGGGCCGCCGCCAGCGCCAGCAGCGTGGCCAGGGCCAGCGCATGGTTGCGGAGGGTCTTGTGGAACGGGGCCGTCATGCCGAACGTCCCCCCGGGAAAAGCCCGGCCGGACGGAAGAACAGGATGGCGGCCATGACGATGTAGACCAGCATGGAGGCCAGCGCCGCCCCGGTCTGCCGGGCCGACGACGGGTCGAGCAGCAGCCGCAGCAGGTCGGGCAGCATTGCCCGCCCCACACTGTCGAGCAGCCCGACCAGCAATGCTGCGATGAAGGCGCCGCGGATGGAGCCGACGCCGCCGATGACGATCACCACGAAGCACAGGATCAGCACGGTGTCGCCCATGCCCGGCGCCACCGGGAAGATCGGGCTGGCCAGCGCCCCGGCGAAGCCCGCCAGCATGGCGCCGAAGGCGAAGACGACGGTGAACAGGCGGCGGATGTCCACCCCCAGCGCCGACACCATGGCGGGATGGGTCGCCCCCGCCCGCACCAGCATGCCGGCCCGCGTCCGCTCCACCAGGAACCACAGCAGCAGCGGCACCACGATGCCGACGCCGATGATGACCAGCCGGTAGGTCGGGTAGAGCAGCCCAGGCACGATCTCCACCCCGCCCATCGGGCCGCCGGTCAGCCCGGACGGCTCCAGCACGGTCTGCGGGGCGCTGCCCCACAGCGCCCGCGTCGCCTCCTCCACCGTCAGGATCACGCCGAAGGTGGCGAGCACCTGGCTCAGATGGTCGCGGCGGTAGAGATGGCGGAAAACCAGCCATTCCAGCGCCAGCCCGACCAGCAGCGCAACCGGCAGAGCCAGCAGCGCCCCCAGCCAGAAGCTGCCGGTCCACACCCCCAGCGTGGCGGCGACATAGGCCCCCAGCATGTATTGGACGCCATGGGCCAGATTGATCAGGTCCATGACGCCGAACACCAGACTGAGTCCGGCCGCCACCAGGAACAACAGCACCCCGAATTGCAGGCCGTTGAGGGCCTGCACCAGAAGCATGGACATCGCGAAAGCCCCCCGTCAGCCCGTCCCGCCCGTCATCCCATCTTGCAGGAGGCGGCGTAGCCGTCGGCGTCGGCGCTCAGCACCTTGCGCACGGTTTCCGTCTGGAACTTGCCGTCGGCGCGCTTGGCGACCTTGCACAGCCAGAAATCCTGAATCGGGAAATGGTTGGGCCCCAGCCGCAGCGCGCCCCGCACCGACGGGAAGTCGCCGGCCTCCAGCGCCGTGCGCAGCGCCGCCTTGTTGGCGACGTCGCCGCCTGTCCGGCGGATCGCCGCGTCCAGCATGTGGGCGGCGTCATAGGCGTGGGCGGCGAAGTTCGACGGGACATAGCCGTAGGCCGCCTCGAACTCCTGCACGAAGCGGCGGCTGTGCGGGTTGTCGAAGTTGGGCGCCCAGGTGGCGGCGGTGTAGAAATCGAGAGCCGACTCGCCCTGGGCCGGCAGGGTCGATTCGTCCACTGTGAAGGTGGACAGGAAGGGGATGTTGGCGAGCCCGGCCTGCCGGTACTGCCGCACCAGATTGACGCCCAGCGCGCCCGGCATGAAGGTGAAGATGGCGTCCGGCTTGGCGGCGGCGATCTTGGTGACCTCGGTCGAGAAGTCGAGCTGGCTCAGCGGCACATAGACCTCGTCGACCACCTCGCCCTTGTAGCGGCTGCGGAAGCCGGCCACCGCGTCCTTGCCGGCCTGATAGTTCGGCACCAGGATGAAGACGCGCTTGTAGCCCAGATCCTGCGCCGCCTGCCCCATCGTCGCGTGCGGCTGGTCGTTCTGGTAGGCGCTGCTGAACAGGAAGGGGCTGCATCCCTTGCCGGCGAGGGTGGAGGGGCCGGCGTTGGCGGTGATCAGGAAGGTGTTGCTCTCCGTCACCGGGCGGACGATGGCCTGAAGCATGTTGCTGAAGACGACGCCGACCACGAAATCGACCTTGTCGCGCTCCAGCGCGGCGCGGACCTTCGACACCGCCACGTCGGGCTTCAGCTCGTCGTCGATCACCAGCGTCTCGACCGCCCGGCCGCCGAGCTGGTTGTTCAGCCGCGTCACCCCCGCCAGCCAGCCGTCGCGCAGATGCGTGCCCAGCGCCGCCCCCGGACCGGACAGCGTGCCGACGAACGCCACCTTCACCGCCTGATTCTGCGCCCGCGCGATGGACGGTGCGAACGCGAATCCCCCGGTGGCGGCGACGGTTGCGGCTGATGCGGTCGTGGTGAGAAAGCTGCGACGGTTCATTGGTGGATTTCCCTGTTCTTGATGTGTCGGAAGCATACCCTCGCAGTCCGGCTTTTGGCATCCGTGTCTGTGCGGTGCGCCGGTTGTCCGTGGTGGGGGGCAAACTGTCCAGATCCGAAATCCGGTTCTTCCGAACCGGACCGGACTGTCTGGAAGGACGCCTGATGGCGGCGATGGCCTGAGTCCGGGGCGCGGATGCTTCGCCCCGGTCAGCGCGCCTTCATGCCGACACTGAAAAGAACGCGGCGGGAAACCGTTCCAACTGTCCCTTGGCGGAAAGGACAGCGGGTTGGGAGGCTACCGTCCGGCCTCCTCCGCCAGAACGGGGCGGGCTCCGATCTGGTTCATCCAGCCGAACCAGTCCTCAAGATGCCAAGTGTGGGTCAGCTTGCCGTCGGCGATGCGGTGGAATTCATGGATCGCCACCCGGAAGGGCCGGCCGGTCGGCGCGATCCCGAACCAGTCGCCGCTGTGGGTTCCGGTCATCACCGCCCGCACGGCGGCACGGCCGGGCGCGCCGATGATGTCCAGGACCTCGATCTTGGTGTCGGGGAACGCGGCGAGAAATCCGCGGATCAGCGGCTTCATCCCGTCACGGCCCGGCTGCTGGCCGGGATTGAGGGGAATGTCCTGCCAATCCTCGGTCACCGCCTCGTCGAGAAGGTCCGGGTTGCCTTCGCTGAAGGCGCGGTAGAGCGTCTCGACGGCGCGGAGTTCCTGCGGCGTGAGCCCGGTTCCGGTCACGGTATCGTCCTTCGGTGCCATGGGGCTTTTCCTTATCAAGGATGCGATGAGGGGACGCTACCCGATGGCCGGACATGCTTGAAATCGATCCTCGATATATGAAAACATCCATGCCATGGATTTGCATGGCATCGACCTGAACCTGCTCGTCGCCTTCGATGCCCTGATGGCCGAGCGGAGCGTGACACGGGCCGGGGCCCGCATCGGCCGCACCCAACCGGCCATGAGCGCCGCGCTTGCCCGTCTGCGCGGGCTGCTGAAGGACGAACTGTTCGTGCGCGGGCCGAATGGGTTGCAACCGACTCCGCTGGCGCTCGACCTGGCGCAACCGATCGGCCGGGCCCTGACCGAACTCCAGCAGGCCCTGGCGTTCACACAGAGCTTCGACCCGTCGACCTCCACCGCCAGCTTTACCCTGGGCCTGTCGGACCACCCGACCTTCGCCCTGCTGCCGGCCCTGCTGGAAATCCTGCGCGAACAGGCGCCGGGCGTCACCCTGCGCATCCGCAACTTCATCGCGCGGGACGATGCCATCGGCATGCTGGACGCCGGCGAGGTCGATCTGACGGTCGGTGTGCCGCCAACCACCACCGGCAGGATTCTCAGCCGCATCCTGTTCGAGGAGCGCTTCGTCTGCGTCGTCCGCAGGGGTCATCCGACCGTGCGCCCACCGCTCGAACTGAGCGGCTTCCTGGAGCAATCGCACCTTCTGGTGTCGCCGGAAAACGAGAGTTACGGGGTGGTCGATGCGGCCCTGGCAAGGCAGGGATTGAAGCGCCGGCTGGCCCTGACGCTGCCGCAGCTCTATGCCGCTCCGGCCCTGGTGGCGCAAACGGACCTGATCGCCACCCTGATGGAAGGCGTGGTCGCCGCCTCGGGCCATGCGGAGCGGCTTTGCATCATGCCGGCCCCGCTCGACCTTCCGCCGATCCTCTTCGCCCTGTCCTGGCATCGCCGCAACGACGTCCACCCGGCACAGCGGTGGTTCCGCGATCTGCTGGCGTCGGTTCCGCACCGCGCCGGACTTCGCACCCCTGCCGATCCAGCCGCCTGATGCGGCGGTGAGCCTGTTCGGCGAGGCCGGTTCAGGTGCCCGCGGCTTCGGTCTTGAGCAGGCTGACGATGGCGTCGGCGATCATCCGCTTGTGCCGGGTGCGCGTGTCGGTGGCGGCGAGATTCTGGTGGAAGATCAGGTTGAAGGTGTGGCGGTTCGACACCCGGAAGAAACAGAAGGCGCTGATCATCAGATGCAGATCGATGGGCTGGATGTCGGCCTTGAACACGCCCGCCGCCCGGCCGCGCTCCAGAATCCGGGCCAGCGTGTCGATGACCGTGATGTTCAAATTGGCGATGGCCTTTGATTTCTTCATGTGTTCGGCGCGGTGGATGTTCTCGATGCTGACCAGCCGGATGAAGTCCTCGTGCTGCTCCTGATAATCGAAAGTGAAATCGATCAGGGCACGGATCGCCGCTTCCGGGTCCAGATTCTGGAGGTTCAGCCGGTTTTCGATGGCGCGGATGTCGCCATAGACCTTCTCCAGAACGGCAAGATACAGCTCCTCCTTGCCGCCGAAGTAATAATAGATCATGCGCTTGGTGGTGCGGGTGCGTGCGGCGATGGCATCGACCCGGCCGCCGCTGAAGCCGAGCGAGGCGAACTCCTCCGTCGCCACCTCAAGAATGTCCTGGCGGGTGCCTTCCGGATCGTTCTTGCGGCTCGGCTTGGCTTTTGGAGTTGTTCCGGTCGCGTCGTCCGCCGTCATGCCCTGTTCCATTTTCATGCGGCGCAGAGAGCGCCTTCAACGGAGGTAATGGACGAACATGATGGAAAGCTCAATGCCGGAGTGGTGGAGCGTGCGGAGACGCTCCACCTTGAACTCTCCGGTCAGTTCGAGGCGCGCTTCTTTTCGATGGTGGCATAGGCCTGGGTGACCAGTGCATCGCCGATTTCGGCCTTGTACTTGTCGACCACCGGCTTGACCTTCTCGCGAATCTTGCCGAGTTCGTCGGCCGGCAGTTCGTCGATGGTCATGCCCTTGGCCTTCAGCGACGCCAGCGCATCGGCCTCCTGCTCGCGCGACAGTTTGCGCTGGAAGACGGTGGCTTCGGCCGCAGCGCTCTGGAACAAAGCCTTTTCGTCGGAATTCAGCGTGTCCCAGAACTTCTTGGAGATGATCAGCGACTGCGGATTGTAGATGTGCCGCGTGATCGTCATGTATTTCTGGACTTCGTTGAACTTGGTCAGTTCGATGGTCTTGGCCGGGTTCTCCTGCCCGTCGACGGTGCCGGTCTCAAGCGCGCTGTAGAGTTCGGGGAAGGCAAGCGGCACCGGGTTGGCGCCCAGCGCCTTGAAGATGTCGATGTAGATCGGCGTCTGGATGACGCGGATCTTCAGGCCGGCGATGTCGGCGGCGGTCTTCACCGGCCGGCGGTTGTTGGTCAGGTTGCGGAAGCCGAGGTCCCAGAAACCGAGCCCGACCAAGCCCTTTTCCGGCAGCTTCGCCATCAGCTGCTCGCCCACCGGACCGTCCAGCAGGGCGTCGGCCTCGGTCGCGCTGTTGAACAGGAAGGGCAGGTCGACCAGCGCGAATTCCTTGGCCTGGGACACCAGGATGCCGGCATTCATCACCGACATCTCGACAATGCCGCCCTGTAGCGCCGAAACGGTCTGCACATCGCCGCCCAGCGTGCCGCCGGGGAACAGCTTCACCTTGATCTTGCCGCCGCTCTTCGCCTCGACGATGTCGGCGAACTTCTGCGCGCCCTGGCCCTGCGGGTGCTCCTTGACGTTCTGGAAGGCGAATTTGACCGAACGGTCCTTGTACTCCGCGGCGGCGGCGGCACCGGCGAACAGCAGGCCGGGCAGCAGCAGGCCGGCGACCAGGGATTTCATGTGCGTCTTCATTGGGTTTCCTCCGGGTTTTTTCTTGCGGAATGGGATCAGTGGCTGAGCCAGGCCGCCGGAACCATCACCAGCGACGGGAACAGGGTCAGCAGGAAAAGGACGACCAACTGCACCAGCATGAAGGGCCAGACGCCTTTGATGACGCCCTCCATGCTGACCTTCGACACGCCACAGACCACGTTCAGCACGGTGCCGACGGGCGGGGTGATCAGGCCGATGGCATTGTTGATGATGAACAGCACGCCGAAATAGACGGGGTCGATGCCGGCCTGCTTGCACACCGGAACCAGGATCGGCGTCAGGATCAGGATGGTCGGCGTCATGTCCATCGCGGTGCCGATCGCCACCACCAGCGCCATCATCGCCAGCAGCAGCAGGGTCTGGTTGCCCATCAGCGGCTCCAGCAGATCGGTCACCATCCCCGGCAGGTTGGCGACGGTGATCAGCCAGGACGACACCAGCGCCGCCGCGACCAGGAACATGACGACGCTGGTCGTCTTCGCCGCCCCCAGTAGGGCGGGATAGATGTCGGCGACCGACATCTCGCGATAGACGCAGACGGCGACGAACAGCGAGTAGACGGCGGCGACCACGGCGGCTTCGGTGGGGGTGAAGACGCCGAACTTCAGCCCGACGATGATGATCACCGGCAGCATCAGCGCCCACACGCCCTCGCGCAGGATCGCCAGCACCTCGCGCAGGGAGCGGCGCGGCGGCGGCGACAGGTTCTCCTTGCGCGACACGTACCACCAGGCGCCGCACAGGCCGACGGCCAGCAGGATGCCGGGGAAGATGCCGGCCAGGAACAGCTTGGTGACCGAGACGTTGCCCGCCACGCCATAGATGACGAAGCCGATGGAGGGCGGGATGATCGGCGCGATGATGGCACTGGCCGAGACCAGACCGGCCGACCGGTTGCGGTCATGGCCGGCCGCCACCATCATCGGCACCAGCAGGGTGGCGAGCGCTGCCGCATCCGCCACGGCGGAGCCGGACAGGCTGGCCATCACCGTCGCCGCCAGGATGGTGACGTAACCGAGCCCGCCGCGGATGTGGCCGACCATCGCCATCGCGAGGTTGACGATGCGCTTGGCGAGGCCGCCGGTGTTCATGATCTCGCCGGCCAGCATGAAGAAGGGCACGGCCATCAGGGGAAAGCTGTCGGCGCCGTTGATCAGATTCTGCGCCACGATCTGCGCGTCGAACAGGTCGAGATGGATCATCAGCGCCACGCCGCACAGCAGCAGCGCATAGGCGATGGGCATGCCGATGGCCATGGCGCCCAGCAGGGAGCCGAGGAAGATGGTGATGGTCATGGTCCGGCGCCCTCAGCGGCTGGAGACGGTGCGGGGAGGCAGCGGCACAGTATTCGTCCGGTTGCCCCCCTGGCTGGTGGACTGGTGCGTCCGGTGGCCGCCGGTGTGGGCGCCATGGGCGGTGGCCTCCGGCAAATCCTCCGATTCCGAGACCATCACGAGGTCGTCGTCGGAGATCTTTCCGGTCAGCAGCAGATACATCTCGTGCAGCAGGATGGCGCCGGTCGACAGGCCGAACACCACGCCGATGCCGTAGAGCAGCCCCATCGACAGGCCGGTGGCCGGTGCCTGTGCGCTCCAATTGATCAGGGTCTGGGTCCAGCTTCCCTGCAGCACCAGCCAGGTGACCCACAGCATCAGGCCGCAGCTGAGCACCGCGCAGACCATCTTGCCGGTCCGCGGCAGGCGGGCGACCAGCGTATCGACGCCGAGATGCGCCCGCTCGCGCAGGCCCAGGATGGCGCCGAGGAAGCACATCCAGACGAAGAACAGGCGCGACATCTCCTCCGACACCGTGATGCCGCTGTTGAAGGCGTAACGCAGCACCACATTGCCGAACACCAGCACCACCATGCCGGCCATGCACAGCGCCATCAGAATCTTGATGAGGGTGAAATAGGCCTCGACCAGCTGTCTCATGCGGTCCTCCCGGTGCCGGCGCCCCGCCGGCTTATCTCTATTCGATTGGGGCCAGTATCAGACGGCGGATCGGCCGGCGTCCATCGACGCGAAATGGGCGCGGATGCGTTCGGCATCGGGGGAAACCCCAGTGAACAGTTGGAAGGCGTCCACCGCCTGGAACACCGCCATGCCGCCGCCATCCAGCGTCCGGCAACCGATGGACCGCGCGGCGCGCAGCAGTTCGGTTTCCAGCGGGAAATAGACGATCTCCGCCACCCAAAGCCGCGGGTGCAACATCTCTGCCGGAAGCGGCAGGCCGGGGAACTTCGCCATGCCGGTGGGCGTGGCATGGATCAGCCCGTCCGCCGCCGCCACGGCGGCGCGCAGGCTCTCCCGGTCGGGGATCGCCATGGCCCGTCCGCCGCCGAAGCGCGTGTCGATCTGGTCGGCCAGCGCCGCCGCCCGCGCCGGGTCGGCGTCGAAGATGTCCAGCCGGCCGGTCCCGAGATGGAAGGCGGCATGGGCGACCGCCGCTCCGGCCCCGCCGGCGCCGAGAAGCACCACCCGGTTCATCGGCACGCCGGCCAGCCCGCGGCGGAAGCCCTCGGCGAAGCCCGAACAGTCGGTGTTGTGACCGACCCGCCGGCCGTCCTTCAGCACGACGGTGTTGACCGCCCCGATGGCGCGGGCGTCGTCCGAAAGCTCGTCCAGCAGCGGAATGATCGCCTGCTTGCACGGGTAGGTGACGTTCAGCCCGGTGTAGCCCATGCGCTCGGCGCCCGACAGCAGTTCCGGCAGGGCATCGGGGCCGAGACCGAGGCGGTCGAGGTCGATCAGCCGGTAGATGCAGCGCAGGCCGAGCGCGTCGGCCTCCCGCTCATGCATCGCCGGGGTGCGTGAGGCCTGGATGCCGGCACCGATCAGGCCGACGAGGATAGAATTGCCGACGGCGGGTGCCGGCCGGGACAGGGCGTTCATTTCGCGGCACTTTCCAGCAGCCGGGCCATGCGCTGGAGGGCCAGCGTGTAGCCCTGGGTGCCGAAGCCGCAGATCACCCCGGCGGCGACGCGCGAGACGTAGGAGAAATGACGGAATTCCTCGCGCCGGTGGATGTTGGAGATGTGGACCTCCAGGATGGGGAAGGCGCAGGCCGACAGCGCATCCATCAGCGACACCGAGGTGTGGCTCAGGCCGGCCGGGTTGATGACCAGCCCGGCCATCGTCTCCCGCGCGTCGTGGATCCAGTCGATCAGCACATGTTCGGCGTTGGATTGCCGGAAATCGACGGCAAGGCCCAGCGCCTCGCCGGTGCGGCGGCAGTCGGCCTCGACATCGGCCAATGTCTCATGGCCATAGATGTGCGGCTCGCGCTTGCCCAGCAGATTGAGGTTGGGTCCGTTGAGGACGAGGATCGGGCGGCTCATGGTGGGGCGTCTCCAAACAAACGCACTGTTTCGTTCATTTTCAGTCGAGATAAAGTTCGGGCCGGGCGCCTTCGCGCAGCTGGGCCTGCACCGCCATGCGCACGGCGGCGTTCACCGCTCCGAACTGCCGGTAGCCGCCACGCCGCTCCACCACCTCGAAGAAGAAGCGGTCGTCGAAGCTGTCGGTGTAGGCGTGCAGGAACTCGCCCTGCTCGTCGCGGTCATACAGCAGTTCGCGGTCCTTCAGCGTCGCAAGCGTCGCATCGTCCAGCGGGTGCTTGACCGCCAGATCGTCGTAATAGTTGGCGGGGATCGGCAGGAAGGGCGCGCCCGCGGCAAGGCGGTCCGTCACCAGCGCGTCGGCATCGGCGGTGGCGAAGGCGATGTGGTGGACACCGGCGCCGGAGGTGGCGCTGACGAAGCGGCCGGTGGCGGTCCGTCGGCTTTCCGAGATGTTCAGCGGCAGCCGCACGCCCCGGCCGGGCTCGGCATCGGGGCTGACCAGCGCCCGGCTGCGGATCAGGCCGTAGGGATCGGGCAATTCCCACAGGCTTTCCGGCACGAAGCCGAAGACCGTGCGATAGAACAGGACGAAGCTGTCCATCCGCCCGAAGGGCAGGGCCTGGGCGACATGGTCGATGCCGAGCAGGGGGGAGCCATGTGGGGGCGGCGTGTTGGACTCCTGTCCAACCGGCTCTTCCGCGAACAGGTGGAAGTCGTCCTCCCAGATGCTGCGGCGGGCTTCCTTGCCGTCGACCAGATAGATCAGCGTGCCGTCGGGTGCCCGCAGCGCCGGGATCCGGCGTTCGCCGTCGCCGACCCGCTCGCGCCACAACACACAGCGCAACGCCTCGGCACGGGCAATGGTGCGGGCGGCATCATCCACCGTGAAGGCCATGGCGCAGACCGAGGGGCCATGCATCTGGAAATGCTCCGACGCCGCCGAATCTTCCTCGCTGTTCAGCACCAGATTGACGCCGCCCTGGCGGTAGAGATCGACATCCTTGGAACGGTGGCGTCCGGCATGGCGGAATCCCAGGCTGCCGAGCAGGGCCGACAGTTTGTCGCGGGCCGCCGCATCGACGGCGAATTCGAGAAACTCCACGCCATGGCAGACCGGTGGCGCCGGCAGGCCGGGACCGAAGCCGGCCTCGGCCTCGGCATGGATGAGCGACCGCAAACCGTCGAGGGCGGTCAGGCGGGCAGGGGCGGCGCGGAACTCGTCGTTGAAGATCTCCAGCGACAGCGGACCGCGATAGCCCGATGCCAGCACCGAATCGAGAAAGCGCCGGACCGGCAACTGCCCCTGGCCGGGGAAATTGCGGAAATGACGGCTCCAGGACAGCACGTCCATCGACAGCGCCGGGGCGTCGGCCAGCTGCACGAAGAAGATGCGGTCGCCCGGCAGGTCGGCGATACCGGACGGGTCGTCGTTCAGGGCCAGCGTGTGGAAGCTGTCGACGATCAGCCCCAGCGCCGGATGGTCGGCGCGCTGCACGATGTCCCAGGCCTGGCGCCAACGGTTGACATGCCGGCCCCAGGCCAGCGCCTCGTAGCCGACGCGCAGGTCCCGGCGCTGCGCCCGCTCCGCCATTTCGGCGAGGTCGGCGGCGGCACGGGCCGGATCGTCGATGGCGGCGGGCTGGACGTTGGAGCAGACCAGCACGAGGTCGGTGCCCAATTCCTGCATCACGTCGAACTTGCGTTCGGCGCGGTCGAGATTGCGGGCGCGGATCGGATCCGGCATCGCCTCGAAATCGCGGAACGGCTGGAAGATGGTGATTTCCAGACCCAAGCCCTCGGCGATGCGGCGGACATCGGCCGGCGACCCGTCGAACGTCAGCAGGTCGTTCTCGAAAATCTCGACCCCGTCAAAGCCGATGGCAGCCGCCGCCTCGAGCTTTTCCGGCAGGGTGCCGCTCAGCGAAACGGTGGCGATCGACTTTTTGAAGGTAAAGGCGCTGGACGGCATGGGAGCCCCTTCGGCAGCGGCATGGTTCGTACACACCAACAAACGTACCAGTTCGTACATTTTGGTGCAAGACGCTTTGATTGCCAATGATCGGTACATCCAACAACGTTTCTGGCTTGGGCCATGCGACGTCGCATGATAGTCATTTTAATTTCCATAAGGACACTTATGTGTTTTTTGTCTGTAGGTGCAATGTCAGAATGTCAGTCCCTCGCAACATAGAAATGTCAGTCTTCCCTCAGCTTTAAAGCGCTGGCAATAACAAATGGCAACGGGGCCGCCACGGTGGACGGCCCCTTCACATCTGGGGTCAGTTGCCTTTCCCTATCGAAGTTTCGACGCGTGAAGCTCGGTTTCAGAAACCGAAATGGCTGAGACCGGGATGGTCGTCGGGCCGGCGGCCGAGCGGCCAGTGGAACTTGCGGTCGGCTTCGACGATGGGATGTTCGTTGATGCTGGCATGCCGGGCGCGCATCAGCCCGTCCTCGGCAAACTCCCAATTCTCGTTGCCGTAGGCGCGATACCACTGGCCGCTGTCGTCGCGGTATTCGTAGGCGTAGCGCACCGCGATGCGGTTTCCGGTGAAGGCCCAGAGCTCCTTGATCAGCCGGTATTCAAGCTCCTTGTTCCATTTGCGGGTGAGAAAGGCTTGGATCTCGGCACGGCCGGTCGCGAATTCGGCGCGATTGCGCCAGCGGCTGTCCTCGCTATACGCGAGCGTGACCTTCGCCGGATCGCGGCTGTTCCAGCCATCCTCGGCGAGCCGGACCTTCTCGACGGCGGACTCTGCGGTGAAAGGGGGAAGCGGCGGACGGGACATGGGTATGCTCCTTCTTGCGGATGAAACGATAAAGGCGGTGATGGGAGAGCGTGGCGCGGCGCGATCCGCACCCGGTTGACGTGGTTGGTGAAGGGCTCACAGGGCGAGCTGGATGCGGTTTTCATCATCCGGGCCGGTTTCGGCAGGCACGGCACTGCAAATCAGGACCTCGTCGGGGGCGACGCTGGCACCCGGTTCGCGGACATAGGTCACGGCCCCCTTCAGCAGCTTGGTCCGGCAGGTTCCACAGGTGCCTTCTCGGCAACTGTATTCGGGCTCCAGTCCGCGCGCTTCCGCCAACTCCAGCAGCGTGCCGGACGACGGCGTCCAGCGATCCTCCTTCAGCGAGGTCATGAAGGCCACCGGCACCGGCTTGCTCGACGGCAGGGGCCGGGCCGGTGGAGGTGCGGCCCCGACGTCCGCCGTGCGCTGCAAGGACGACGGCCCGAATGCCTCGGCATGGATCCGCCCGTCGGCGATGTTGCGGCTCCGCAGCCCGTCATAGAGCGCCTGCGTGAATGCCGAGGGGCCGCACAGGTAGAAATCATAGTCGTCGAACGGCAGGAAGCGGGTCAGCAGGGCCATGTCGATGCGGCCGGCCGCCTCATAGTCGACGCCCTCCTTGGCCGCGCCGGGCTCGCTGAGCACCCGGATCCATCTGACGGCACCCTGCGTGGCTGTCCCCTGCCCTGTCGCCCCCTGCGCGGCGTTCACCAGTTCGGCGATCTCCCGGTCGAAAGGACGCTCGGACATCGAACGGGCGGCCTGGATGAGGATGGTCGGTCGCATCCGCTGTTTGCGCAGCCCCTCATAGACGACGTGGCGCAGCATCGCCAGCAGCGGCGTGATCCCGATGCCGCCGGCCAGCAGGACCGCCGGCCTTGTCCCGTAAGGGTCGATGGTGAAGGCGCCGTCGGGTGCGCGCGCTTCGATGATGTCGCCGGCAAGGATACGGTCGTGCAGATGGCGCGAGACCAGCCCTTCCCGCTTGACGCTGATCCGGTAGTGGCCATCCGACGGCGCGGCCGACAGCGTGTAGGTGCGGATGACCGGCTTGTCCGACCCTGGAACCATCACGCGGATCGGCAGATGCTGACCGGCGGCATGGGGAAGAAGGCCCGCTCCATCGGCCGGTTGCAGGTGGAAGGAGCGGATCGCCGGGGTTTCGTCGACGATCTTCGTCACCCGGTACGGGCGCCAGCGTGTCGCCAGTTCGCGGGCCTGCATGCGGGCCGCCGCCTGCGCCCAATCCCCCGTCATGAGCGAACTGGGCGACCAGCCCTCCTTGCGGAACGACCAGCGGAGCGCCAGTGCGCCGGCCCGGCGCAGAATGCGGCGCGGCTTGAAGGTCCACAGCCGCTCGGCTCCCTGGAAGGCCGCAATCTCCGGCGATTCCAGGATCACCTCCGCGTCGCCGGTCATCTGCAGCATGTCGCCGCTGCCGTAATCGACGAAGACGAGCCCGGCCTTGCCGTTGAGAACGATGTTCCCAAGGGTCGAGAAGAAGAGGTTGCCGTTGAAGTCGGGCACCGTGAGGGTGCCGTCCTCCGCGACACGGACGAAGCCCGCCTTGCCGCCGCGATGGGACACGTCGACCTGACGGCGCTCGGCACGGTCCGCATAGGTGGCGACGAAGAAGGCATCCGCCTCCCCGATCATGGTCCGCGCCTGTTCGTCCAGCTGCGGCAGGACCTCCACCACGCCGGTGAACGGTTCTGCCGGGTCCCGTGCATAATCGACATCGCGAAGCTGGATATAGCGCGGGCAATTCCCGAAGCTCTGGTCGACATCGACCCGAAATCCGCTGCCGATGGCGGTGACGACGCCGTTCATGCGGTTGCGGCGCCGGGTGTGCATTTCGATCCCGAGGAGGCCGATGGGATCGCCGTCCCGCATGCCCTCCCCCGCCGGATCGCCGGGATCGGCCTGGGTAGCGATGTCGAGCCTCGTCGGCGTCGGCGACGACAGGAAGCCCGGCTTGCCGACGAGGAGCGTGGCCCACGGGTCGCCCGCGGGATCGACGCTGCCCAACACGATGAAGGGAAGCTGGGCATAGAAGTCACGATGCTGGTCGGGCATGTGGTCGCGGATCACCCGCTGACCGACGGCCTCCATCCGTTCGGCCACCCCCAGCTTCCGCTGGATGAACGTCTCACCCTCATGCCAGGGCGGCAATGTTTTCAGTGCAGCGGTCATCGTCGGTGTCCCATGCTGGGGGCGGTCGGACGTTGTGTCCAAAAGCGGGATGTGGCCGTGGGGGCAGACCCCCGATCTTCCCGATGGATCAGGCTGCGAGGCCGACAGGCGTCCGTACGAAGGGAACGAAGCCCGGCAGTTGCTCGATGCGGCCGAGGAAGGCCGTGACGGAGGGATAGCCGGAGAGATCGACATTGCCTTCCGGCGCCTGGGCGACGTAGCTGTAGATCGCGACGTCCGCAATCGTCGGGTGATCGCCGACCAGCCAATCCTGCGCGCTCAGGTGATTTTCGAGCCGGGCCAGCAGGGTATGGGCTCGGCCGATGACCTCGTCGGCGTTGAACGCCGCCCCGAACACCGTGATGAGCCGGGCGGCAGCCGGGCCGTAGGCCACCTCACCGGCCGCCACGGAAAGCCAGCGCTGAACCGCAGCCGCACCGGCGGCATCTTCCGGCAGCCAGTCGCCCCGCCTTGCCTTCTTCGCGAGATAGACCAGGATCGCGTTGGAGTCGGCGACGACGATGCCTGCATCGTCCAGGACCGGCACCTGGCCGAAGGGGTTGAGCTTCAGGAAATCGGGGCTCTTGTGCGCACCGGCCTTGAGGTCGACCTCCACCAGCTCATGCGGCAGGCCAAGAAGCGATACGAGCAGACGGGCGCGATGCGAGTGGCCCGACAGGGGATGATGATACAGCTTCATGTCCAGCTCCGGTGATCTGCCGGACGGGGCCATTCCCGTTCCGCATCACCAGAGTGCTGGAACATCACCGCTGAGAGAATGCCCGGCTTTCGCAGTTCATTCTTGCCTGAAGTGAAATAATCCCCTGCCCGCTTCTCTCGTGTGGCCGCTCCTTTATATGGGGAGCTAGGCCGTCAGGCGGCATTCGCCAGTTCTGGAGCGAGGCGGCGTGCGTCGGCGATCAGCGCCGCGGTCAGCGGCGGCTGAGGGTCGCGCCGGCACACCACAAGGCCGATCAGGGTCGACAGTTCCGGCGCCACGATGGGGATGGCGCGGATCGAAGGGGGGAGCAGCAGCGAATCCGCCATGATCCGCGGCATGATCGTCGACCACATACCGGTGCAGAGATGATTGGTCAGTACGACGATGGAATTGGATTCGAGCATCGGTTCGGCATGCACGCCAGCCTCGGCGAAGGCGCGGTCGATGATCCGCCGGTTCTGCATGGTGGTGTTCAGCAGGCAGAGCGGCAGGGTCGCCGCCTCTTCCCAGGTCACGCTGTCGCGCGTGCCGAACGGGCTGTCCGCCGAGGTGATCAGGTGGTAGCGCTCGTGGTAGAGCGGCACCTCGTCGACATTGCCGAGCGGTTCGTTGTCGAGATAGGTGATCCCGGCCTCCGCCTCCAGATTCTCGAGCTTGGACAGGATCTCGGTGGAGCTGTGGGAGGCGATGGTGATCTTGATGCCGGGATGCATCGACCAGACGGTGGCGGTCAGCCGCTGGACCATCGGCAGTGCCGTCGGCACCACCACCAGCCGCAGCGTGCCGGTCAGCCCCTGCTTCATCGTCTCGACATCGGCGCGCATCGCCTTGTAGTCGCCGACGATGCGCCGCGCCCATTCCAGCACCCGCTCCCCTTCCGGGGTGAAGCCGATGAAGCGCGCGCCGCGGTCGACCAGCGGCACACCCATGGTCGATTCCAGCTGCTTGATCGCGGCGGACAGATTGGGCTGCGACACCCCACAGACCTGTGCCGCACGGCCGAAATGCTTTTCCGTCGCCAGCGCGATCAGAAATTCGAGTTTTTCCTGCATGCCGGGTCTCCTCCCACCACGTCTTGCGCAGCGTGGATCGGGAACGTATCGATCACGACCCGAGCAACATCATTGATCCCAAACATATGTCCGCGTCTCCGCGCGGGCTGCCGCAGCGGCAATGCGACGCATCGTAGGCCCACGAAGCTTTATCCTCACGACACTTCCATCTCGACGAGCCGGAACGCCTCGCCCGGCGGACGGTCGATCCGCAGATCGGCACCCTCAAGGAAGGTGTCGCGGCTCAGCAGGTCGAAGGCATGACGCAGGGCGTCGGGCTGTACCCGGCTGGCGCAACCGACCGACACGATGACGCACACCACCCGGTCGAAGGGATTGGCCTCGCGCGCCCTCATCGCCTGTTCAAGCAAGGATTGGCACAGCGCGATCTCATGCATGGGCTGGCTCCTGCGATTGCCCTCTCCCGCCCCGGGAGAGGGAGGGGACCCACAAAGTGGGGAGGGTGAGGGGTATTCCAAGAAATCTGAACCGCATGGCTTCTTGGATCACCCCTCACCCTTCCCAAGCTATGCTTGGGCCCCTTCCCTCTCCCGGGGCGGGAGAGGGAGAAACCTCACGCGTAGGCGGGAGCCTTCTTCGACGCACCGGTCACCGCATTGCTGAGGCCGCCCTTCAGCTTCGCGTATTCCTGCTGGACGTAATTCTCTGCCCAGACCTGATCGGCGATCGCCTCGACCCGGACGGCGGCGTATTTGTATTCCGGCGTCTTGGCGATGGGGTCGACGGCGTGGATGGTCAGCTCGTTGCAGGCGCCGATCCACCACTGGTAGGTCATATAGACGGCCCCCTTGTTGGTGCGGTCGGTGACGCTGGCGCGGCTGATCACCTTGCCGCGGCGCGACGACACCCAGACCAGCTCCTGGTCACGGATGCCCAGCGCCTTGGCGTCTTTCGGGTTGATGGTGACATAGCCCGGCTCGTCGGCCAGCGTCTGCAAGGCGGCGCAGTTGCCGGTCATCGACCGGCAGGAGTAATGGCCGACCTCGCGCACGGTGCAGAGGATCAGCGGGAACTCGTCGGTCAACTGGTCCTGCGGCGGACGCCATTCGGTGGCGAACAACAGGCCCTTGCCGCCCGGCCGCTGGAAGACGTTGCCCTCGTAGAGATACTTGGAACCGGCCGAGTCGAGGTCGCGGCACGGCCATGGAACGGCACCCAGCCCCTCCATCTTCTCGTAGGTGGCGCCGTAGAAGATCGGGCAAAGCTCGCGCAACTCGTCCCAGATCTCCCTGGTATTGTCGTAATGCATGGGATAGCCCATCGCCGTGGCGAGCAGGCTGATGATCTCCCAGTCGTGCTTGACGTCGCCCTTGGCGTCCACCGCCTTAGTGAAGCGCTGGAAGCTGCGGTCGGCGGCGCTGAACACGCCCTCATGCTCGCCCCAGGAGGTGGCCGGCAGGATCAGGTCGGCGAACATCGCCGTCTTCGTCATGAAGATGTCCTGGACGATGACGAACTCCATCGCCTCGAAGCCCTTGCGCACCTGGGTCAGGTCCGGCTCGGTCTGGGCCGGATCCTCGCCCATCACATACATGGCCTTCAGCTTGCCGGTCTCCGCCAGATGCGGCACGTCGGTCAGACGGTAGCCGATCTCGCCGGGCAGCGACGGGACGCCCCAGGCCTTGGCGAACTTCTCGCGAATCTCCGGGTCGGTGACCTTCTGGTAGCCGGGGAACTCGGTCGGCAGCACGCCCATGTCGCAGCTGCCCTGCACGTTGTTCTGGCCGCGCACCGGGCCGACGCCGACATTCGGACGGCCGAGATTGCCGGTCAGCAGCGCCAGCCCCGACAGCCCCTTCACCACATCGACGCCCTGGCTCCACTGGGTGACGCCCATGCCCCACAGGATGGTGGCGGAGGGAGCGGCGGCGTAGATGCGCATCGCTTCGCGGATATCCTCGGCCGGCAGGCCGGTGATCGCCTCGGCATATTCGGGGGTGTATTTGTCGACGATCTTCCTGTACTCGTCGAAGCCTTCGGTGTGGTTGGCGACATACTCCTTGTCGTAGAGCCCTTCATTGATCAGGACATTGGCGAAGGCATTGACCAGCGCCATGTTGGAGCCGTTGTTCAGCGGCAGCCACAGATCGGCTAGACGCGCCGTCTCGATCTTGCGCGGGTCGCAGACGATGATCCTGGCGCCGCGCTCCTTGGCCTTGATGATGCGCTTGGCGATCACCGGATGGCTGTCGGCGACGTTGTAGCCGAAGACCAGGACGCATTTGGTGTGCTCGATCTCCGGGATCGAGTTGCTCATGGCGCCATTGCCCAGCGTCACCTGCAATCCGGCAACCGACGGGCCGTGGCAGACGCGCGCGCAGTTGTCGACATTGTTGGTGCCGAGGACCGCGCGGGTGAATTTCTGCATCACATAGTTGGTCTCGTTGCCGGTGCCGCGGGACGAGCCGGTGGTCATGATCGAATCGGGGCCGTACTTGGCCTTGATCTCGCCCAGCTTCTTCGCCGCGTACTGGATCGCCTCGTCCCACGACACCGCCTCGAAGGCGGCATCGCGCGAGCGGCGCAGCATCGGGTTGCGCAGACGCGGCGTCAGGATCTTGGTGTCGTTGATGAAGTCGTAGCCGAAATAGCCCTTGAGGCAGAGTTCTCCTTCATTGGTGACGCCGTTGAGGGGTTCGGCACCGACGACCTTCCCGCCCTCGACCAGCAGATTCAGTTTGCAGCCCGTACCGCAGTAGGGGCAGACCGCCATATGCTTTTCCATCTCGACCTCGATGTTCGCTCGATTGTGCCGGCTGTGCGTCAGCCGCAGTGATGGGGAGTGATGGGAGTCAGGCCGCGACTTCAGCGGCTTCCAGGGCGGCGCGCTCGCGCCGGCGGCGCAGGGTCTCGTCCATGGCGTCCCGGTCCATCAGGGTCAGGGCACTGGTCGGACAGACCGAAACGCAGGCCGGGCCGGCATCGCGGCCGATGCACAGGTCGCATTTGTGCGCCTGCGCCTTGACGCCGAGGCTCAGCGTCATGCCGGCGAACTGCCGGACCGCCGGCACCGTCACCACGTCCATGACGCCGAACGGGCAGGCCAGCACGCAGTTCTTGCAGCCCAGGCAGCGCTCCTGCTCCACCTGCACGCTGTGCTGGCGGTAGACGATGGCGTTGTTCGGGCAGGAGTTGACGCAGGGCGCGTCCTCGCAATGGTGGCACATCACCGCGGTGCTGACGTCGGCCGTCTTCACCATGCGGATGCGCGGCTTGAAGCTTTCCGGCGCCAGTCCTTCGACGCCGGCCCCGTCGGAATGGGCAAGCGCACAGGCGACCTCGCATGTGCGGCAACCGATGCACTTGCTTGGGTTGGCAGTGACGAATCTGTTCATTCCCGTCGTCCTTGTTGGCAGCCGGAGGGGGCCGTCGAGCGGCCCCGCCCCGGCATCGCTTCACTGTTCCCTGGCGTTGCGCGCCGGTTGGCCGCTGTGGACACCGGTGGCTTCACGTCCGATTGAAATCGCTTATCGCCCGATCTTTAAAAGTAATCGACGCCGATAAGCCGATCCTATCGAGTATATTCTCTCTCTTATCAGAGTTTCCGGGGCGCCATTTGACAGTCAATACGCCATCAGGCCCCCGGTCTTTGTGTCGCGCACCTTATACCCACTTTTTTTATGTGTCTAGTTGACATCGCGTCACCCAGAGGAATAGCGTAGCGAAGTCAATGGCGATCCAAAGCAAGACCGCCCTCCTGACAAAAATCGCAACAGCTGGCTCTCCTTCTGCCGCACCGCCCGTGAAGACAGGCGGCGTGGGGGCGTGCGCGAGCCAATACTGTCTTCTTATTGGCTGATCAGGTTTTCTTATCGGGATTTCCAACAAAGAAACCTGATCGGCCAATTCGACGCACCCGCCCGGGAAGCCGGAGGTCTGGATATGAATCGCTTCGTTATCGCGGAACCGAGAAAATGCATCGGGTGCAACACCTGCATGGCGGCCTGCACCGAGGCACACAAGAAACAGGGGTTGCAGGCGCATCCCCGGCTGACCGTCATGCGGATCGGCGACGACACCGGCCCGGTTCTCTGCCACCAGTGCGAGGACGCGCCCTGTGCCCGCGTCTGTCCGGTCGACGCCATCACCTTTGGGGCCGACGCCATCCTGCTGAATGAGCAGACCTGCATCGGCTGCAAGATGTGTGCGCTGGCCTGCCCCTTCGGCGCCATCACGCCAAGCGGCACCGGCATCGCCGGGGTCGCCGGCATCGCCGTCGCGACACCCAGCCATTCGGCGGCGCTCGACCCGCTGCTGGCCTGGGACATCGGCGTGCGCAGCGTGGCGGTGAAATGCGATCTCTGCGCCTTTTCCGGCGACGGCCCGGCCTGCGTGCGCGTGTGCCCGACCGCCGCCCTTTACGCGGCAGACGCCGATGCCACCCGCCAGGCTGCCGCCGTCAAGCGCACGCTGGCCGCAGCGGCACCGGTCAGTCCTGAAACGCCACTCGCCTCGCTGGAGGGGCTGGACCCATGATTCCACTCTCCCTGCTCATCATGTCGCTGCTGCTGTCCTGCGGCGGCGCCATCCTCTGCCTCCTCCTGAAGCATCGGGAGGGGGACATCCGTCTTGGCGGCAGCGGCGTCGGCATCGCCGCGGCGCTCGCCGGGCTCGGCGCCGGGCTGACGGCCATCGCGGCCGGACAGCCGGCCGTGCTCGATGCCGCCGGCCCCTACCCCTTCGCCCATTTCGTCCTGCGGCTCGACCCGCTGGCCGGCCTGATGATCGCGGTCATCTCGCTCCTGTCGCTGGTCGCCTGGATCTACGGCTTCGCTTATGTGCGCGAATATGCCGGGCGCGGCGTCGGGGCGATGGGCTTCTTCATGAACGCCTTCATCGCGTCGATGATGCTGGTGGTGGCGGCCGACAACGCCTTCTGGTTCCTCATCTTCTTCGAGATGATGTCGCTGGCCTCCTATTTCCTGGTCATCTTCGACCAGGACGACGAGGCGGTGGGCGCCGGCTTCCTCTATTTCCTGGTCGCCCATGGCGGCTCGGTGCTGATCATGGCCGCCTTCTTCCTGATGGCGAACCAAGCCGGCAGCTTTGATTTCGCCGCCTTCCGCGCCCATCCGCTGCCGGCCCCGCTGGACAGCGTCGCCTTCCTGCTGGCCTTCATCGGCTTCGGCGCCAAGGCCGGCATGATCCCGCTGCACATCTGGCTGCCGCGCGCCCATCCGGCCGCCCCGTCGCACGCCTCGGCGCTGATGTCGGGCGTGATGATCAAGATCGGCGTCTTCGGCATCGTCAAGGTCGGCATCGACCTGCTGGGCGCCAGCGCCGGGCCGGCGATGCTGGGCTGGGGCCTGCTGGTGCTGGCCTTCGGCGCGGTGTCGTCGGTGCTGGGCGTCGTCTATGCGCTCGCCGAGCACGACATCAAGAAGCTGCTCGCCTACCACTCGGTCGAGAATATCGGCATCATCCTGCTGGGCGTCGGCACCGGCATGATCGGCATGGCGCTGCACCAGCCGGTGCTGGCGGTGCTGGGCCTGATGGCCGGCCTTTATCACCTGCTGAACCATGCGGTGTTCAAGGGGCTGCTGTTCCTCGGCGCCGGTTCCGCCATCTTCCGCATGCACACCAAGGACATGGAGCAGATGGGCGGGCTGGCCCGCACCATGCCCTGGACCGCCCTGTCCTTCCTGGTCGGCGCGCTGGCGATCTCGGCGATCCCGCCGCTGAACGGCTTCGTGTCGGAATGGTACACCTACCAGGCGCTGTTCGCCGCCGCGCTGGACGGCACCCCGCTGGTGAAATTTGCCGCCCCCATCGCCGCCGTCATGCTGGCGCTGACCGGCGCGCTGGCGGTGATGTGCTTCGTCAAGGCCTACGGCATCATGTTCGCCGGAGCACCGCGCAGCCATCATGCGGAGGAGGCGCGCGAGGCGCCGGCCGCGATGGTCGCCGGCATGGCAATTCTGGCCGTCGCCTGCGTCGCGCTCGGCCTGCTGGCCCCGCTGGTGGCGCCGGTGATGGGCCGCATCGCGGCGGCGACCATCGGCACCGCTCCGGTCACGCTGGCGGTCGGCGCCACCCTGCTGCCGGGCGATGCCCGGCAGGCGACGCTCTCCACCCCGCTGCTCTCCATCCTGCTGATCGCCATGGCCTTCCTGCCCATCGCGCTGAAGGCGGCCTTCGCCGCCAAGCGCGGCGGCGACCGCAAGGTGGCGGCCCCCTGGGCGGCCGGCTATCTGCCGGACCACCACATGCCCGCCAGCGCCGGCAGCTTCGCCCAGCCGATCCGCATGTTCTTCGCCCCGCTCTACACCATGCGCCGCGCGATTGCCGGGCGCTGGACCGGCATCGCGCTGGGCTTCGAGCGGGTGGTCACGCTGGCGCGGCGCACCGAACCGCTGGCCGACCGGAGCGTCATCGCCCCGATCGCCGGCGCCATCGATGCCAGCGGCAAGTGGCTGCAAATCATCCAGGCCGGCGATTTCCGGATCTACTGCCTCTACATCGTCGCGGCGCTGATCGCGCTGCTGGCGCTGGCCGTCTGACGGGAGGACGCCATGCTGACCTTCTCACACCTGATCCTGGGACTGTTCCAGGCGCTCCTCCTGTTCGCCGCGGCACCGCTGGTCTCCGGCCTGTCGCGCATGGTCCGGGCGAAGCTGCACACCCGCCACGGGCCGGGCCTGCTGCAGGACTATCGCGACATTGCCAAGCTGCTGACCCGCCAGGATTTGACCCCACCGGACAGCGGCTTCGCCTTCCGCGCGATGCCGGCGGTGATGCTGACGACGGTGCTGGTCATCGCCATGGGCATTCCGATGCTGACCCGCTTCACGCCGGTCGCGCCCATCGGCGACCTGATCACGGTCATCTATCTGTTCGCGCTGGCCCGTTTCTTCTTCTCGCTGTCCGGCATAGACAGCGGCAGTTCCTTCTCCGGCATCGGCGGCAGCCGCGAACTGACCATGGGCGTGCTGGTGGAGCCGGTGATGCTGCTGTCGCTGTTCGTCGCGGCCCTGCTGGCCGGCTCGACCAACCTCGGCGCCATCGGCAGCGCCATCGCCGACGGCCATGTCCGGTCGGCGACCGCGACGGTGATCGCCGCCCTGTCCTTCGCCTACGCCATCTACATCGAGCTGGGCAAGCTGCCCTACGACATGGCGGAAGCCGAACAGGAACTTCAGGAAGGCCCGCTGACCGAATATTCCGGCCCGTCGCTGGCGCTGATCAAATGGGCGATGGCGCTGAAGCAGACGGTCGTCGTCGCCTGGTTCATCGGCGTCTTCCTGCCCTTCGGCAGTGCCACCGGAATGACCGTCTTCGGGCTGCTGTTCGGGCTGGTCGCCTTCGCCATCAAGCTGGTCCTGATCTTCGCCGCCGTCGGCGTGGTCGAGAACAGCGTCGCGCGCGTCCGCTTCCGCCTGACCCCCCAGCACAGCTGGGTCGGGGTCGGCGCCGCTTCGCTCGCCTTCGTCTTCTATCTGGTCGGCCTGTGAGCCGGCGAGGGGCAGCATTATGATAACACTCCCCACGGAACCGCTCGGGCTGTTGGCGCTGGCCGCCATCCTGGTCCCCTTCGGCGGTGCGGCGGCGATTGCGGCATCGGAACGGGCATCGGCCAAATGGCTGTGCCAGGGCTTCGCCGCCGCCACCGTCGCGGTGATCGCCATCCTCGCCATGTCGCTGCTCGGCGACGGCAAGATCGGCGGCACCTATGAGCTGATCTCCTTCGGATCGGTCTCGATCCTCGGGCTGGTGGTGGACAGCGTCAGCGTGCTGATCGCGCTGGCGGTGATCGCCATCGGCCTGCTGGTGGCGGTCTATTCCGCCGCCTACCTGAACGCCGGCAACCGCGAGCATCCCGACATCGGCCGGCGGCGCTTCTACGCCTTCCTGCTGGTGTTCATCGGCGCCATGACCGGGCTGGTGTTCAGTTCCACCGTCGTCGGCCAGCTCGCCTTCTTCGAGCTGACGGGCGCCTGCTCCTGGGCATTGATCGGCTATTATGAATCGCCCAAGGCGTTGCGCTCGGCGGCGAAGGCGCTGCTGGTCACCCATGTCGCCTCGCTCGGCCTCTATGCCGCGGCGGCGCTGCTGTTCCTGTCGACCGGCACCTTCGCGCTGACCGCCATCGCCGATCTGGCGCCGGGGATGAAGGCGGCCGTGCTGCTGGCGATCCTGGTCGCTGCCTGGGGCAAGTCGGCCCAGTTGCCCTTCCACATGTGGCTGCCCGACGCCATGGAGGCGCCGACCCCGGTCAGCGCCTACCTGCATGCGGCATCCATGGTGAAGGTCGGCGTCTATATCTTCGCCCGCGGGCTGATGTCGTCGGGCGGCGCGCCGGAGATCGTCGGCTGGGTCGGCTCGATCATGGCGGTTCTGACGCTCGTCTATGGCTTCTTCATGTATCTGCCGCAGGTCGATCTGAAGCGCCTGCTCGCCTATTCGACCATCACGCAGCTGGCCTACATCCTGCTGGCGCTGTCGCTGTCGGTGTTCGGCTCCGACCTCGCCTTCAAGGGCGCCATCGCCCACATCTTCAACCACGCCTTCGCCAAGACGCTGTTCTTCCTGGTCGCCGGTGCGCTGAGCTACACCGCCGGCACCCGGCTGCTGCCGTCGCTGCGCGGCATCGTCACCAAGTCGCCGTTGCTGGGCGTCGCCTTCGTCTGCGCTGCCCTGGCGATCACCGGCGTGCCGCCCTTCAACGGCTTCTTCAGCAAGTTCGCCATCTTCGCCGGCGGGTTCGAGGTCGGGGCGCATCACTGGGCGCTGATGCTGCTGGTCGTCATCGCGCTGGCGGAATCGGTCGGCTCCTTCGCCTGGTTCCTGAAATGGCTGGGCCATTCGGTGCCCGGTAAGCCGTCCGCCACCATGGCCGCGGCGGCGCCGCTGCCGGCCGGCATGAAGTTCGTGCTGGTGGCCCTGGTGGTGATGACGGTGGTCTCAAGCTCCATCGCCGCCTCTTGGCTCGGTTGAGGGAGGGAACGGTCATGAACGGATTTCTCATCGTCAACGGCCTGTCGGGCCTGCTGATCGTCAGCTCCCTTCTGGTCACGCTCGCCGGCAACCCGGCCAACTCCGCCCGCTTCTACGCGCTGCAAAGCTTCATCCTGGTGATGCTGTTCGTGGCGCTGGCGGGGGCCACCGGGTCGGGCGAGCTGTATCTCTGGTCCTTCACCGCGCTGCTGACCAAGGTGATTTTGGTCCCGGCGATCATGTACCGTGCCTTCCGCCGGCTGAGCGACCCGGCCATCGGGTCGGGTGCGGTGATGCCGACGGCACTGTCCATCGTCGGCGCCGCGGTCGCCGTCATCCTGTGCTTCGGCGTCGCCTCCAAGGTGACGCTGCCGGCGGCCGACGCCATCAAGCCGGCGCTGGCGGTGTCGCTCGCCCTGTTCTTCATCGGGCTCGCCTGCATCGTGGCGCAGCGGAACATCCTGAAACAGGTGTTCGGCTATTGCCTGATGGAGAACGGGTCGCACCTGACCCTGGCCCTGCTGGCCCCCAACGCGCCGGAACTGGTGGAGATCGGCATCGCCACCGACGCCATCTTCGCGGTGGTGGTGATGGCGGCGCTGGGATCGCGGATCTTCGACACGCTGCACACGCTCGACGCGCGCCAGCTCACGAGCCTGAAGGGATGACCGCCATGGTACCCTCGATCCTTCCCCCACTTCTGCTGATCGGTCCGCTGGCGGTGGCGCTGTTCCTGCTGACCCTGCCCTGGTTCCGGGAGTCGCTGCCCGAAGCCTTCGCGACCGACACGGGCAGCGTGACGCTGCTGGAGCGCATCCATCTGGGCTCCATCGGCTATGTCTTCCTGCTCAGCATCGCGGCCCTGATCCAGGTGCTGTCGAGCGGTGCCATCTCCGCCTTCGGCGACTGGCTGTTCGTCGACGCGCTCGGCGCCGTCTTCATGATGCTGATCGGCGTGGTCGGGCTGATGACCGGCCTCTATTCCATCGCCTACATCCGCCACGACCTGGAGTCCGGTGCCATCGACGCCGGCAAGGTCCGGATCTATTACGGCTTCTTCAGCCTGTTCCTGTTCACCATGCTGCTGGCGGTCACCGCCAACAACATCATCATGATGTGGGCGGCCATCGAGGCGACGACGCTGGGTTCCGCCTTCCTGGTCGGGCTGTACGGGCAGAAATCCTCGCTGGAGGCCGCCTGGAAATACGTCGTCATCTGCACGGTCGGCGTCGCCTTCGGCCTCTACGGCACGGTGCTCGTCTTCTCCAACGCCGCCGACGTGCTGGCCGACCCGCATCAGGCGGTGCTGTGGACGGCCCTGGTCGGCCATGCCGCCGAGCTGGACCCGATGCTGGTCAAGCTTGCTTTCGTCTTCGCCCTGATCGGCTTCGGCACCAAGGCCGGCATCTTCCCGATGCATGCCTGGCTGCCCGACGCCCATTCCGAGGCGCCGAGCCCGGTGTCGGGCCTGCTGTCGGGCGTGCTGCTGAAATGCGCGCTGCTGATCGTCATCCGCTTTTACGTCATCACCGTCGGCACGGTGGGCACCGGCTTCCCGCAGATGCTGCTGCTGACGCTGGGCCTTCTGTCGGTCGGCGTCTCGTCGCTGCTGTTCTTCGTGCAGCAGGATCTGAAGCGCAAGCTGGCCTATTCCAGCATCGAGAATGTCGGGCTGATCGTCGTGGCGCTCGGCGTCGGCGGGCCGCTCGGCATCGCCGCAGCCCTGCTGCACACCATCAACCACAGCGTCACCAAGGCCCTGTTCTTTTGCAGCGCCGGCAATGTCCTGATGAAGTACGGCACCCGCGACCTGCGGGCGGTGAAAGGCGTGCTGCGGGTGGCGCCTGCCACCGGCCTCCTGATGATGGGCTGCGCCCTGGCGCTGGCCGGCTTCCCGCCCTTCAACATCTTCGTCAGCGAATTCATGGTCTTCATGGCCGGGCTGAACGAAGGCTATGGCTGGATCATGGCGCTGTGCGCGCTCTTCCTGTGCATCACCATCGCCGGTCTGGTGAAGATCGTCGCCGACAGCGTGCTGGGCAAGAGTCCGGAGACGATGGCCAAGGGTGACGTGGGCTGGAGGGCGCTGGCCCCGCTGGGCGTGCTGGCGGCGCTGGTGCTGACGCTGGGCTTTGCCGTGCCGCAGCCGCTGTCCACTCTGGTGCAGCAGGCGACGACGGTGGTGATGAACGGCGACAGCCGCCCGGTGGTGGCCGCCCCCTGGCAGACATACGACAGGCCGACATACGACACGGTTCGCGCCGGCGGACAACTGGTGACCGGCAGCCTCTCGCAGACGGAGATCTCCAAATGAATATCCTCACTCCGGTCCGGGTCGGGAGCGGCTACATCGCCTCCCTGCGCGAGAGCCTGCCCCATGCCATCCTCGATGAATCCTGGCAGACCGAGGCCCAGGTCACCATCACGGTCAAGCCCGTCTCGCTGCCCGACGTCGTCGCCAGCCTCTATTACGACCACAACGGCTGGCTGTCGGTGGTCGTCGGCAACGACGAACGGCCGCTGAACGGCGGCTACGCCGTCTATTATGTCCTGTCCATGGAGGGCGCGGACAAGTGCCATGTGGTGGTGCGTTGCGAGGTGCCGGCCGACACGCTGGAATACCCGTCCGTTACCCCGCGGGTTCCGGCTTGCGTCTGGGGCGAGCGCGAGGTGCGCGACATGTTCGGCCTGCGCCCGGTCGGGCTGCCGGACGAACGCCGCCTCGTCCTGCCCGACGACTGGCCGGACGAGCTGTATCCGCTGCGCAAGGATTCGATGGACTACCGGCTGCGGCCGGCGCCGACCAGCGACGACGAGACCTACCGGTTCATCAACGAGGCCAAGCAGGAAACCCGCGTCGTCCCGCTGGGGCCGCTGCACATCACCTCCGACGAGCCCGGCCATTTCCGCCTGTTCGTCGACGGCGAGGACATCATCGATGCCGATTACCGCATGTTCTACGTCCACCGCGGCATGGAGAAGGTGGCCGAGACGCGGATGGGCTACAATGACGTCACCTTCCTGGCCGACCGCGTCTGCGGTATCTGCGGCTACGCCCACAGCGTCGCCTATGCCAACTCGGTCGAGAATGCGCTGGGCATCAAGGTGCCGCCGCGGGCCCAGGCCATCCGCTCCATCCTGCTGGAGACGGAACGGATGCACAGCCATCTGCTGAATCTCGGCCTCGTCTGCCACTTCATCGGCTTCGACACCGGCTTCATGCAGTTCTTCCGCGTGCGCGAGAAGGCGATGACGCTGGCCGAACTGCTGACCGGCGCGCGCAAGACCTATGCGCTGAACCTGATCGGCGGCGTGCGCCGCGACATCCTGGGCGACCAGCAGGCCAGGACGCGCGAACTGGTCGCCGAACTGCGCGACGACGTGACCCGTCTGGTCGACGTGCTGCTGTCCACCGCCAACGTCAGCGGCCGCGTCAAGGGCGTCGGCCGGCTCGACCCACAGATCGCCCGCGACTACAGCCCGGTCGGGCCGGTGGTGCGCGGCAGCGGCCACCGCCGCGACACCCGCGCCGACCATGCCTTCGGCGGCTACAAGCTGCTCGACATGCCGGTGCATGTCGAGCAGGGCTGCGACGTGCTGTCCCGCACGCTGGTGCGGGTGGCGGAGTTCTTCGACAGCCTGTGGATCATCGAACAGTTGCTGGACAAGGCGCCCGCCGGCCCGGTGCTGACCGAGGATTTCACCTATGTCCCGCACAAGTTCGCGCTGGGCTTCACCGAGGCGCCGCGCGGCGAGGACATCCACTGGTCGATGACCGGCGACAACCAGAAGCTCTACCGCTGGCGCTGCCGCGCCTCGACCTACAACAACTGGCCGGTGCTGCGCTACATGCTGCGCGGCAATACGGTGTCGGACGCCCCGCTGATCGTGGGCAGCATCGACCCCTGCTATTCCTGCACCGACCGCGTGACCGTGGTGGACGTTCGCAAGAAGCGCTCCAAGACCATCGCCTACAAGGAGATGGAGCGCTACTGCCGCGAACGCACGGATTCACCGCTGAAGTGACGGGGGCCAGAGATGCTCAAGCTACTCAAGGAAATCTTCCGCACGGGCGAGGCGACGGTCAAATACCCCTTCGCCCCGATGCCGGTCTGCAAGGACTTCCGCGGCAAGCCGGACCATAATGCGGTGGACTGCATCGCCTGCGCGGCCTGCACCGTCGCCTGTCCGGCCAACGCCATCGGGATGGAGACCGACACCGCCGCCGGCAGCCGCACCTGGTCGATCGATTACGGGCGCTGCGTCTTCTGCGGCCGCTGCGAGGAATCCTGTCCGACCGGCGCCATCCGCCTGTCCGACGATTTCGAACTGGCGGTCGGCAGCAAGGCCGACCTGACGCGCAAGGCGGTCTTCACGCTGGCCGACTGCGCCTGCTGCGGCAAGCCCTTCGCCCCGGCCAAGGAGGTCGATTATGTCGCCCGCCTGCTGAGCCAGTCGGCCCGCAGTGCGGAAGAGGCGGATCGGCTGCGCCTGATCGCTTCGACCTGCCCGGCCTGCAAGCGGGCCCAGGATGTCCACCACATCGCCGGCATGGGCATCGCCCGGCAGATGGAAACCGGAAAACCGGTCAAGGAACTGGAGACCACGCCATGAACGTCCCCGTAGACCCCAAGACCCTGGTGGCGGAGATGTCGCCGGTCTCCACCAGCGAACAGATCGCGACGATGAAGAAGGCGCTGCTGAAGAACATCCAGCGCTCCGCCTACGTCTATCGCGTCGATTGCGGTGGCTGCAACGGGTGCGAGATCGAGATCTTCTCGTCCATCACCCCGGTGTTCGACGCGGAACGCTTCGGCATCAAGGTGGTGGCCTCGCCGCGCCATGCCGACATCCTGCTGTTCACCGGGGCGGTGACGCGCGCCATGCGGATGCCGGGGCTGCGCGCCTACGAGGCGGCGCCCGACCCCAAGATCGTGGTGTCCTACGGCGCCTGCGGCTGTACCGGCGGCATCTTCCACGACCTCTACTGCGTCTGGGGCGGCACCGACCACATTGTGCCGGTGGACGTCTACATCCCCGGCTGCCCGCCGACGCCGGCCGCGACCATCCACGGCTTCGCCGTGGCGCTGGGCCTGCTGGAACAGAAGCTGAAGGCCGAGACCCATGTCGAGGCCGCCGGCGAGACCGCCGCCCTGGCCCATCCCGACATCCCCTATGCGCTGCGGGTTCGGCTGGAGCGCGAAGCGCGGCGGATGGCCGGCTACCGCCAGGGCGGCGACATCGCCGAGGAGTTCATGACCCTGCTGGAGGGGCATGCGCACACGCCGGGCAGCTTCACCCTGCCCGACCGGATGATGGAGGCCATCGGCATGGAGCGCGACCCGCGCCGCGCCGAGATCATCGCCCGGCTGGCCGACGTCGTGCAGCAGGCCATCCGGGGAGAAGCGCCATGAGCATGCCCGTACAGGCCGATCCCGGTTCCATCCCAGGTCTGCGTGCCGGCCGCGGCGTGGTGCCGGAGGTGGTCTTCTACCAGCTGAACGCCAAAGTGCTGGAGCGCAAGGAGGATATCCCCGAGGATGCCAAACAGGTGGTCTACTATTCGCTGGCCATCGGGCATCACATCGGCGTGTTCGACTGCTTCAAGCCGGCCTTCCGCTGCACCACCGCGGTGTTCGACCGCGTTCTCGACGCGCTGAAGGACAGCGAGGAGGCGCACCGCAAGCTGTCGGGCCTGTTGCGCTTCGGCGAGATCACGGTGGACAGCAGCCACATCCGGCCGCTGACGATGGCCGTCGAGGCGGCGCTGCCCACGGCTCCGCCCGATGTTGCCGCGTGGCTCGACCGGCTGCGCACGGCGCTGGACGCCATCCGGCGCGAGCCCGCGATCTATCTGATGGGGAGACGGCTGTCATGACCGATGTCGTATTCACGGTTGGAAACGTCCTGCGCGGCGACGACGGCGCCGGCCCGCTGCTGGCCCAGCTGCTCGACGAGCAGCCGGCCCCCGGCTGGATCGTGGTGGATGGCGAGGATGTGCCGGAGAACCACACCCACCACATCCGCGCGCTGGCACCGCACCGGGTTCTGATCGTCGATGCCGCCGACATGGAGCTGCCGCCGGGCGAGGTCCGCCTGATCGAGCAGGACAGCGTCGCCGAGCAGTTCATGGTCACCACCCACGCCATCCCGCTGAATTTTCTGATCGACAGCCTGCGGGAGACCATCCCGGAGATCCTGTTCCTCGGCATCCAGCCGCAGGACACCAGCTTCTTCGCACCGGTCACCATCACCGTCCGCAACTCCGTGGAGGCCGTGCATGACCGGCTGGTCCGCGGCGAGGGATTCGAGGCCTACGAGACGGTCGGCTGAACCGGACATCGAGGCAATTCAAGAGAAGTGGAGGAAATTCGCCATGGCGGATCCTGCATCGAAAGACACACCGGTCCTCGGCATGGACGCCTATTCGCCCGCCGAGATCCAAGACAAGGTCGAAAAGCTGGGGGTGAAGAAGGCGACAATGCCCTTCCTGCCCAGCTTCATGCTGGCGGTGGTCGCCGGCGGCGGCATCGGTCTGGGCGGCATGTTCTTCGTCATCGTGCTGGCCGATCCCGCTCTGAGCTTCGCCGTCCAGCGCATATTGGGCGGGCTGGTCTTCTCGCTTGGCCTCGCCATCGTCATGGTCGGCGGGGCGGAGCTGTTCACCGGCAATTGCCTGATCGTGATGGCGCGGGCCAACGGCCAGATCAGCACGGCGCAGGTGTTGCGCAACTGGGCGACGATCTGGATCGGCAACGCGGTCGGGGCGATGGGCCTCGTGTTCCTCATCTATATGGCGCATCACACCGAGATGAACAACGGTGCGGTCGGCGCCGCCGTGCTGAAGCTCGCCATCGGCAAGATCGCACCCGACGCGGTGACCATCTTCTTCAAGGGCATCCTGTGCAACCTGCTGGTCTGCCTTGCAGTATGGCTCGCCTATGCCGGCCGCACGGTGACGGACAAGATCGTGGCGCTGACCCTGCCGGTCGCCGCCTTCGTCGCCGCCGGCTTCGAGCACTGCATCGCCAACCTGTATTTCCTGCCGCTGGCCTATGTGCTGAAGGTGACGGGCCATGTGCCGGCCGGGCTGGACGTGTCGACGATCACGGCGGGCGGCATCCTGCACAACCTGCTGTTCGCCACGCTGGGCAACATCGTCGGCGGATCGGTGTTCGTCGGCGGCATCTATTGGCTGATCTACCGCAAGGGTCTGGGCGGCCTGACCCCGCTGCCGGCGCAAAAGCCGCTGCCGTCGATGGGGCAGCCGGCGGCGACCCACTGAAGACACGGCACACGCAAAAGATAAGCCTGCGGACCGGTTCATCGCCGGCCCGCAGGCTTTTCCGAATCCGATCAGGCGGGCATCGCAACCCGCGACGGAACGGCGTAGACGGTGAGGCGGCCTTGGCGCACGAAGGCGACGACCCCCACCCCCACCGTTTCGGCGAAGCCGACGCACAGCGAGGTCGGGGCGGAGATGGCGGCAATCAGCGGGATGTCGGCGGCGGCCGTCTTGTGGACCATCTCGAAGGAACAGCGGCTCGACACCACGACGAAGCCGCCGGTGGGATCGATCCGGGCGCGGGCAAGCGCGCCGATCAGCTTGTCGAGCGCGTTGTGCCGGCCGACATCCTCACGCACCGCCACCAGTCCGCCATCGGGCCGGGCAAAGCCGGCGGCATGGACGGCGCCGGTCTCCCGGTTCAGGCTCTGCCCCGCCGGCAAGGCCGCCATGGCACGGATGATCGCGTCCGGTTCGATGCAGGCGGCGGAGCGGACCGGATCGAGCGGTCTCAGGGTTTCGGCGAAACTGTCGGTGCCGCAACGGCCGCAGCCGGACCCACCCATCAGGTTGCGCTTGCGACGAAGCAGGGCGGCCAGCCGCTCCACCGGCAGCTGCATGCGGATGCGGACGCCGTCCGTCAGTTCATCGATGGCGGTGACGGCCAGTTCGTCGGCGCTGCCGACGATCCCCTCGCTGAGGGAAAAGCCGGTGGCGAAATCCTCCAGGTCGGTGGGCGTCGCCAGCATGACGGCGAAGAGATCGTCGGCATAGACGAGCCCGACCGGCATTTCGTCGACGATCTTCTCTTCCCGTCGGTCGAAGCCGGAATCCGTGCGGACAATCGCCTGCACCCGCCGGAGTCCGTGGTGGGAGAGCGGGCGACCCAGGGAAAGTGCGGCGGACGGCGGGGAGGTACAGGCGGTTGCATGTTCCATGGTAGGGCCCAAACCCTGGCGGTGGCGGCAATTGCGGACGGTGAGGTGCGGGCGCCGGCTGGACGGTCCGTCATGGTCTACCGTCGGCGCGGCCCGGTCCCTGGAGCATCGAACCCGGCGGCAAGGTCAGCCAAGCGCCCGCTGCCCGATTCTGCACCAAGCCGCCGCAGAACGACATGTGACATTCCGGCTCATGCCAAATATTCTCCGAAGATATCTGAATAAATACTATCTATTGAGCGATAGAAATTCATTATCAGACAGTATTGTTTTATGAAAACTGCCATTGTTCCAATTTATAATTTGCAGCAGTCAAGTGGCGGTGATATCCCTTTGAGGCCTTTCGAGCCGATGCCTTTTGCCGCTCGGTACTTCCGGCTCCCATCGTGGAGAAGGACGATGCATGAACTCTCATTGTGCGAACGCCTGATCGACTTGCTGCAGGAGGAATCGCAGCGCCACGCCTTCCATCGGGTCACGCGGATCCGGTTGGCGGTGGGGCGGTTCGCCTGCGTCGATCCGGAGGCCCTTCGCTTCGCCTTCGACGTGGTCAGGCGCGATACGTTGGCCGAGGGAGCGACGGTGGACATTCAACAGCCGCCCGGTTTGGTCTGGTGTGAAGACTGCTCAAGCGAAAGGGAGGTTCAGACGCGCCTCTCCCCCTGCCCGGTCTGCGGTGGCCTGCGCCTGTCCCCCCGCGGCGGCGACGACCTGACGCTGGTCGAACTGGAAGTGGCGTGACCGCGGCGAGAAGGAGACCGACCATGTGCCTGGGAGTACCGGCCAGAATCATCGCCATCGCCGATGTCCGGCGGATGCTCGCCGTCGCCGACATCCTGGGCGAAAGGCGGGAAATCGACCTCTCCTGCATCGCCGAACCGGGCGATGCCCTGAGCGACCTGATCGGGCAATGGGTCCTGGTCCATCTTGGCTTCGCACTTTCCCGCGTCGAGGAAGCAGACGCACGGGTCACCCTCGACCTGCTTCGTCAGATCGACGAGGCAGAGGCCGGGCGAGGGCACCTGAAAGCCTCCCTGCTCGCCTGACACGGGCGGCGTTGCCGGCCGAACCCCACGAGGAGATCGTTCCGATGAACAGGTTGTTTTCCGCCGGCCTCGCCGGCGTTCTGGCGGCGACGCTGGCTCTGCCGGCCGCTGCCCACACCGGCCATGCCGGCGACGCGATGTTCCTTCAGGGGGTGCTCCACCCGCTGACCGGCATCGACCATCTGCTGACCATGGTGGCGGTCGGCATCCGGGCGGCACAGAACGGCGGCCGCGCCATCTGGATGCTGCCGGCCGCCTTCATCGCCATGCTGTCCGGCGGTGCCGCGCTCGGCATGGCGGGGATCGAACTGCCGGCGGTGGAGGCCGGGATCGCCGCCTCGGTGGCGGTGCTCGGGCTGCTGGTGCTGCTGAACAGGCGGGTGCCGGTCGCCGCCGCCGCGCTCCTGGTCGGCGCCTTCGCCGTCCTGCATGGCCATGCCCACGGCACCGAGATGCCGCAGACCGCTGAGCCGCTCCTCTATGGGCTGGGCTTCGTTCTCTCCACTGCGATGCTGCACGGTGCCGGCATCGCCATGGGGCTGGCTCGCCACGTCCCGCGCAGGCTGCTGGCATCGCGGATGCTGCGGCAGCCGGACTCGTCAACGTCGTCAGGTCGCTGCTGACGGGATCGGCCGGTCCCCGGCTCTCGCCGACCAAACCAGACATGCGAACGCCCCGGCTCCATCGAGCCGGGGCGTTCGGTTTTATCGATTGCAAGAACGGGCAATCGCGATCCCTGGCCTTCACACGATGAAATGGCCGGGATGGCTGTAGACCACGATGCGCTCGTCACGCGCGAAGCCTGCCAGCGTCAAACCGCACCCCTCCGCCAGCCGCACGGCCAGTGCGGTCGGAGCGGAGATGGCGACGAGGCATCCGACCCCGGCAACCGCCGCCTTCTGGACCATTTCGAAGCTGGCCCGGCTGGAGGTCAGGATGAAGCCTTCGGTGGCGTCGATTCCCATGCGCGCCATCCAGCCGATCAGCTTGTCGAGCGCGTTGTGCCGGCCGACATCTTCGCGGATCGCTTTGATCGCGCCCGACCGATCGACCCAGGCGACGCCATGGACGGCGCCTGTCAGGCGGTGCAGGCGCTGGTGCTCGGCGAAGCCGGCAAGGGCGCGGGTCACGGCGGCGACCGGTACGGGTGTGCCGCGCACCACCCTGTCCTTGACCCGTGCCACCGCCTCCAGCTTCTCCACCCCGCACAGGCCGCAGCCGGTGCGCGCGGTCATGGTGCGGCGGCGGTCCTTCAAGGCCATGAAGCGTTCCAGCGGGATGTCCATATGGACCTCCAGCCCGTCGCAGCCTTCCCTGACGGCGATGTCGAACAGCTCGTCCGGACCGGCCAGGATGCCCTCCGACAGGCTGAAGCCCAGCCCCAGATCGTCCAGGTTCTCGGGTGAGGCCAGCATCACCGCATGGGAAATGCGGTTGTAGACCAGCGCGACCGGGACCTCCTCGATCACAAGGTCGTCGCAGGCCTCCGCCCGCCCCTGCTCCAGCCGCAGGACGGCGGTGCGGTGGACGGTTGGAAAGGCGGTCCCGTCCGAAGGGTCGGTCAGCATGTCGAGCGGCATGTCAGTCTCCTCAGGTTCAGACCTTCTTGCCCGTGGTCTCGCGATACCAGCGCGGATGGTGCTTCCTGGCCCAGCCATGGGTAACAACGCCTTCGACCATTGCGCGGATCGTGCCCTGAACCCAAAGCGCCGCGTAGACATGCACAATGATCGAGGAGATCAGCACCACGGCACTCGTCGCATGGACCAGCAGGGCGATGCGGATGACCGGGATCGGGAAGGAGGCGGCGAAATAGGGTCGCCACGCGATCACGCCCGAACCCAGCAATGCTGCCATGCACAGCACCATCACCCAGAACATGCCCTTCTGGCCGCCGTTGTAGCGGCCGATGTCGCCGACCTCGTTGCCCTTCATGACCTCCTTCACCGCGACCATCCAGCGGATGTCCTCGCGGTTCAGCAGGTTGTGGTGCCAGTAGCGGAAGAACTGCCGGCCGAAGGCGACGAACATGACCACCCCGACGAAGGGATGGACGATGCGCGCCAGTTCCGGCGTGCCGAACACGCCGGTCAGCCAGAAGAAGGCCGGGTAGAAGAAGGCCAGACCGGAGATCGCCAGCAGCACGAAGCAGACCGCGACGACCCAGTGATTGATCCGCTCGGCGGCGCTGTAGCGCTGGATCAGCTTTTCCTTCGCCGGATTTTGCGCGGCCGGATTTTGCGCCTTGTCCGTCATGACCGGTCCTCCTCGCGGGTGTCCGCCTTTGCGTCGTCGTGGGCGTCGTGGTGGGCGTCGTCATCGGCCCGGTTGGGACCGACCGTGATGTAGTGGAAGAAGCCGAACAGGCCGGCGGCGGCGATGCCGACCGTCGCCAGCGGTTTCAAGGCGCCCTTCCACAGGCCGACCGCCGTGCTGATCGACGGATCGTTGGGCAGGCCGGAATATTGCTCCGGCTTGTCGGCATGGTGCAGCACATACATCGTGTGCGTGCCGCCGACGCCCGGCGGGTCGTAGAGGCCGGCATTCTGGAAACCGCGGCTCTGGAGGTCGGCGATGCGGGTGGCCGCGACCTCCTTCATGTCCTCCTTCGAGCCGAACTGGATGGCGCCGGTCGGACAGGTCTTGACGCAGGCCGGCTCCAGCCCGACCGCCACGCGGTCGGAGCACATGTTGCACTTGTACGCCTTGCCGTCCTTCGGGCTGAGGCGCGGCACGTTGAACGGGCAGCCGGACACGCAATAGCCGCAGCCGATGCAGTTATCCTGGTTGTAGTCGACGATGCCGTTCTTGTATTGGACGATGGCGCCCGGCGACGGGCAGGCCTTGAGGCAGCCGGGCTCGGCGCAATGCATGCAACCGTCCTTGCGGATCAGCCACTCCAGCTTGCCGTTCTCCTCCACCTCGGCGAAGCGCATGACGGTCCAGGCCTGCGACGACAGGTCGGTCGGGTTGTCGTAGACGCCGACGCAGGTGCCGACATCGGCACGCAGTTCGTTCCATTCGGAACAGGCGACCTGACAGGCCTTGCAGCCGATGCAGACCGACACGTCGATGAGCTGGGCGATCTCGGCCGGGTTCCGCGCCTCGGCCACCGCGGTTGGGCTCGCCGAGCGGCGCTGGATGTCCAGGGATGACGAGGTCATGGCGTTACGCTCCCACGATCTTCTCGACGTTCACGAGGAACGCCTTGTATTCCGGCGTCTGGGTGTTGCAGTCGCCGACGGCCGGCGGCAGGGTGTTGGACAGGTAGCCCTTGCGCGCCACCGTCTCCCACCCCCAGTGCAGCGGGATGCCGACCTGATGGATGGTCTTGCCGCTGACCGTCAGCGCCTTGACGCGCTTGGTCACCACCGCCTTCGCCTTGATGAAGCCGCGCCGCGAGCTGACCTTCACGGTGTCGCCGGTGCGGATGCCCTTCTCGGCGGCCAGCGTCTCGCCGATCTCCACGAACTGTTCGGGCTGGGCGATGGCGTTCAGCGCCACGCTCTTGGTCCAGAACTGGAAATGCTCGGTCAGGCGGTAGGTGGTGCCGACATAGGGGAACTGGTCATGGGTGCCGAGCCGCGCCTTGTCAGCGGGGAAGATGCGCACCGCCGGGCTGGTGACCACCTTCGGATGGAGTGGGTTGGTGCCGAGCGGGCTTTCCATCGGCTCGTAATGCTCGGGGAATGGGCCGTCCACCAGCTTGTCGGTGGCGAACAGGCGGCCGACGCCCTCCGGATTCATGATGAAGGGGTTCATGCCGCTGGAGGGCGCCGCGTCGATCTTGAAGTCCGGCACGTCGGCGCCCGCCCACCGCTCGCCGGTCCAGGCGATCAGCGTGCGCTTCGGATCCCAGGGCTTGCCCGACGGATCGCAGGAGGCGCGGTTGTAGATGATGCGGCGGTTGGCCGGCCATGCCCATGCCCAGCCCGGTGTGTTGCCGAGACCGGAATCGGAGTTGTCGCGCCGCGCCATCTGGTTGCCCGCCTGGGTCCAGCAGCCGGCGAAGATCCAGCAGGCCGACAGGGTGGAGCCGTCATCCTGCATCAGCGCGAAGCCCGGAAGCTGCTCGCCCTTGCGGGCCAGGAACTTCGTCGGGTCCTTCGGGTCGGGGATGTCGGCCAGCGCCCGGCCGTTCAATTCCTTCGCCAGTTCCTCCGGCGTCGGTTCCAGCGGGTTCCGATAGGGCCAGGAGAGATTGAGGATCGGCTCCGGTGCCGTGCCGCCGTCCCGGCGGTAGAGGCCGCGCAGCGCGACGAACAGCTCGGCGATGATCTCCTGGTCGGTCTTGGCCTCGCCCGGCGGATTGGCGCCCTTGTAGTGCCATTGCAGCCAGCGCGCCGAATTGACGATGGCGCCATCCTCCTCGGCGAAGCAGGTCGACGGCAGGCGGAACACCTCGGTCTTGATGGCTGCGGTGTCGACGTCGTTGATCTCGCCGTGATTGCGCCAGAAGGACGCCGTCTCCGTGGCGATCGGGTCGATCACCACCATGTATTTCAGCTTGGAGAAGCAGGCGGCGGTCTTGCGCGCGTCGGGGAAGGAGGTCAGCGGGTTGAAGCCCTGGACGATCAACCCGTTGACCTTGCCGTTGTGCATCAGGTCCATGACCTGAAGCACGTCGTACATCTTGTCCCACTTGGGGATCCAGTCATAGCCCCAGTCATTGTCGCGGGTGGCGTTGTCGCCCCAGAACCATTTCATCAGGCTGACGAAGAATTTCGGCGTGTTGCTCCAGAAATTGAGCTGGCCGGGCTGCTGCGCCTTGGGCGTCGTCCTGGCGAGATAGTCGGCGAGCGTCGGGTGCGCCTTCTCGTTGGGCAGCGTCAGATAGCCGGGCAGACTGGTGGACAGCAGGCCGAGGTCGGACAGGCCCTGGATGTTGGAATGGCCGCGTAGCGCGTTCACGCCGCCGCCGGGCATGCCGATGTTGCCCAGCAGCAGCTGGATCATCGCCATGGTGCGGATGTTCTGGGCGCCGACCGTGTGCTGGGTCCAGCCGAGCGCGTAGAGGATCGTGCCGACCTTTTCGCGCGCCGAGGTTTCGCCCAGATAGCGGCAGACCGTCAGGAAGCCGTCCTTCGGGCTGCCGGTCAGGTCGGCCACCACGTCGGGCGTGTAGCGCGCGTAATGGGCCTTCATCAGGTTCCACACGCAGCGCGGATGCTGGAGCGTCGGGTCGGTGCAGGCGTTGCCCGCCTCGTCGAACTCGTAGTTCCAGCTCTTGCGGTCGTACTGCCCCTTGGCCGGATCGAAGCCGGAGAACAGGCCGTCCTCGAATCCGAAACCCTCGTCGACGATGTAGGAGGCGTTGGTGAACGCCTTCACATACTCCCACTGGATTTTATCGTTGGCGATCAGCCAGTTGATGACGCCGCCCAGGAAGACGATGTCGGAGCCGGCGCGGATCGGGACATACTCGTCGGCCACGGCGGCGGAGCGGTTGAAGCGCGGATCGACCACGACGATCCGGGCGCCCCTCTTCTTCGCCTCGATGGCCCATTTGAAGCCGACGGGGTGCGCCTCGGCCGGGTTGCCGCCCATCACCAGGATGAAGTCGGCGTTGGAGATGTCCACCCAGGTGTTGGTCATCGCCCCTCGCCCGAAGGTGGAGGCCAGCGCCGACACGGTCGGGCCGTGGCAGACGCGGGCCTGCGCGTCGGTGCCGACAATGCCGAGCGAGCGCATGAATTTCTGCGTCAGGATGCCGGTCTCGTTCGACGAGGCCGAGGCGGTCAGCATCGCCGTCGACACCCAGCGGTTCACCGTCACGCCCTGGTCGTTCCTGACGACGATGTTGGCGTCGCGGTCGTCCTTCATATGGCGGGCGATGCGTTCGACCGCCTCATGCCAGGAAATGCGCTTCCACTCGCTGCTGCCGGCCTCGCGCACCTCTGGATATTTGAGGCGGTTCGGGCTGTGGATGAAGTCCAGCAGGCCGGCGCCCTTCGGACAGAGCGAGCCGCGGCTGACGGGATGGTCGGGGTCGCCCTCGATATGGACGATCTCCGCCTTCGCGTTCTTGGCGCCGTCCCCCAGGCTGTACATCAGCAGGCCGCAGCCGACCGAACAGTAGGGGCAGGTGTTGCGAATCTCCTTGGCGCGGGCCAGCTTGAACTGCCGCACCTCGGCCAGCGCAGTCGCCGGCAGGAACCCCAGCGCCGCAACGCTGGAGGCCGCGATTCCCCCCGCCGTTCCCTTCATGAATTGCCGACGACTGAGCTGCATGGTTCCTCCCGGATTGGCGCTGTTTTGGGCGCGCCCAAGGCAGGTTCCGTGCCAGTCCGGAAAAGCCCTCAAATCCTGTGGCTTTCCGTCATGGCCTTAACGTGTTTATGGACATTCTGTCCGGATCGGAGGGACAGAATGTCCACATAAGGGTTAGGCTGATTGGCACTTTCCACTGCGAAAAGGCGGCTCGGCCGGCTTGTACGGAAATTGCAACGGACGGCGGGCGCAACCTCATGAGAGACGGCCCCCATGTCCCAGCACCGCCACGCCACTGCTACCGAAGGATCCACTCCCGTCAGCGGGGCGATGGCCGAAGCCATGGCCGCCGCCGGACTGGAGCCCGGCCGGTCGCCGTCCCCCGTGCGCCTGCCGGATGCCGGCAAGCTGTTTCAGCACCGCGCCAAACGTCTTCGCAGCCTCGCCAGCGGTCATCGCTTGTCCTCCTGGCTGGCCTTCATGGCGCAGTTGAGCGATGTCCAGCACGCGCTGACCGCGATCCAAACCTTGGCGTCGCCGGAGACAGGCTGGCTTTCCGACCTGGAACAGCTGCGCTGCCGGCTGCGCGGCACGCTTCCGGCGGCGGCGGAGAACGCGCTGGAGGATCTGCCCTGGAGCGACGGGGAGGCGCTGAACGCCTTGGCCGCGCGGCTGTTGGCCGGCGAGGCGAAGCGGGAGGATATCGGCGGCGCACCCTTCATCGTCGCCGCCCTTCAGGTCGCCTGGACCCGCCACGCCGGCGGACTGGAGGCCGGTGCGGTCTCCGCCTCGGCGGTGGCCGGCCACTGCCCGGTTTGCGGAAGCGCGCCGGTTGCCGGCGTGATCCACACCGGGAGCGAGATCGGCGGGCTGCGCTATCTCCATTGCGGCCTCTGCCATACAGCATGGCACCATGTCCGCAGCGCCTGCGTGGCCTGCGGCGAAGGCAACCGGATCGACCTGCGGCTGATCGAGGCGGGGGAGGATTCCGGCAACGGGTCCAACGACCCGGCGCGTGCCGAAACCTGCGAATCCTGCAATGGCTATCTGAAGCTGTTCCTGATGGAGAAGGCGCCCGGCCTCGACCCGGTGGCCGACGACCTCGCCTCCTTCGCCCTCGACATCCTGGTCGGCGACGAGGGATTCCAGCGGATCGGCGGCAACCCATTCCTTGCCAAGGGGGAATGAGCGACCGGTTCACTCGTCGCGGAACAGGACCGATGGGGATGCCGCTTCGCCGGGCCGGCCGGCGAAGCGGGCTATCCGGCGCAACGTCACGGTGAAGGTGGTGCGAAGGCCGGGCCGGCTCTGCACGGCGATGTGGCCGCCCTGGCGCTGGACGATGGCGAAGCTGATCGACAGGCCCAGCCCCGTCCCCTCGGACTTCTTGGTGGTGAAGAAGGGGTCGAAGACGCGGCCGAGACAGTCGGGCTGGATGCCGTGTCCGGTGTCGTGGACCGACAGGACGACGCCCGCCTCGCCATTCTCCGGAAAACGCGTGTCGGCGGTCTCGATGGTCAGCGTGCCGCCGTCCGGCATCGCCTGGACGGCGTTGACCATCAGGTTGACCAGCACCTGCTGCAACTCGCCCCGGCTGATCTCGACCGGCACCGTCGCCGTCAGGCTGGTTTCCACCGCGATGCGGCGGCGCCCCATGGTGTGGCGGGTCAGCAGCAGGCAGTCGAGAACCACCGCGTTGACGTCGACCGGCTCCGCCTGCCCGGCATAGTCGCCCGGCCGGGCGAACTGGAGCAGCTTGGCGATGATGGTCTGGATGCGCCGGGTCTGCTCGTCGATCAGGCGGATCTCGTCCTTCACCGGTGCGGCGGCATCGCCCAGCACCTCGCCCAGCAGGTCGAGGTTGCCCTGGATCACCGCGACGGGGTTGTTGATCTCGTGGGCGACCCCGGCGGTCAGCTGGCCGATGGCGGCCAGCTTCTCGCTCAGCACCAGCTGGCGGCTGGCCTGCCGGAGCGTGGCATTGGCGCTTTCCAGCTCGGCCGTGCGCTCGGCGACCTTGCGGTCGAGGTCTTCGGCCGACCGCTGCAACTCCAGCCGGCGGGCCGCCAGCGAGTCCAGCAGCTGGTCGAAGGCCCGCGACAGCCGCCCAAGCTCGTCCCGGCTCCGGCTCGGCCCGGCGCGCGCCGTCTCGTCGCCTGCCTCGATGGTGGCGATGACCCGGTTCATCCGTTCGAGCGGCCGGAAAATCGCCTGGGCGAAGCGCAGATCCGCCAATGTTCCGAGCGCGGAAACAGCCAGGAACGCCAGGACCAGCCCGGTCATGGCGCGGTATAGCGCGTCCTGCAACGGCGCTTCCAGGAAGCCGACATAGAGCATGCCGATGCGCCGCCCTTCGGTGTCGAGCAGCGGCTCGTAGCCGGAGACATAGGTGTCGTCCACCACGAAGGCGGAGCCCAGCCACACCCTCCCCTCGCCCATCACCCGGCGGTAGACCGCCGCCGACGCCCGCGTGCCGAGCGCACGCTCCCCTTCGAACAGGCGGACATTGGTGGCGATGCGGGTGTCGTCGAGGAACAGGGTTGCGGTGCCCTGGCTGCCCAGCGGCAGCGACGCCTCCTGATAGACGACGGTGTTGATGCGGTCGACAATGGTCTGGCTGCCGTTGAGCAGCGTGCCGCCTTCCAGCACGCCGAGAATCTCGCCGTCGAGCCCGAATATCGGCACTGCGGCGTGGATGGTCAGTGCCCGGTCCTCCACGCTGCGCGCGGTGGAGGCGGCGTTGCGGGTGGGCACCAGCGGAATGAGGGTACGGGCCGGCAGGGACGGGTCGATGGCGGCCAGATGCTCCGGCTCCAGCACGTCGAGCCCGTGGGTGCCGTCGCCCCGCAAGGCCGAGCGCACCACCGTCCAGCCGGACCGGTCGGCCCCTTCCGATCCGGCCTTTTCCGCTCCGCCGCCGGCCCGCACCCGGCCCTGCGGATCGAGCAGCAGCAGGAAGTCCAGCCCTTGCCGGTGCGCGGTCTCGTCCAGCAGCGCTTCCAGCCTGCCGCCCTCCCGCCGCTCGAGCGCAAGCGCCAGGCGGTGGGAGGCCGCGAGCGCCGCCAGCCCGTCGCCGACCGTGCCCTGCACGCGGTCGAACACCTGCCGGGCGGTGCCGAGATCGGCGCTGACCTTGTTGATCAGCAGCTGGTTGTAGCCCTGGGTGCCCCAGTACCAGACGATCAGCAGCAGGGCGGGCATGCCCAGCAGCAGCGGTGCCAGGACCAGCGCCAGCAGCTTGTGGCGGACCGATCCCGTGAAGGGTGTCAGACGCTCGTCCAGCGCGGCGCGCAGGCGGCTCAGACGCCCCATTCGGCCCACTTGCGGTCGAGCGTCTTGCGCGACACCCCCAGCAGGGCGGCGGCCCGCGCCCGGTTCCCGCCGCAATCGGCCAGCACGGCCAGGATATGACGCTTTTCGACCTCGGCCAGCGTCTGCCCGCCGGCCGCGTCGGCGCCGGCCCCCTCCGGGGCGACACAGACCGACAGACCCAGATCCTCCAGCGGGAACTCGCCGAACAGCAGGGCGCGCTCCACAAGGTTGCGCAGTTCGCGCACGTTGCCGGGCCAGCCATGGGCGATCAGCGCCGCTTCGAGCGGCGGGTCGATATCCAGCGGCGGAACCCCCAGGCGCAGCGACAGCACCCCCATGAAGCGGCGCGCCAGCTCGACCACATCGTCGCCCCGCTCCCGCAGCGGCGGAACGCGCAGGGTCATCACGGCGAGCCGGTAAAACAGGTCCGCCCGGAACCGGCCGGCGGCGACCTCCGCCTTCAAGTCGCGATTGGTTGCGGCCACCACGCGGACGTCCACCGGAAGCTCCTGCTCGCCGCCGACCGGACGGATGCGGCGCTCCTCCAGAACGCGCAGCAGCTTCGATTGCAGCGCCAGCGGCAGTTCGCCGATCTCGTCCAGGAACAGCGTGCCGCCATGGGCGTAATAGAACAGCCCCTTGCGCGCCTCCTTGGCCCCGGTGAAGGCGCCGCGCAGATGGCCGAACAGCTCGGCCTCCACCAGATCGGCCGACACGGCGGCGCAGTTCAGCGCCACGAAGGGCCGCTCGGCCCGGTGCGAGCGGGTGTGCAGGGCGCGCGCCACCAACTCCTTGCCGACGCCGGACTCCCCTTCGATCAGCACGGTGGACGGCGAGGGTGCTACCCGTTCGATGAGCGCCCGCAGACGCAGGATCGCCGCCGAGCGGCCGACGATCTCGTCGGTGGTGCCGCGCCGCTTGGCCAGCTGCCGCCGCAGGACGAAGTTCTCGCGCTGGAGCCGGGTGCGCTCCATGCAGCGGGCGATGGCGCTGACGATCTGCTCCACCCGGAACGGCTTCAGGATCAGATCGGCCGCCCCGGCCCGCAACGCCTCGATGGCGGTGTCGATGTCGGCGAAGGCGGTGATCAGGATCACATCGCCGCCGAAGCCGGCCGCCTGCAACTCCTTCAGCCAGTCGAGGCCCGACTGTCCCGGCAGGGCGATGTCGAGGATGATCAGATCGACACAGTGCCGTTCGAGATGAAGCGCGGCGTCCTCGGCGCTGCCCGTCGTGGTGACGCGCCAGCCGCGCCGCTCCAGGCTGCGCGACAGGAAATTGCGGATGCCTTCCTCGTCATCGACGATCAGCACGGACGGCGCGGTTGCCGGCTCCTCCGCTGCGGCCGCGGACGGGATGGCTGCGTCATCGGGCGGCGGGGTATCGGTTGGCATTCTCAGCTTCGGTGAGGCATCGCACAGGGGTATGACCGCGCGATCATAGCGAATGTCCACACTGTTTCCAGAGATAAGCGGCAATCTGCCGCTACTGCCTCCCGGTTGGGTTAACAATTCACTACCGCTTTGATTGCGGCGGTCCTGTCTGCGGCACACGGTGCGCAAGAAAAACCGTTTGTTCGGACACAAACTATTGTCTATCATATTCCAGTCATTGCAATCGTATAGCAATTAATTAATTGGGCTCGGGTTTTCCTGATCCCGTTGCCGCCGGTTGCCTTGGGCAGAACGCCCCCGATCCACTCCATCGTCCTTGGAAAGAGATATCCCATGGCCCTGCACGCCTGGTTTTCCGATCGGAAACTGGTTCACAAGCTGCTCATCCCGGCGGTCCTGCTGCTTGCCGTCATGGGCAGCGTGGTCTGGACGGCCAGATCGGCATTGGTCGACCTGACCGCCTCCACGAGCCGGGTGACCGATGTGGTGGCCGGGCGGCTGTCGGCGGCACTGACCATCCAATCGGCCATGGGCGATGCGATGGACGCTGAATCCAACGCGCTGGTCGCCGGCACGCGCGAGCGCATCGACGCCGCCTTCGCGACCTACAAGGACAACATCGGCAAGGCGCTGACCGCCATCGACCGTCTGGCCGCGGCCTACGACGCCCCGGCCGACCGCGAGGCGATCTCCGGGATCAAATCCATCGTCGGCGAGTATGAACGGGTGTCGCAGAAGGCGGTGGAGCTGGCGCGGGCCTATGACACCGACAGCGCGATCCGCGTGTCGATCGACGTCGGCCGCCCGGTCCGGCAGAAGCTGAACGCGGCCCTGTCGGAGCGGGTGGAGCACAGCCTGGAAGAGACCAAGCGCGCCGAGGACCGGGCGCTGGCGCTGTCCTCCAGCGTCATGACCCGCCTGTACGGTGTCGCCGGTGTCGGCCTGCTGGTCGCCTTCGGCCTGTTCGGTTCCATCATCGTGGCTTTCGTCGTGCGGCCGCTGCACCGGCTGGTCGCCGACATGACGGCCATCGCCGACGGCAATCTCGCGGTCGACATCCAGGGCGCCGGCCGCAAGGACGAGATCGGGCTGCTCGCCCGCGCGCTGCTGGTGTTCAAGAGCAACGGCCTCGCTATGCGCACCCTGCAGGAGGAGCGCGAGGCGCAGAAGCTGCAGGCGGAACGCGACCGGCAGGCCGGCATGCGGGCGCTGGCCGACCGCTTCGACGCCGATGTGCAGGACGTGGTTCAGGCGGTGGCGACGGCCGCCCGCCATCTGCGCGGCAATGCCGAGACCATGACCGCCATCGCCTCGCAGACGAGGGAACAGGCGGCGACCGTCGCCGCCACCACGGCGCAGTCCTCCGCCAACGTCGCCACCGTCGCCGCGGCGTCGGAACAGCTGGGAAGCTCCATCGGCGAGATCGGCCGGCAGGTCAACGCCGCCGCCGCCATCGCCCGCAACGCGGTGCAGGAGGGCGAGCGCACCAACGCGCTGGTCGCCCGGCTGGTCGAGGCCGCCCAGCGGATCGGCGATGTCGTCAGCCTGATCCAGAACATCGCCAGCCAGACCAATCTTCTCGCCCTCAACGCCACCATCGAGGCGGCGCGGGCCGGCGAGGCCGGCAAGGGCTTCGCCGTCGTGGCACAGGAGGTCAAGGCGCTCGCCACCCAGACCGCCCAGGCGACCGAGGAGATCGGCAGCCAGATCGCCGAGATCCAGACGGTGACCGACGGCACGGTGACGGCGATCCAGACCATCGGCCGCACCATCAACGACGTCGATTCCATCGCCGGCGCCATCGCCTCGGCGGTAGAGCAGCAGACCGCCGCCACCCAGGAGATCGGCCGCAACATCCAGCAGGCGGCCCAGGGAACCCAACTGGTGACCGGCAACATCGCCGAGGTCAGCAGCTCCGCCGGGCAGGTCGGACAGGCGGCCACGGAGGTGCTGGGCGCCGCCGACAGCCTGTCGCACGATTCCGACCGGCTGCGCGAGCGGATCCAGGCCTTCATCGGAGAGGTCCGCGCGGCCTGACGCGAAGAGCCGCATTGGGGCCGGCCGCATCGGAGCCGGATGGAACGCTATGGAACGGTTTTCCGGCCCTGTTCCACTGTTCCATCCGCCGCCCCTGCGACCGCAAGGGGACAGGTTTTGGCGCGATGAGCGGCGCCGGCACTCGATTGTTTCCGAAACGGGTCGGGTGGACCGCCGCCACCGCGCCATGCCGTTCCTCCGGTGGGTGAAACACTGGGGGGCACCCAGTTCTATCACCGTCGCCGGCCGGCGCTAAGCGCGCGATGAAAAAACGCCGGGCGGGCGTCAGGCCCGCCTGCGGGTGGCGGACGCCGCGACCATGGCGAAGAACTGCGCCTCGTCGATGGTGTCGGGCTTGCCGTACTTGGCGCGCCGGGCGGCGGCGGTGTCGAGCTTGGTGGCGCCGGGGGCATGGCCGACGACGAGATAGTCGGTGTCCTTGCGGACGCTGTGATGCCAGTGTCCGCCCAGCGCCTGGATGCGGGCCATCACCGCCTCGCGCGACAGGCCGGTCAGCTCGCCGGTGACGGCGAAGGCATAGCCATTGATGCCGTGCGTGATGGGAACGGCCGGTTGCAGGACCAGCGGCGGCGGGTCGATCTGGTTCGTCGGCGCCAGATGGGGAACCGCCAGCATCTCCACACTGCCGAGGATCATCTTCTGGAACAGGCGGCTGGTGATCTCGGCATCGACGAAGGCGCCGTGGAAGCGCGCCCGGATCCCGACATCGATGCCGAACAGCGTCGCCACCGCGTCGAGCGACGCCCGCCCGGCCACCTGCGCCCTGGCATGCTGCATGGTGCAGACCGACTGGCTCGCCATCCAGCGAATGCCGCAGAGTTCGAATTCATGCCGCAGGAACTCGATGTCGAAGCCGACATTGTGGCCGACCAGAACCGCGCCTTGCAGGAAGCCGAGGATGTCCTGGGCGACGCTGTGGAAGGGATCCTGGTGGCGAAGCAGATGGTCCGGCAGCCCGTGCACCCTCAGCGCATGCGGGTTCGACTTGCGCCCCGGATTGAAGATGAGGCTGAGACTGCGGCCGGTCGGGACCGCATCCGCCAGTTCGATGGCGGCGAAGCTGACCATGCGGTCACCGCCGGCCGTCGACAGACCGGTGGTCTCGCAGTCGATGACGACGAAACGGCGGGAAGATGGCCGGCTCCGGCCGGGCTTCGCCCCCGCCGAGGGATCGGTAGGCACTGTATCGCTCGAAAGGCTCATCGACTCTCGCCCTGGGGGCTGGACCGCCCCGTTGCACCACGCAATCACGGGATAATGGCAGGGTCGCCACCGCAGGTCGAGTGTGCGCGCCACCGCATGAACGGCGTCCCGGTAATGCCAGGGCCGACCGGCATTCGCTTCCATCCCGGAAATTTCGCCGTCTATCCAAAAATTCGGTCTCTATGCAAAAAGTGGATTGTTGGCTCACCAATCACGCGCTATCATATTTCAGTTGCTGTAATCGAATAGCGATTACAAACAAACACTATGCAGATCAAGGAGATCGCGTGTGGACGTGATCGCTGAGCTGTCGGGCCTGATCGGCGCCGACGCCGTTCTGACATCCAAATCCGACCTGGACGCGGCGACGGAAGACTGGCGCGGGCGCTACCGCGGGCCGGCCCTCTGCCTCGTCCGGCCGGCGAATGCCGAACAGGTCGCGGCGGTGGTGCGCTGCTGCGCGCAGCACGGGATTCCGCTGCTGCCGCAGGGCGGCAACACCAGCCTGTGCGGCGGCGCCACCCCATGGGAAAGCGGCCTCGCCCCGGTCATCCTCAATCTGGCCCGCATGCGTGCGGTTCGCAGCATCGACCCGGTCAACAGCACGATGGAGGTCGAGGCCGGCTGCGTGCTCGCCACCGTGCAGGAAGCGGCGGCGGCGGCGGGACGGCTCTATCCGGTCAGTCTGGGCGCGGAAGGCTCCTGCCAGATCGGCGGGACCATCGCGACCAACGCCGGCGGCACCTCGGTCCTGCGCTACGGCAACACGCGCGACAATGTGCTGGGGCTGGAGGTGGTGCTGGCCGACGGCACCATCTGGTCCGGCCTGTACGGCCTGCGCAAGAACAACACCGGCTACGACCTGAAGCATCTGTTCATCGGGTCGGAAGGCACGCTGGGCATCGTCACGGCGGCGACGCTGAAGCTGCATCCGCTGCCGACGCGCCATGCCGTCGCCTGGGTCGGCATGGCGGATCCCGCCGATGCGCTGACGCTGCTGACCCGCGTGCAGCAGCGCTGCGGCGCCCGGCTGTCGGCCTTCGAGATGATCAACCGCCTCCAGCTCGATCTGGTGGTGGAACAGGTTCCGGGCCGCCGCAGCCCGCTCGAGACTTCGGCGGACTGGCATGTGCTGATCGAGCTGTCGGACAACAGCGACGGCGACGCGCTGGACATGGAACTTCAGCTGATCCTGGAGGACGCCTTCGGCGACGGGCTGCTGACCGACGCGGCGCTCGCCGCCAGCGACTCCCAGCGCCACGCCATGTGGGAGGTGCGCCACAGCGTGTCGGAGGCCAACAAGAAGGCCGGCGTCGGCCTGACCACCGACTGCGCGGTGCCGCTGTCGGCGGTGCCGACCTTCATCGACGCCGCCACTGCCGCGGTGCAGGCGCTGGTGCCGGATCTGCCGTCGATCGTCGTCGCCCATCTCGGCGACGGCAACGTCCACTTCATCCCCTTCTTCACCTTCGACGCCTGGAATGCGGTTGCCGACCGTGAGGCTCTCGCCGCCGCCATCCGCCATGCGGTGAACGACGAGGCCGCCCGGCTGAACGGCACCTTCAGCGCCGAGCACGGCGTCGGCCGCGTCCAGCTGGGCGAGATGGCGCGCTACAAGCCCGCCGCCGAACTGGCGCTGATGCGCGCGGTGAAGCAGGCGCTGGATCCGCAGAATCTGTTCAACCCCGGCCGCCTGCTGCCGCCGGGCTAAGCCCTTTCCGTATCGTTTCCTGCCGTTCCGTCCGCCGTTCCGGCTCACCAAGAGGAGTTCCGACATGAGCATCCGCCAATCCGGCTGGTCCCGCCGCACCCTGCTGAAAGCCGGCGCCGCCGGCACGGCCGCGCTTGCCATGCCGGCGATCTGGAGCCCGGCCCGCGCGCAGAACAAGCGGATCGTCGTGCGCGACGACGGCGGCATCTACACCAAGGCCTATGGCGAGGTCTTCTACAAGCCCTTCACCGCCGCGACCGGCATCGAAGTGGTCGGCGTCCAGGCCAATGCCGAGCCGACCGCGCAGATCCGCTCGATGGTGGAAGCCAAGTCCTACACCTGGGACATGGCGAAGATCAGCCAGCCGGCCATCCTGATGCTGACGGGCGGCGACAAGCCGCTGCTGGAGAAGCACGGGCTGGAGGCCGATCCGGCCGTCGCCTCGATCCCCAAGCAGTACATGTCGGAATACGGCGTCGGCACCAACGTCTACACCACCGTGCTGGCCTACCGCACCGAAGCCTTCAAGGGCCGCAAGGCGCCGGCCTCCTGGAAGGACTTCTACGACGTCGCCAACTTCCCCGGCCGCCGCGCCCTGCGCAAGCACCCGTTCGACACCATCGAACAGGCGCTGATGGCCGACGGCGTGCCGACCTCGGAGGTCTATCCCTGCGACCTCGACCGCGCCTTCAAGGCGCTGGACCGCATCAAGAAGGACATCTCCGTCTTCTGGACCAGCGGTGCGCAGGTCGAGCAGATGCTGCTGTCGGGTGAAGTCGACATGGTCCCGACCTGGGTGTCGCGTCCGCAGGCCGCCATCGCCGCCGGCGCGCCAGTCGGCATCGTCTGGGACCAGAACATCTGGGGCCTCGACAGCTGGGCGATCCTGGCCGGCACCCCGAACGCCGACGCCTGCCGCCAGTTCATCAAGTTCGCCTCCGATGCCAAGCGTCAGGCCGAGCTGGTGAAGTATTTCCCGGCCGGCGTCACCCAGCCGGAGGCCTTCAAGCACATCGACGCCAAGATCGCTCCCGACTGCCCGACCTTCCCGGCCAACATCGAGCGCGGCGTGCAGATCAACGCCGACTACTGGCTGAAGAACCAGCAGAAGGGTCTCGAGCGCTACAACGCCTGGCTGCTGAGCTGAGGAACAGCGGGTGGGGGATGCCGGTGCGGTGTCCCCTCCCCGCCCTTTCCGCCCCCATCCCCCTTCGGCCCCACCCCTTCGCGAGGAGGCGCGCATGTCTTCTTCCAGCCTTTCCGTCCAGGGTCTTGCCAAGCGCTACGGCGACTTCGTGGCGCTCGCCCCGACGGATCTCGTCGTCGCCGACGGCGAATTCCTGACGCTGCTCGGCCCGTCGGGCTCCGGCAAGACGACGCTGCTCAGCCTGCTGGCCGGGCTGGTGCCGCCCGACGAGGGAAGCGTGCGCATCGGCTCGCAGGACGTCACCTACGCCCCGCCCTATGAGCGCGATATCGGCGTGGTGTTCCAGAACTACGCCCTGTTCCCGCACATGACCATCGAGGAGAACATCGCCTTTCCGCTGAAGATGCGGAAGGTCGGGGCGACCGAAGCCAAGCGGCGCGCGCTTGAGGCGCTGGAGATGGTGCATCTGCCGCACATCGCCGGCCGCTACCCGCGCGAGCTGTCGGGCGGCCAGCAGCAGCGCGTCGCGCTCGCCCGCTGCATGGTCTACAAGCCGTCGATCATCCTGATGGACGAGCCGCTGGGCGCGCTCGACAAGAAGCTGCGCGAGCACATGCAGCTGGAGATCAAGCGCCTGCACCGCGAGCTGGGAACGACGGTCGTCTACGTCACCCACGATCAGGAAGAGGCGATGACGATGTCCGACCGCATCTGCCTGATGAATGCCGGGCGGATCGAGCAGCTGGGCACGCCGGCCGACCTGTATTTCCGTCCGCGCTCGCTGTTCGTCGCCGATTTCCTGGGCGAATCCAACATCCTGCCCGCCGCCCTGGGCAGCCGCAGCGGCGACGAGGTCGAGATCGGGCTCGGCTCGCAGGGCGTGTCCGGCCGGGCGCTCGCCAACGGCAACGACCTGCCGCCGGGCACCGAGGTGCGCGTGATGGTGCGGCCGCAGAACCTGACGGTCGCCCGCAAGGGCGGCGGCGCTGCGGACGGGCTCCAGGGCCGCGTGTCGGAGGTGATGGTCACCGGCAGCCTGACCAAGGTCTATATGGAGCCGCTGGACGGCAAGCTGCCGCCGCTGGTCGCCGCCTTCCCCACCCGCAACGACGACGACGCGGTCCGCATCGACGACGTGCTGACGCTGTCCTGGAGCGGCCGGGACGCCGTGGTAATCGCCGACACGCTGGCCGATGCCGCCCGCGCGGCCGGGACGGCGTGAGATGAGCGGACAGTCCATGACCATGACCCACGCCCCCGGCGCCAAACGCCATTCGCCCCCACCCGCCTGGCGCAAGCCGGTGCTGATGGGCGCCCCGCTCGTCCTGCTGCTCATCGCCTTCCTGGTCTTCCCGGTCGGGCAGCTGCTGGCGCTCAGCGTCTACAACGGCCAGGGCTTCACGCTGGCGCCCTACGCCCAGCTGTTCGCCTCCAGCCTCTACATCACCGTCCTGTGGATCACGCTGAAGATCTCGCTGGCGACGACGGTGGTCGCGGTGATCGCGGCCTATCCGGTCGCCTACCTGATCTCCATCGCCAAGGGCCCGGCGAAGAGCCGGCTGATCTTCTGGGTCCTGCTGTCCTTCTGGACCAGCTTCCTGGTGCGCGCCTTCGCCTGGGTCGTCATCCTCGGCCGCAACGGCGTCGTCAACAGCACGCTGATGTCGCTGGGCATCATCGACACCCCGGCCGACCTGCTCTACGGCTTCGGCGCCGTTCTGATCGGCATGGTGCACGCCATGCTGCCGCTGGCGGTGATGACCATGCTGGCGGTGATGGAGAACATCGACCGCACCCTGCCGCGCGCCGCCGGCACGCTGGGCGCCCGTCCCGGCACCGCCTTCTGGACCGTCTATTTCCCGCTGTCGCTTCCCGGCGTGGCAGCATCGGCGATCATGGTCTTCGTGTCGGCCATCGGCTTCTTCATCGTGCCCGCCCTGCTGGGCGGCCGGAAGGAGACGATGATCACCCAGCTGATCATCGATCAGGTGCAGCAGACGCTGAACTGGGGCCTGGCCGGTGCCATCTCGGTCCTGCTGCTGACGGTCGTGCTGGTGGTGTTCCTGCTGTACGACCGCGTCTTCGGCTTCGCGTCGCTGACCGGCGAGAGCGCCGTGGTGCGCAACCGCGACACCGCCATGCGGCGGCTGGGCGGGCGCGTGCTGGCCGCGCTCGGCTCCGCCAGCGATGCGCTGATCGGCCTGGTGCCGCGCCGCCTCCCCATCCGCGGCCGGTCCGAGCGTCCGGTGGCGCTGACCGCCTTCGTCTGGCTGCTGCTGGTGCTGATCAGCCTGCCGGCCTTCCTGATGATCCCGCTGTCCTTCGGCAAGGGCGGTCTCGCCTGGCCGCCGTCGGGCTTCACGCTGCAATGGTACCAGCAGCTGCTGGACTCGCCGATCTGGATGCAGGCGCTGTGGCGTTCCATCGTGGTGGCGTTCGGCACCGGCCTGCTGTCGATGGCGATCGGCGTTCCCGCCGCCTTCCTGATGGTGCGCAGCCAGATGCGGGGCAAGGGCGCCATGCTGGCCTTCATCCTGTCGCCCATCGTCGTGCCGCGCATGATCATCGCCGTCGGCATGTTCTATGTCTTCGCCCAGATGGGTCTGGTCGGCACCATCCTGGGTCTGGTCATCGGCCACACCGTCGTCGCCGTGCCCTATGTGGTCATGACGATGATGGCGGTGCTGCGCAACTACGACACCCGGCTCGACCTCGCGGCGCAGAGCCTGGGTGCCCGGCCGGTGGCGGCGCTGCGGCACGTCACCTTCCCGATCCTGGGGGCCGGCATGCTGTCGTCCTTCCTGTTCGCCTTCGCCACCTCCTTCGACGAGCTGACCATCTCCCTATTCTCCTCGGGCGGGCTGAGCGCCACGCTGCCCAAGCAGTTCTGGGACGAGGTGACGCTGCAGGTCTCCCCTGTCATCGCGGCGGTGTCGACCGGGCTGCTGCTGTTCGTCGCCACCCTGATCTATGTCGCGGACCGTCTGCGCCGCCGCAGCCTCGCCGGCTGAGACCGGCTCACCAACCGCCTTCACCACCAGCTTCTTCCAAGGACAAGACATGCTCAACGCCACGAAGATTCGCGGCATCCTGCCCGCCACCCCGACGCCGGTCACTGCCGACGGCACCATCGACGTCGCGGCCTCCAAGGCGCTGTTCTCCTGGCTTTTCCGCCAGGGGATCGACGGGCTGGTCCCGCTCGGCGGCACCGGCGAGTATGGGGCGCTGGCGAAGGACCAGCGCATCCGCTTCGCCGAGCTGTCGGTCGAGGCGATGGCAGAGGCCGGTGAGAAGCGCGGGCCGGTGATCGCCGGGGTGCTCGACACCGGCTATTACGACGCGCTGTCGGCGGGCCGCGATTTCGCAGCCGCCGGTGTGGACGGTCTGCTGGTGCTGACCCCCTACTACACCAACCCGACGCAGGCCGGCATCCGCGACTATTTCCTGCGCTATGCCGACGAATCGCCGGTGCCGATCCTGATCTACGAGATCCCCTACCGCACCCGCATCGCCATCGATCCGGAGATCCTGCACGAGCTGTCGCGGCACGAGCGGATCGTCGGCATGAAGGCCTGCAACACCGACATGTATCATTTCCTGCGCACGGTGGCGGGGGTGGACTCCTCCTTCGCGGTGCTGAGCGGCGAGGACACGCTGTTCCCGCTGCATGTGGCGTCGGGCGCCCGGGGCGGCATCGTGGTGACGGCCAACCTGCTGCCGCGGGCGTGGAAGCTGATCCACGACCTCGCCTCCACCGGCAAGCTGGACAAGGCGCTGGAAATCCACCGCACGCTGATCCCGATGATGAACCTCGCCTTCGCCGAGACCAACCCCGGCCCGATGAAGGCGGTGATGGATCTGATCGGCGTGCATGCTCCCACGATGCTGGCGCCGCTGCGCGAGCCGGCCGAGCCGCTGAAGCAGTCGCTGCGGCGCGAGCTGTCCCGCCTGCTGGTCACTTACGAGGGAATGCCGGCCGCCCAGCCGGTATGACGGGTTGCACCGCGCGGCGCGTGGCATTCGGTTCGCCGGATGCTATGCGTTAGCGTGGACATGCCGGCCCCTGGCGCGCAAGCACGGGACCAGGGGCCGGCGGGATGGAGACTGCCTTGGGGAATTGCCGATGACGCGGACAGCAGGACGGAAGCCGAAGGCGGAACAGGCCGTGACGGAAACAGGCGGAGCTTCGGCTGAATCGACTGCGGCCGGTATGACTGCGGAGCCGGAGGCAAAGAAGGCCGACCCGCGCGAGTCTTCGCTGTTCGTCGGCTCGACCGAGAAGACCTTCCAGATCCTCCACGCCTTCGACGGGCCGCACCGGCAGATGCCGCTGTCGGAGATCGCCAGAGCCGCCAACCTGGACCGCAGCGCCGCGCAGCGGCTGGTCTACACGCTGGAGGTCCTCGGGTATCTGCGCCGCGTCCACGGCACGCGCAACTACGCGCTGACGCCGAAGCTGCTGCAATTCTCCTACAACTACCTGCGTGCCAACGAGCTGATCGAGAAGGCCTTCCCCTATCTTCTCGACATCAGCCGCAGTGTCGGCGAGACCGTCAACATGCAGGAGCTGGACGGCACCGAGATCGTCTACGTTGCGCGGTTCCCCGGCAAGCATCTGGTCAACATCGAGTTCATGGTCGGCAGCCGCCTGCCCGCCTACTACACGGCATCCGGCACCGCCATCCTGTCGCGCCTGTCGGAGGAGGAGCAGGAGGACATCCTGGCCCGCACCGACCTGCGACCGCTCACCCCCTTCACGGTCTGCGATCCCGACCAGCTTCGTGCCCGCGTGCGGGAGGCCGGAGAGAAGGGCTATGCCCTGCTGATCAACGAGGCGGTGATGGGCGACATCTCGGTCGGCGCCGCCATCACCGACGAGCATGGCCGCGCCGTGGCCGGCCTCAGCATCTCGGTCCCGGCCACGCGCTGGACGCCGGAGCAGGTCGAGCGGGAGCTCGCCCGCCATGTCCAGGTGGCTGCGGCCTCCATTTCCGTCCACAAATTCGGCGGCTATTCCCGATAGCGGCCCCACCCCGCGGGAGGCGGTGATCCCATGGCGGCCCACCAGGCATGCCTGAACATCGACGAGTTGCGGCTGCGCGCCCGCCGTTTCCTGCCGCGCGGCCTGTTCGAATACATCGACCGCGGCACCGAGGACGAGACCTCCCTGCGCCGGCTGCGCGACAGCTTCGCGCAGGCCGAACTGACGCCGCGGGTGCTGGTCGATTGCAGCGGACGCCACACCGGCGTGACTCTGTTCGGCCGCGACCGCCCGATGCCCTTCGTCGTCGCGCCGACCGCCGCCGCCGGTCTGGTCCGCTATGACGGCGAGGTGCTGCTGGCCCGCGCCGCCCGCGCCGCCGGCATCCCCTTCAGCGTCTCGACCCAGTCGATCACCAGCATCGAGGCCATTGCGGAGTCCGGGGCCGAGCTGTGGTTCCAGCTTTATGTCTGGCGCGACCGCAGCCTGACCCACAGCCTGCTCGACCGCGTCGCCGCCTGCGGCGTGGACACGCTGATCCTGACGGTGGACACCGCGGTTTCGCCCAAGCGCGAGTATAACCGACACAACGGATTCAGCGTTCCGGTCACGCCGTCCCTGCGCGGCGCCCTGGACGTGGCGCGCCACCCGGCTTGGGCCGGCGGGGTGCTGCTCCGCCTGCTGGCCAATGGCGGCTGGCCGGGATACGCCCATTATCCCGAACAGTTCCGCACCCGCATCACCGACGCCGCGGCGCACGACCCGATCCGGCTGTGCGACCGGGTGAGTTGGGACGATGTGGCGGAACTGCGCCGCCGCTGGCAGGGGCGCATCATCCTCAAGGGCGTGCTGGCGCCTGAGGATGCGCTGCGCGCGGCGGCCGCCGGGGTCGAGGCCATCGTGGTGTCCAACCATGGCGGGCGCAATCTCGATTGCGCGCCGTCGCCGCTCACCGTTCTGCCACGGATCGTGGACGCGGTCGGAGACCGGCTGACGGTGCTGGCCGACAGCGGGGTGCGGCGCGGCAGCGACGCGGCGAAGCTGCTGGCCGCCGGGGCCGCCGCGGTTCTGCTCGGCCGGGCGCCGCTGTTCGGTCTTGCGGCCGGCGGACAGGCGGGGGCGGAGCATGCGCTGGCGATCCTGCGGGATGAACTCGACCTGACCATGGCCCTGCTCGGCTGCCGGACCGTGGCCGATCTCCCCCTGCTGCGACGCCTGCCTGCCGGCCGGGTTGCCGAACCGGCGTGATCGCCGTCGGCGCATGAGGTCACCTCCGGCCAGAGGCCGGAGGTCCGGCGACCTTTAAAAAAGCCCTTCGCCCGCTTACGACGGCGGCCCGCTCAATTTGGCGGGTCCGGCCGGCGTACCGTCGGGTTGGACCCGGCGATTTTCCGAATTTTCCCTCGCGAACCGGCGGATTGCCGGATACCGCCCGTCGCACAGCCGGTACAGGCTGAGGAACGGACTGTGGGTGAAACGCACGGAAGGGAAAATCGCAGGCATGTACCACGACCATGTGCGCCGGGACAGATTGACGAACAAGGCGTGGTTCCTGGGCGTGCTGGCGCTCGCCGTCACCGTGGCCGGCATCGTCGGCGGCATCGGTCACACCGGCCTTGGCGCCCCCTTCGCAGCGGTGGTCGCGGCCCTGCCGGGCGGCGAGTCCCTGGCGACCGTCTGGGCCGCCATCGGCCTTGCGCTGGTCTTCACGCTGAACATCCATCTCATCGGCCGGCTCGGCCTGCGGTTGCAGGTCGCCGCCGTCTGGCTGGAGGTGTTCAGCCTGTTCCTGGTGTTCTTCTACAGTTTCGACCTGTCCTACAGCTTCATCCTGAGCAAGCTGTCCTTCCTGATCACCCAGGGCGTCGCCACGACGCTGTACATCTCGGCGATCTCCATCGCCATCGCCTTCGTGCTGGCGATGGTCGGCGCCATCGCGAGGCTGTCGAACAACGGCTTCGCCATCGCCATCTCGTCCTTCTACACCTCCTTCTTCCGCGGCGTGCCGCTGCTGATCCAGATCTACCTGATCTATCTCGGCATCCCGCAGCTCGGCTACGTCATCGGGGCGATCCCGGCCGGCGTGGCGGCGCTGTCGCTGTGCTATGGCGCCTACATGACGGAGATCTTCCGCGCCGGCATCATGAGCATCCCCAAGGGCCAGTGGGAGGCCGCGCGCGCCCTCGGCTTCGGGCCGATGCACACGCTGGTGCTGATCGTCCTGCCGCAGTCGCTGCGCCTGATCATCCCGCCGACCGGAAACCAGTTCATCGCCATGCTGAAGGACAGCTCGCTCGTCTCGGTGATCGGCGTGTGGGAGCTGATGTTCCTCGCCCGCACCCAGGGCCGCGACGAGTTCCGCCACCTGGAAATGCTGATCACCGCCGCCGGCCTTTACTGGCTGATCTCCATCGTCCTGGAGCAGGTGCAGGCCCGGCTGGAGCGCCGTCTGGCGCGCGGCCACCGCCACTGAGCCGGCCCGGTCACTTCCCGAGAATTCACATCGTCCGAACGCCAAGGCTTCCCCTCACGTCAGGAGACCGTCCATGACCCTGCTCAAATCCCTGTGCCTCGGCGCCGTCGCCCTCGGCGCGCTCGCCATCTCCAACGGTGCAGCCATTGCCGGCGCCACGCTGGACCGCATCACGCAGAAGAAGGAAATGGTGGTGGCGACCGCCGCCAACTGGCCGCCGCAGTCCTTCATGAACAAGGACAACCAGCTGGACGGCTTCGACGTCGAGGTGGCCAAGGAGATCGCCAAGCGGCTGGGCGCCACCGCCCGCTTCATCACGCCGGAATGGGGCATCATCACCGCCGGCAACTGGAATGGCCGCTGGGACATCTCGGTCGGATCGATGACGCCGACGACCGGGCGGACCCGCGTCCTCGACTTCCCGGCGATCTATTACTACACGCCCTATGTCTTCGCCGTTCACAAGACATCGAAGCTGGACAATCGCGCGGCGCTGAACGGCAAGACCATCGGGGTCGAAGGCGGCACGACCTCAGAGGATTACATCAACGGCAAGCTGAAGATCGACGCCGTCGGCGTTCCCGAGTTCACCGCCGACGTGAAGCCGGGCACCGTCAAGACCTATGGCGACAGCGTCGGCCCGCTGGACGATCTGCGGCTGGGCGACGGCGTGCGGGTGGATGCCATCGTGTCCGCCCTGCCGACCGTCGAGGCGGCGGTGAAGCGCGGCTACCCGATCCGCGCCATCAACGACAAGCCGGCCTATCACGAGCCGCTGGCCATCGCCATCGACAAGGGCGATGCCGAGCTGAACGCCAAGCTGACGGAAATCGTCGCCGCCCTGAAGGCGGACGGCACGCTGAAGTCGCTGTCGGAGAAGTGGTACGGCATGGACTACACCGTCGCGAAATAAGTGGGGCGTCAAATAAGCCGGGCGCCAGATAACCGGTCGGAGGCCGGCCGCCTCCTTGCGCGGCAGCCGGCCTCCGACAAGCCTTACAGATTACCCGATACCAATCCGGCAAACGGAACCCAACCGGCATGCTCGACTACCCGAACACCTATTACAGCGCCACCCGCCGCCCGGCGAACGACCACGCCCCCCTGCGCGGTACGGTGGCGGTCGACGTCTGCGTGATCGGTGGTGGACTGGCCGGCCTGTCGACCGCCTGGGAGCTGATCCGGCGTGGCCGCTCGGTCGCGCTGATCGAGGCGCAGCGGATCGGTTGGGGGGCATCCGGCCGCAACGGCGGCTTCGTCCTGCAGGGCTGGTCGGAGGGGCTGCGCAACATCGAGGCCCGCTGCGGCCGAGACCATGCCCGCGCGCTGTTCGGCCTTTCGGTGGAAGGCGTGGAGATCGTCCGCGACACCATCGCCGGCAACTCCCTGCCCGGCTGCAACCCGACGACCGGAAAGCTCAGCGTCACCCGTTACGAGGCGGCCGGCCAGTTGCAGCGCCACCGCGACCACATGGCGCAAAGCTACGGCTACGAGTTCACCTACATCGACCGCCCGACGCTGCGCGGTCTGCTGAAGAGCGACCTCTATTTCCAGGGCCTGCGCGACCTGGTCGGCTTCCATTTCCACCCGCTGAACTATTGCCTCGGCCTTGCCGACCTGATCGCCGGCGCCGGCGGGCGCCTGTTCGAAGGCACCGCCATGATCGGCATGAGCCGCACCGACACGCCCGGCTCCGGGGGGCGCTGGCGGGTGGATGCGGTGGACGGATCGGTCCTGTGCCACGATGTGGTGATGTGCGGCGGCGGGTACGGTGGACCGGAGTTTGGTGCCCTGCGCCGGGCCTTCCTGCCGATCGCCACCTATGTCGTGCTGACCGAGCGGCTGGGCGACCGGCTGGCGGACTTCGTCGCCACCACCGACGCGGTCGGCGACGACCGCCGGTCCTCCGACTATTACCGCATCGTCGACGGCGACCGACTGCTGTGGGGCGGACGGATCACCACCCGCTGCGAACAGGACGAACAGCGGCTTGCCGCCATGTTGCGACAGGACATCGGCGGGGTCTTCCCCGGCCTTGCCGATGTGCGGATCGAAAAAGCGTGGTCGGGGCTGATGGGCTACGCGCGCCACAAGATGCCGCACATCGCCAAAATCGAGGACGGTTTGTGGAGCTGTTCGTCCTTCGGCGGGCATGGCATGAACACGGCCCCCATCGGCGGGCGTGTCGTTGCCGAGGCGATCACCGGCGAAAGCGACCGCATCCGGTTTTTCGCCCCTTACGGTTTGACCTGGAATGGCGGTATCTTCGGCCCCCCTGCGGCGGAACTGGTCTATACGGGACTGCGCCTGATGGATTTCTGGCAGGAATCGCGATCCCGGCGTCAGGGCGCTTGAGGGGTCGATTGCCGATGCGGGGGAACGAGGGAATGTCTGGGCCGGGCAACGAGCAGGGGTTCCGCCTGACGGACAAGGACAAGCAGCTTCTCGCCCTGCTGCAAAAGAACGCGCGGGAGCCGACCTCTTCGCTGGCCCGCAAGATCGGCGTGTCGCGGACGGCCTTGCAGGAGCGCATCCAGCGGCTGGAGAGTGCCGGCGTGATCGAGGGCTATTCGGTCCGCATCAACCACAGCAAGCTGATCTACACCGTCAACTGCTTCACCATGGCGGTGTGCAACAACAAGACCTATTCCGACGTCATCGCCCAGATGCGGACGATGGAAGCGGTGCAGGCGGTGTATGCCATTTCCGGCGACTGGGATTTCGTCATCCATGTCGCGACGGAGACGCTGGAAAAGCTGAACACCGAACTGACGCGGATCAACATGATCAAGGGCGTCATCCGCACCACCTCCTGCATCGTCATGGAGACGAAATTCGACCGCCGGCTCGCCTTCATGGGCCGGATGGGGGCCAATCTGCTTGAGAATGCTGGCGATTTGCCGGATCCGGGACAGGAGGGCGCCCAGGCCGCGGATTGACGCGCCGTTTCGACGCCTGCGCTGTTCACGCAGCAGACGCGTCGGAGGTTCTCTTGTCCAGCAAACCCAGCCCGCTCACCACCCCCGATGGCCGCTACATCGTCGTGCGCGGACGTCTGTGGCGCACGGCCAACCCGGCTTTGTCCGACGAGGCCCGCGCCGGCCTCGTCGCCGATCTGATGCGGGCACGCCGGACCGTGGCGACCGCAAGGCGGGCCGGCGACGACAGCGCGGAAGCGGAGGCGCATGCCGCCGTCGATCAGGCCAAGCGGGCGCTCGGCGAGCGGGGACCCGTCTGGTGGTCCGACGGCGCGCCGGACTTGAACCGGCACATGGTCCGGACGACACCCTATGCCGACTGGTTCCGCGAGGTGGGCGGCACAGGCGAGCGATAGGCTGCGGCCAGCCATGCGGCTCGGCCAACGGTATTGCTCCGAAAGAGCATATCTTGTGACCTTGAGAAATGCCGGCCGAGCCCGTATCGTTTGTGTGCCGCGGATAGACTGCGGCGCTCTTTCAGCAAGGAGCTTGCTGAGCATGACCATCGTTTCTCCTACCGGACGCGAGTCCGGAGCCCTGTGTTTGCCGCAGAAGACCGTGGCCCCCGGCGCCCAAGGCGCCTCAGGCTTCGATTTTCTGGTCTTCGTCGGCCGCTTCCGCCCCTTCCATCTCGGCCATCTCACCGTCATGAAGCGGGCCCTGTCGCTGGGTCGGCATCTGATCGTTCTGGTCGGATCGTCGCGTCAGGCGCGCAGCCACCGCAATCCCTTCCGCTTTGAGGAGGTGCGCTCCTGCATCGAGGGCGCCTTCACGCCGGAAGAGTGCGGGCGCATCACGGTGCTTCCCCTCATCGACCGCTACAACGACCTGGAATGGATCCGCGATGTCCAGGCCGCGGTGCATGGCGTCGTCGTGCAGCATCACCGGCCTGCCGACGGCTCGCCCCCCAAAGTCGGGTTGATCGGCCACTCGAAGGACCACAGCAGCTATTATCTGCGCATGTTCCCGCAATGGGGCGCCGTGGAGTGCGCGAATTTCCAGGGCATTTCGGCGACGCCGATCCGCGATGCCTATTTCGCCGACGCGGCGGCGGCGCTGGAGGAGTGGAAAGAGGCACTGCCCGCCACTGTCGCCGCCTTCCTGGCGGAGTTCGCGCACACCGACGAGTACAAGCGGCTGGCCGAGGAAAGCGCCTACATCGCCAAATACAAGGCGGGCTGGGCCAATGCCCCCTACCCTCCCACATTCCTGACCGCCGATGCGGTGGTGGTGCTGTCCGGCCATGTCCTGCTGGTCGAACGCCGCGGCCTGCCGGGGCGCGGCCTGCTGGCGCTGCCCGGCGGCTTCGTCGGCCAGCATGAGCGGATCAAGGACGCCATGATCCGGGAGTTGCGGGAGGAGACGAAGCTCAAGATCCCGGCGGGCTTCCTGGAGGGCGGCATCCGCGCCAGCCAGATCTTCGATCACCCCTACCGCTCGACCCGCGGGCGGACGGTGACGCAGGCCTTCCTCATCCAGCTCAAGCCCACCGACGAAGGCTTTCCAAAGGTGCGCGGCGGCGACGACGCCAGATCGGCGCGCTGGATGCCGATTGCGGACATCGATCCCGAACGGATGTTCGAGGATCACTACCACATCATCCAGACCCTGATCGCCCTGTCCAACAACTGAACGCGGCCGGCTTCCGCACACATGGTCGGGGTCGCATCACACCATGACGATCAAGCCCGCCGGACAGACCGGCGGCATTCGGCAAAGGAGCTTTGCCATGTCCAACACTACTTCCAGCCTGCGCATCGTCTGCGTCCAGGCCAACCCCACGGTCGGCGCGCTCCAGGGCAATTTCGACATCGTCCGCCGCCTTCGCGCGCAGTATCGCGGCAAGGCCGACCTGCTGGTGTTCAGCGAGTGCTTCGGCAGCGGCTATCCGCTTCAGGATCTGGTGCTGCGTCCGGGCTTCCGGCGCGATTTCCGCGCGGCGCTCGACGCGCTGGCCGGTGAGATGCGGGGCGACGGCGGACCGGCGGTGCTGGTCGGCGGTCCGCTCGACGGCGCCGCCCTGCCCTACAACGCCGCCTTTCTCATCGAGACCGATGGGTCGATGAAGATCGTGCTCAAGCACACGCTGCCGAACGACGAGGTCTATGACGAGAAGCGGGTCTTCGCGCCCGGCCCGCTGCCCTCGCCCGTCGATTTCCGCGGCTTCCGCCTGGGCATCGCCATCTGCGAGGATTTCTGGCACGGCAAGGTCGCCCAGGCGCTGGCGGCCGAAGGGGCCGAGATTCTGATCGTGCCGAACGGCTCGCATTTCAGGACCGGGAAGCAGGCGGTCCGCCTCGCCATCGGCCGGCGCACGGTCAAGGCCACCGGCCTGCCGGTCCTCTACGTCAATCAGGTCGGCGGACAGGACAGCCTGGTGTTCGACGGCGGAAGCTATGCGATGGATCGGGCCGGGCTGGTGATCGCCCAGGCCGGCTTCCGGGAGTGCGAGTTCGACATCGCGCTGGAGCGCGGCGAGGACGGCGGTGTCGATCTGCGGCGCGGCGACGTGCTCGGCATGCTGCCGAACGGCTATCCCGACGAGACCGAGGCGATCTATCGGGCGCTGGTGCTGGGCCTCCGCGACTACGTCGACAAGAACGGCTTTCCCGGCGTGGTGCTCGGCATGTCGGGCGGCATCGACAGCGCCCTGTCGGCAGCCGTCGCGGTGGACGCACTGGGGGCCGCGCGCGTGCTGCCGGTGCGCATGCCGTCGCCTTACACCTCGGCGGAGAGCATGGAGGATGCCGAACGGGCCGCTTCCCTGCTCGGCACCCGTCTGCTGACCGTGCCGATTGCGCCGGCGATGGCCGCCTTCGACGGCATGCTCGCCCCGGTCTTCGATGGCCTGCCGGTGCCGGCGGCGGACACCACCTTCGAGAATGTCCAGGCGCGGGCGCGCGGCATGACCCTGATGGCCCTGTCCAACCGGCTTGGGCTGATGGTGCTGAGCACCGGCAACAAGAGCGAGATGAGCGTGGGCTACGCGACCCTCTACGGCGACATGTGCGGCGGCTATTCGGTGCTGAAGGACGTCTACAAGACAATCGTCTTCCGGCTGGCGCGCTGGCGCAACACGCACAGGGCCGAAGGGCTGCTCGGCCCGCAGGGTGCCGTGATGCCGGACCGTATCATCGCCAAGCCGCCGAGCGCCGAACTGCGCGAAGGGCAGACGGACGAGCAGGCGCTTGGCGCCTACGAGCATCTGGACGCGGTGCTCGCGACCATGGTCGAGGGGCTGAACGGAGCGGACCGCGCCGCCGAACTGGCGAGTGCCGCCGTCGGCCAGCCGATCTCCACCGCCTATGCCGAGCGCATCGCCCGCCTGACGGCGCGGGCGCAGTACAAGCGCGACCAGAGCCCTCCGGGCGTCGTCGTCACCGAACGGACCTACGGGCCGGGCTGGCGTCTGCCGGTCACCAACCATTACGGGCTGTGACCCGGTCAGCGAGAACAGGAGGTTCCAGCCATGCTCGTCAATTTCAGTGGCCGCGCCCACAACCACAACTTCGCCACCGACTTCATCGTCCGGTCGCTGCTCGACACCGACTGGTACAAGCTGGCGATGCTGCAATTCATCTGGCGGCATTTCCGCGACGTGAAGGTCCGCTTCAGCCTGATCAACCGCACCCGCTCGGTGAAGCTGGCCCGGATCATCGACGAGGCCGAATTGCGCCGCCAGCTGGACAATGTGCGCTCGCTGCGCCTGAAGCGCTCGGAGGCGGTCTGGCTCCAGGGCAACACCTTCTATGGGCAGCGCGGGATCTTCCGGCCCGAGTTCGTCGCCTGGCTCGCCGACGATTTCGCCCTGCCCGACTACCGGCTGTCGGAGGAGGACGGCCAGTGGCGCCTGGATTTCGAAGGCTCGTGGGCGATGACGACGATGTGGGAGATCTACGCCCTCAGCGTCATCAACGAGCTGAAGACCCGCGCCGCGCTCGCCAGCATGACCGAGACCGAACTCGACATCCTCTATGCCCGCGCCAAGGTCCGCCTGTGGGACAAGATCGAACGGCTGCGCCCGTTGGAGGATCTCAGCCTGTCGGATTTCGGCACGCGGCGACGGCACAGCTTCCTCTGGCAGGAATATGTGGTGGAGACGATGGCGGCTGAACTCGGCCCGCGCTTCATCGGCACCTCCAACACCCATCTGGCCATGAAGCACGATCTGGAGGCCATCGGCACCAACGCGCACGAGCTGCCGACGACGGTCGCGGCGCTGGCGCGGACCGACGGCGATCTGCGGGTGGCGCAGTACGATGTGCTGCGGCTGTGGCAGGAGACCTATGGCGGCGCGATGCTGGTGTTCCTGCCCGACACTTTCGGCTCGACCCAGTTCCTGCGGGACGCGCCGGACTGGGTGGGGGACTGGACCGGCATGCGGGTGGACAGCAAGGAGCCGGTGGCGGCGGGCGAGGAATACATCGCGTGGTTGGAGCGCCACGGCCGCGATCCCCGCGAGAAGCGCGTCCTGTTCAGCGACGGGCTGGACGTCGAGGACATCGTGATGCTTCACCGGACCTTCGGCGGCCGCATCCGCGACGGCTATGGCTGGGGCACACTGCTGACCTCGGACTTCCGGAACTGCCACCCGCGCAACGGCCAGGGGCTCGACCCGCTGAGCCTCGTCTGCAAGGTGACCGCGGTCGAGGTCGACGGCGCCTGGAAGGGGGCGGTCAAGCTCAGCGACAATTACGAGAAGGCCACCGGGCCGGCCGCCGAAGTCGCCCGCTATCGTGCCATCTTCGGCACCGAGGGCGTCGCCAACGTCCCGGTGCTGGTCTGAACCGGAGGAGAGGAACCATGACCGAGACCATCATGACCCCAGCCATCGGCCCCGCCGCCGCTCTGGAGGCCGTCGCCGCCGCCCTGCCGGTGCGCAGCACCAGTGTTTCGCTGGCCGGCAAGCGGGTTGGGAAGCTCGACGTCGATCCGGTGAACGGGTTCGCCGCCATCGGCGGCGGCAATCTGGCGCCGCCGGTCGCCAACGCCCAGGTCTCCCGCATGATCGCCGAGATCGACCGCACCAACCGGCTGTTCCTCTCGGCCGGCTATCCCATCGCGGTGTTCCTCGACACCCATGAGCCGGGCAAGCCCGAATATCCCTACCCGCCCCATTGCGAGGCCGGCACCGGCGAGGAGAATCTGGTCGAGGAACTGTCCTGGCTGGACGGCACCCCCGGCGTCACGCTGATGCGCAAGGACTGCATCAACGGCGTGGTCGGGACGACCGACCTGACGACGGGGCAAAACCGGCTGTTCGACTGGATCGCCGCCAACGGCATCGAGACGCTGGTGGTGGACGGCATCTGCACCGACATCTGCGTGCTTCAGGCGGTGCAAGCCCTTTTGTCGGCGCGCAACCACGGCATGACCGGGCCGCTGCGTGAGATCGTCGTGTATGAGCCGGGCTGCTCCACCTACGACCTGCCGCTCGACACCGCCCGCAGCCTCGGCCTGCCCGACACCGCGGCCCACCCGCAGGCGGTCGCCCACCACATCGGGCTGTACCTGATGCAGGCGAGCGGCGCCATCATCGCCGACGGACTTGTCTTCGGCGGCGCATGACCGCAAACGCGGTCAGGACGGCGCGATCATGTGCGGGACGAAGCGGCTGGTGTTGCCGGTGATCAGCGCGCGGTCCTCGCGGATGCCCAGACCGCAGGCCCTGTCGCCGGCCATCCAGACGCCGAAGACGGCATGGTTGCCGGCGGTCTCCGCCAGCGGCGTGAAGGACTGGTAAACCCAGCCTTCCTCGCCATAGGGCCCTTCGGTCTGGGCGATGGGCTGACCGATGGGCAAGCCGGCGGCGTCGAGGGTGGCGATGCTGACATTGCTGCCCTCGCGGCCGAGCAGCGGCTTCGCCACCACCGTACTGCCGGACGGAAAGCCGGTGCGGTCGAGCGAGGTCTGCAACAGGTTGGGGTGGCCGGGGTTCAGCTCCCACAGCAGGGCGAACAGCCCCTTCGACGCCATCACCATCTTCCAGGCCGGCTCGATCATCCGGATCCGGGCTTGCGCAGCAGCGGTCACCAGTTCACGGCCGGTCTCCTCCCGGATCATCCAGTCCCAGGGATAGAGCTTCATCAAATGCCGGATCGGCAGGCCGGCATCGTCGAGGAAACAGCCGGAGGCGTCGTCGTAGCGGATCGCCTGGATCGGCATCGCCTTGGTGGTCATGCCGGCGCGCAGGGCCAGGGTCTGGAGATAGGCGATGGTCGCCTCGTCCTCCGGATGCGGCATCAGGCAGGCGAAATGCACCGCCTCGGCCTGCGATGCCAGCGCGGGGAAAGCCTGCATCCGCGCCTGCCAGCGCTCGACCAGGACTTCTTCCAGGCTGTTGAACTGGTCGGCGTCGGGATGGACGTCCTGAAGCCAGCACCATTGGGCGACGGCGGTTTCATAAAGCGAGGTCGGCGTTTCCGCATTCAGCTCCAGCGCCTTCGGCGGCCCGCCCTTGCCGTCCCAGGCGAAGTCGAAACGGGCGTAAAGCGCCATGTCCCGCCCTTCGCGCTCTTTCCAGCTCGCTTCGATGGCGGGAGCCGCCCAGCGGGGAAGTCCGACCGCCTCGTACAGGCCCCGCGTCACGACATGGCCGACCGCCTCTGCGCACAGGCGGTAGACCTCCTCGGCGGCCTCCTCCAGCGTTTCGATTTCGGCGAGGGAGAAGCGCCAGTAGGCGCTTTCGTCCCAATAGGCCGTGCCGTCGGCGTCGGTGTGGAAGGGAAAGCCGATCTCGTCGAGCTTGGCCTGCCATTGCAAGCGGGGGGCCGTGGGCACGCGCTCCATGATCTCAGCTCCCCGAGAAGCCGCGCGACGAGCCGGTCGAGCCGAAGCCGGCGCTGCGCCCGCTCGTGGTGACCGTGAAGGACTTGCCCGCATTGCCCGAGCCCGGCCGGTAGTAGGAGCCGGAACTGGAGGCCACGCCGCCGCTGCCCTGGCGAATCTCGTCCCGGCGCTGCGGCGGCAGCGGCGTCTCGGCGATCCGGCTGCTGCCGCTGCGGGCATAGCCCTGGCGGTCGAAATACACCGGCTGGGCGTAGCCGCCGGTCAGGCTGCGGCCGATCATGAAGCCGACCAGCGCCGGAACGAAGATGCTCCCCGTGCCGCTTCCGACGCCCTCGTTGGCCGGGGTGCAGGCGCCGTCGCCCATCTCCGCCTCGCAGGCCTCCCGGCTGGCGAAGCGGGGGGCGCCGGCCAGATGCTCCTGGCTGGCGGCGGCAAAGGCCTCGGCGCAGTCGCTTGCCGGCTTCTCGGCGGTGCAGGCCTCGATTGAGGGATAGACGGTCGCCTCCTCTGGGCCGTCCTCGCCGCAGGCGAACAGGAGCGGGCTGATGCCGCCCAGCAACAGGGCCGCGACGGTGCGCGAGCGCTTCATCGGAAAGCCTTTCCTCAGATCAATAGGTCAGCGAGCCGTAGTTCAGCAGCCCGACCGCGATGGACAGGCTGGCGAGCAGGATGCCGTAAGCGGTGCGGTCGGCTTCGACACCGGCACGGAAATCCGGCAACAGCACGCGCGAGCCGATGACGTAGGCCAACAGTTGCGACACCAGCGCGATCACGCCCCACACCGCCAGATCGACGATGTTGCTGGTGTGGGAGGCGACGCTCGTCAACGGCAGGGCGAAGCCGATCATGGCGCCGCCCAGGGTCAGGGCCGCGGTCGTGTTTCCCTGCCGGACCAGGGCCAGATCGCGATAGGGGGTGACGGCGGTGTAGGCCAGGATGAACAGCAGCAGGAACCCCAGCATCACGATAGCGAAGAGCAGATATGACGGAAGGGTTGTCAGAGACTGGAGAACCGGCGTCATATCTTCATCCAACGTTGCATCGCTACCCCCTAGCGTTGCATCGTTCGTGGGCATTCGACAAGGACGGATCGGCATGGCGGGGGGCGAAGCGCGGCGGCTCATAGGGGGTATATCCATGGGCGGAGCCCGGAACGGCGCACCCTATACTTATTTGCCGTTGCGCCCGTGAAGTGGCCTCGTCACCTTGTGAGTGAACATTCATTCACATGGAGGCGTCATGTCCACCGACGTTCGCCACAAGGTCCGCGATGCCGCCATCGCGCTGTTCGCCCAGAAAGGGGTGAAGGCGACGACGGTCCGCGACATCGCCCGGTCGGCCGGGGTCTCGGAGGGAGCGCTCTACCGCCACTGGCCGAGCAAGGAGGAGCTGGCGGCCGACCTGTTCGCGGCGGAATACACCGCCATGTCGCAGAGCCTGCGCGAGGCGGCGGGCCAGGGTCCGGCGCCGGAGCGGCTGCGGCGGGTCATCCATCACGCCTTCCATCTGGCGGAGGCGGCTCCCGACCGCACCCGCTTCCTCCTGCTGTCGCAGCATGAATCGCTGCCGCTGGTGCCGCAGGGTCAGGAAACGCCGGTCGACGTGATCTGCGGCATCGTCGCCGACGGGATCGCGGAGGGCAGTATCGTGCCGGCCGACCGCGACGCGCTGTCCCACATCGTCATCGGCGCCATCGTGCTGAACGTGCAGTCGCAGGTTTACGGCCGGCAGACGGCGCCGCTCTCCAGCCTCGCCGACCCGATCGCCGATGCGATCCTCACCGGGATTGCAACTCCCGCCGTCCCCCTCGCCGCCCCCCTCACCGCCAGGACCGGAGCCGGCCGATGAACGCGTCATCCCTTCTCGCGTCGCGGCGCTTCCTGCCGCTGTTCCTCGCCCAGTTCCTCGGCGCCTTCGGCGACAATGTCCTGCGCGGCGCCATCGCGGTGCTGGCGGTCTATGGCGTGTCCGGCGAGGGCGCGCTGAGCGGCGCAATGATCTCGACCCTGGCGGCGGGCGCCTTCACCCTGCCCTTCCTGCTGCTGTCCGCCACCGCCGGCCAGCTGGCCGACCGCTACGACCGCACGGTGATCGCCCGCATCGTCAAGCTGGCGGAAATCGGGCTGATGGCGCTGGCATCCTGGGGCATCGTCGCCGCCGACCTGCCGGTCCTGATCGTCGCGCTGGTCGGCATGGGCGCCCATTCGACGCTGTTCGGGCCGGTCAAGTACGGCCTGCTGCCCGACCTGCTCGACCCGTCCGAACTGACCGCCGCCAACGGTCTGGTCGAGGCCGGAACCTTCGTCGCCATCCTGCTGGGGACCATCGCCGGCGGCTCGCTGGCCCTGCTCCATCCCTGGGCGGTGCCGGGCATGCTGGGCGCTTCCGCGCTGCTGGGTCTGGCCGCATCGCTGTTCATCCCGCGCGCCGGCAATGCCGATCCGGCGGTGGCTGTCGGGCTCAACCCGCTGGCGGTGACGGTTCGGGTGCTGCGCTCGGTCGCCGGCGACAGGGCGTCGATGCGGGCGATCCATGGCATCTCGGTGTTCTGGGGCGTCGGCGCGGTGGTGATGGCGCAATTCCCGTCCATCGCCCGCGAGACGCTGGGAACCGACAGCGGCGGCGCCACCCTGCTGCTGGCGGTGTTCGCCATCGGCGTGGCCGCCGGCTCGGTGTATGCCGGCCTCAGCCACCGCACGCCGTCCACCGCCGATGCCGGCCGCGCCGCGCTGGCCGGTCTGGTCGCCGCCCTGGCGGGCGCCGTCCTGCCCCTGCTGACCCCGGCCGTCCCGGCTTTGGTACCGCTGTCGCCCCTGGCCCTGCTGGCCCAGCCCTGGGCGCTGCCGCTGCTGGCCGACCTCTTTGTCATCGCCGCCGCCGGGGGCGCCTTCGCCGTTCCGCTCTATGCGCTGATCCAGCATCGCGCTGCGCCGGGTAACCGCGCCCGCGTCATCGCCGCCGCCTATGTGGTCAATGCGCTCTACATGGTGGCCGGCTCGGCGGTCGCCGCCGGGATGCTGGCGCTGGGGGCCTCGCCGCTGACGGTCGCGTCGGTGGGCGGTGCCAGCATGGCGGTTGCCGTGGTGATGGCGCTCGCCGTCGATGCGCAGGCGCTGATGCGCGCCGTCTTCCGCGGCCTGTTCCGGCTGGCCTTCCGTGTCGAGGTTCGCGGGGCGGAGCATCTGACAAATCTCGATGGCGCCGCCGTGGTGACGCCGAACCACCAGTCCTTCCTGGACGGCGCGCTGCTCGCCGCCTTCCTGCCGGGCATGCGCTTCGCGGTCGACACCCACATCGCCAAGCACCCGCTGGTCAAGCCCTTCCTGGCAATCGCCGACCATGTCACCATCGACCCGACCAACCCGCTGGGCACCCGCATCCTGGCCCGTGCGCTCGCCGACGGCGACAAGGTCTGCGTCTTCCCGGAGGGGCGGATCACCGTCACCGGGTCGCTGATGAAGATCAACGGCGGCCCCGGCATGCTGGCCGACAAGGCGCGCTGCCCGGTGGTGCCGGTCTGCATCGAGGGCGCCCAGCGCTCGCTCCTGTCGCGGATGAAGGGCCGGCTGCGGCTCGGCCTGTTCCCGCACATCACCATCACCGTGCTGCCGCCGGTCAGGACGCCGGATGTGGGCGGTCTGGTCGGCAAGAAGCGGCGCGCCGCCCTGAAGTCCTGGCTGTCGCGCGTGATGACGGAGAGCGTCTTCGCCGCCCGCCCGCGGCAGGAGACGCTGATGCTGGCCCTGCTCGACGCCCGGGCCAAGGCCGGGGCGCGGGAAGAGGCCGTGCAGGACGGCGATTTCTCCACCCTGTCCTACCGTGCGCTGGCGGCCCGCGCCCTGGTGCTCGGCCGCATCCTGACGCGCGGCACGGAAGCGGACGAGCCGGTGGGCGTGCTGCTGCCGACCGCCTCGCCGACGGCGGCGGTGTTCTTCGGCCTCGCCGCCCATGGCCGGCCGGCCGCCATGCTGAACTTCACCGCCGGGCCGGATGCGGTGAAGGCCGCCTGCCGCGCCGCCGGGGTGCGCCGGATCGTCACCTCCGCCCAGTTCATCGAAAAGGCCCGCCTCGGCGCGCTGGTCGAGGCGCTGGCCGCCGACCACGCCATCATCCATCTGGAAGAGGTCAAGCGCGGACTGCGGCTGGGCGACAGGCTGCGCGCCCTGGCGGCTCTGGTGGCACCGGACCGGCTGCTGCCGCCGCAGGGAAACGGCGACGACATCGCCGCCATCCTGTTCACCTCCGGGTCGGAGGGGCCGCCCAAGGGCGTGGCGCTCAGCCACGGCAACCTGCTCGCCAACATGGCGCAGGTGGCATCGGTGGTGGACTTCAACCGGCAGGACGTGGTGTTCAACTGCCTGCCTGTCTTCCACTCCTTCGGCCTGACCGGCGGCATGCTGCTGCCGATCCTGAACGGGGTGAAGACCGTGCTCTACCCCAACCCACGCCATGTCCGGCTGATCCCGGAGCTGGTCTACCAGACCAACGCCACCGTCCTGTTCGGCACCGACTTCTTCCTGAACGCCTGGGCGCGGTCGGCCGATCCCTATGACTACCGCTCGCTGCGCCTCGTCTTTGCCGGGGCAGAGCGGCTCCAGGACGAGACGCGGCGCGTCTATACCGAGCGGCTGCGCGTCCATCTGCTGGAGGGCTACGGCACCACCGAGACCGCGCCGGTGATCGCCGTCAACACCCCGGCCCGCTTCCGTCCCGGCAGCGTCGGACAGGCCCTGCCCGGCATCGAGACCGAACTGGTGCCGGTGCCCGGCGTCGATGTCGGCGGGCGGCTGCGGGTGCGCGGGCCGAACGTGATGAAGGGCTACCTGCACGCCGACCGTCCCGGCGTGATCCAGCCGCCGCAGGATGGCTGGCACGACACCGGCGACATCGTCGAGATCGACGCCGACGGCTTCATCCGCATCGTCGGCCGGGTCAAGCGCTTCGCCAAGGTGGCGGGCGAGATGATTCCGCTCGGCCTCGTCGAAGAGCTGGCGAGCCTCGCCGATCCGGACGCCACCCACGCCGCCGTCGCCCTGCCCGATGCCAAGCGCGGCGAGCGGATCGTGCTGGCGACCACCGGCACCACGCTGACCCGCGATGCGCTGGTCGCCGCCGCACGGGCCAGGGGAGCGCCCGAGATCGCCATTCCGCGCGACATCCTGCGCATCGACGCCGTCCCGCTGCTGGGCACCGGCAAGACCGACTATCCGGCCGTGACGCGGTTCGCCGCGGAGGCCGCAGCCAAGGAGCCTGCATGATGGAAAACAGTGCAACCGCCGCCAAGGCTGCTGCCGCCGACCGCCGCCCCATCGCCACCCGGTCGGCCCGCTGGGCGCAACGGCTGGCGGCGTGGCTGACCACGACGCCGGTGACCCCCAACCAGATCTCGCTGCTGTCGGCGGTATGGGCGGCAATCGGCGGCGCCCTTCTGCTCCAGGGCGGCGTGCTGGCCTGGATCGGCGCCGCGCTGTGCGTCCAGCTGCGCCTCGTCTGCAACCTGCTCGACGGCATGGTCGCGGTGGAGGGCGGCAAGGGATCGCCGGTCGGCGCGCTCTACAACGAGATCCCCGACCGCGTCGCCGACACCGCCTTCCTGGTGCCGCTGGGCTATGCCGCCGGCCTGCCCTGGCTCGGCTGGGCGGCGGCGCTGGCCGCCATGATGACCGCCTATGTCCGCACCTTCGGCGGCGCCCTGGGGCTGGCGCAGGATTTTGGCGGCGTGATGGCCAAGCAGCGCCGCATGGCCGCCCTGACCGTCGCCCTGCTCGCCCAGGCGGTCGAGCATGCGCTGTGGGGCACGCGCTACAGCCTGCTCGCGGCGGCCTGGATCATCATGGCAGGAAGCCTGCTGACCGTCGCGACGCGCACGCTCGGCATCGCCCGCCGCCTGAATGCCCAACACCTGGAATCCCTCAAGCCGGAGGTCCGGTCATGATCTCTCTGTTCCAACCGGCGCTCCGCCACGGTCTGCTCGGGCTGACCCGCCTGCTGGTCGGCGCCCGCGCAAGCTGGGAAGGCAGCGCCCCCGCGGACGTTCCGCGCATCTATTTCGCCAACCACACCAGCCACCTCGACACGCTGGCCGTCATGGCGGCCCTGCCGGCGAATCTCAGGGCGCGCACGCATCCGGTGGCGGCGCTCGACTATTGGGGCGGTTCGGCCCTGCGCCGTGCAGTGGCGGTGGGCTGCCTGAACGCGCTGCTGGTCGACCGCACCGGCAAGGCGACGGCGGAGGTGATGGACGCCATGGCGGCGGTGCTGGAAAGCGGGCAGTCGCTGATCCTCTTTCCTGAGGGCACGCGCGGCGACGGCACCGTGGCGCCGTTCAAGAGCGGGCTTTACCACCTCTCCCAACGGGTGCCGACGGCGGAACTGGTCCCCGTCTTCATCGAGAACCTGCACCGCGTGATGCCGAAGGGCATGCCGCTGTTGGTGCCGCTGATCTGCACCATGCGCTTCGGCGCGCCGCTGCAAGGGATCGCGGGCGAGGACAAGGCGGCATTCCTGGGGCGGGCGCGCGACGCGCTGGTGTCGCTGTCCCGGCCAGCCTCGCAATCCAACTCCCAGCCCGCCCCCCAACCTTCCGACCAACGGACCACCCAATGAGCAGCGCGATCAACTCAGTGATGACTGTTTTCACGACCACCGAGCCGCTGTTCCTCTGGCTGTCGGGCGCCGCCCTCGGCCTGCTGGTCGTCGCCACCCTGATCGGCGCCGTCCTGGCCTATCGGGTGAAGACGCCGGCCGGCCGCGACACGGTGCGCAACCTGAATGCCCGCATCCGCTCCTGGTGGGTGATGGTGGCGCTGTTCGCCGCGGCGATGCTGCTGGGCAGCGGGGTGACGCTGGTGCTGTTCGCCCTGCTCTCCTATCTGGCGCTGCGCGAGTTCATCACGCTGACGCCAACCCGGCGCGGCGACCATGCCGGGCTGTTCCTGTCCTTCTTCGTGGTCGTGCCGCTGCAATACTGGCTGGTCGGGATCGGCTGGTACGGGCTGTTCTCGATCTTCATCCCGGTCTATGTGTTCATGGCGCTGCCGTCGCTGTCGGTGCTGGGCGCCGACACCACCGACTTCCTGACCCGCACCGCCAAAGCGCAATGGGGCCTGATGCTGGCGGTCTACTGCACCAGCCATGCGCCGGCCCTGCTGTGGCTCGACATCCCCGGCTACAACCTGCCCCCCGCCCTGCTGCTGTTGTATCTGATGACGGTGGCGCAGCTGAGCGACGTCTTCCAGTATGTGTTCGGCAAGCTGTGGGGCAAGACGCGGCTGTCGCCCGGCATCAGCCCGTCCAAGACGGTGGAGGGGCTGGTCGGCGGCGGGCTGACCGCCGTCGCCATCGGCACCGGCCTGCACGTCATCACGCCCTTCTCGCCGCTCCAGGCGGCGGGGATGTCGCTGATCATCGTCATCGCCGGATTCTTCGGCGGCTTCGTCCTGTCGGCGATGAAGCGCGACCTCGGCGTCAAGGATTGGGGCACGATGATCGAGGGGCATGGCGGTGTCCTCGACCGTCTCGATTCCGTGGTGTTCTCCGCGCCGCTGTTCTTCCATCTGACGCGCTACTGGTTCACCTGACCACCAGCGCCGGCAGTCCGGACGCACGAACGCCCCGGCTCCTGCGAACCGGGGCGTTCGTGCAATCACGTAGCGAACAGATTTCAGGCAGCGCGGATTTCCGCCAGGAACGCGTCCAGTTCGCGTTTCAGCAGGGCCGCGTCGGTCGCCAGCGTGTCGGCGGACTGCTTGACCTGACCGGCGGCCACCCCGCTGTCGCGCTCGGCCTTCTGGATGTCGACCACGCTGTGCGAGACCTCGTTGGTGCCGAGGGCGGCCTGCTGGGCGTTGCGGCTGATCTCGTCGGTCGCCGCGCTCTGCTGCTCGACCGAGGCGGCCATCTCGGCGGCCGACTGGTCGATCTGCTCCACCTGGCCGATGATGCCGCGCATCGCCTCCACGGTCCGGTCCGACGCCGCCTTCACCGTGCCGATCTGCTGGCCGATCTGCTCGGTCATCGCATGGGTCTGGCTCGCCAGATTCTTGACTTCGCTGGCGACCACGGCGAATCCCTTGCCCGCCTCACCGGCGCGGGCCGCCTCGATGGTCGCATTCAGCGCCAGCAGATTGGTCTGGGAAGCCACGGCATTGATCGACGCGACGACCTGATCGACCTGCTCGATGGCGGTGGACAGCGCATCCAGATGGCCGCGGGCCTGCTCCGCCCGCTCGGCGGTCACCTTGGAGCGCTGGGCCGCCTGCACCACCCGCCCCGACAGGCCGCGGATCGCCGTCGACATCTCCTCGGCAGCCGACGCGACGGCCTGCACATTGACCGACGCCTGCTCCGACGCCGAGGCCACCGACGTGCAGTCCTGCTCGGCCTTGCGGACCGCGCCGGACAGGTGCGAGGCGGTTTGCTGGAAGCCGCTGGCCGACAGGCCGAGCTGGTCGACGATGCGGCCGACCCGGCTTTCGAACCGGTTCGCCAGATCGACCACCGCCGCCCGCTTTTCCGCGGCGGCCTGGACGGCGGCGCTGCGGCGCTCCTGCTCCATCTGGCGGTTGCGCAGGATGTTCTCCTTGAAGACCTCCAGCGTGCGCGCCATGCCGCCGATCTCGTCCCGCCGCCCGCGTTCGGGCACCTCGGCGTCCAGATCATGGTCGGCAAGGCGCAGCATGACGCCATGCACGCGCGACAGCGGACGCGTCACGCTGCGGGCGACCGCCCAGCCCAGCAGAAGGGCCAGCGCCGACAGCCCGGCGACCACCAGCCCGAACACGGTCATCATGCCGACGAAGGCCGAGCGCAGATCGTCGGTATAGACGCCGGTGCCGATCACCCAGTCCCATGGCTCGAAATGGACCGAGTAGGCCAGCTTCTCATAGGTCGGCCCCTTGGGGTCGTTGGGACGCGGCCATTCGTATGTCACGAACTCCGGCACCGGCGTCAGGGCGCCGCGCACCGCCTCGCGGATGACGTAGACGCCGTTGCGGTCGCGGATCTCGGCACCGCTCTTGCCGATCAGCGCCGGGTTGGCATGCATGACGTTGATGACCTGCGAGGTCCAGATCCACAGATACTCCCCGTCGGCATAGCGCATGGCGCCGATGGCCGTTTTGGCACGCTCCTTGGCGTCCTCCTCGCTCATCGCGCCGTCCTGCGCCAGCTTGTGGAAGCGGGCGGCGATGCTGCCGCCGCTCTCGGCGATGAAGCGGACGCTGTTCATCCGCTGCTCGACCAGCGCACGGTTGACGAAATGGCCGCCGACCGCCGCCACCAGCCCGGCGGCGATGATCGACAGCGACGCGAGGAATCCGATTCGCCACCGCAACGGCAGCTCCGACAAACGCATGATTATGTTTCCCTCTTTCCGGCCCGCTCACCCCGGTCCGATCCCAGGGGCCGCTTCCGGTGGCCGGACCGACGTTACGAGCCGCGGCCCGCACCGGCGACGATGCTGGTCACCGCTTCGACGGTGCCATGGTCTGCGGAATGGACCCGGTTCACCTCGTTGAACGCGGCGATCTGGGCGTGACTGACATGGCTGAAATGTTCCGCCGCCCGCAGGGCGAGGGCCGGCCCGTCAGAGGCGTCGGCGACCGCGATGTGGAGGGTGACGGACACCTCGATAATCTCTGCCATACTACTATCCTTCAAAAGGGTACAAATGGTCGCGGAGCCGCTGCCATCTGAGGGCATCGGCGGCTCCGCATGTCTCGATTGGATCAGGCGTGCTCGACGCAGAGGGCGACGCCCATGCCGCCGCCGATGCACAGGGTGGCGAGGCCCTTGCGGGCGTCGCGCCGGCCCATCTCGTGCAGCAGGCTGACCAGGATGCGAGCCCCCGACGCACCGATGGGATGGCCGAGCGCGATGGCGCCGCCATTCACGTTCACCCGGCTCTCGTCCCATCCCATCCCGGCATTGACCGCCAGCGCCTGCGCCGCGAAAGCCTCGTTCGCCTCGATCAGGTCGAGGTCGTCCACCGACCAGCCGGCCTTCTGCAAGGCCAGCTTCGAGGCCGGGATCGGCCCGGTGCCCATGATGCTGGGATCGACGCCGGCCGTCGCCCAGGAGGCGATGCGCGCCAGCGGAGTCAGCCCGCGCCGGGCGGCGTTCTCCGCCGTCATCAGCACCAGCGCGGCGGCTCCGTCATTGAGACCGGAGGCGTTACCGGCGGTCACCGTGCCGTCCTTGGCGAAGGCCGGGCGCAGCTTGGCCAGCGCCTCCAGCGTGGTGCCGTGCTTCGGGTACTCGTCGCTGTCGACGATGGTGTCTCCCTTGCGGCCCTTGATGGTCACCGGCACGATCTCGTCCTTGAAGCGGCCGGCCTTCTGCGCGGCCTCCGCCTTCTGCTGCGAGGCAACCGCGAATTGGTCCTGCCGTTCGCGGCTGAGATCCCAGGCGCGGGCGACATTCTCGGCGGTGGCGCCCATGTGGTAGTTGTGGAAGGCCTCCCACAGCCCGTCGCGGATCATGCTGTCGAGCATCTCGGCCGTGCCCATCTTGGTGCCGTTGCGCAGATGCATGAGGTGGGGCGACAGGCTCATGTTCTCCTGGCCGCCGACCACCATCACCTCGGCGTCGCCGCAGCGGATCGCCTGCCAGCCGAGCGCCACCGAGCGCAGGCCGGAGCCGCAGACCTGATTGATGCCGAAGGCGGTCTTTTCGACCGGAATGCCGGCCTTGACCGCGGCCTGACGGGCCGGGTTCTGGCCCTGGCCGGCGGTCAGCACCTGGCCCAGCACCACCTCGGACACCTCGGCGGCGTCGGTGTGGGCGCGCGACAGCGCCTCGCGGATGGCGGCGGCGCCGAGTTCATGGGCGGGGACGGACGCCAGCGCGCCGTTGAAGCTGCCGATGGCGGTGCGGACCGCGCTGGCGATGACGATCTCGGTCATGGAGGACTCCTGAGAACGATGTGTCTTGCCGGAATAAGTGTGTCTTGCAGGAAGGAAGGCCGCCGCGTCCGTTCGGTGGAGCGCGGCGGCCGGTTGGTTGCAAACGGTCAGAAGTAGAGGCCGATCAGGAAGATGGGCAGCGTGATGACTAGGGCCGTCGCGCAGTAGCCCATGATGTCGCGCACCCCCAGCCCGGCGATGGCGAGCGCCGGCAGCGCCCAGAAGGGCTGAGCCATGTTCATCCACTCCTCACCGTAGGCGATGGCCATGGCGGCCTTGCCGAGATCGACGCCGAGCTGCTGGGCGGCCGGCATGATGAACGGACCCTGCACCACCCAATGGCCGCCGCCCGACGGGACGGCGAAGTTGATCAGGCCCGACGACAGGAAGGCGAGGACCGGGAAGGTTTCCTTGTTGGCGATGTCGACGAACAGGTTGGTGATCAGACCGCCCAGGCCGGAATGCTCCATCATGATCTGGATGCCGGCGTAGAAGGGGAACTGCACCATGATGCCGGCGGTGCCGCGGGCGGCGTTGGCGACGGCGCGGGCATAGGCCATCGGCGTGCCGTGCAGGATCAGTCCGGCCACCAGCATGATCAGGTTGACCGTGTTGATGTTGAGGTCGAAGCCCTTGGCCTGGAAGTGCAGGAACAGGTAGCCGATGCCGAGTGCGGCGACGACGAAGCCGAGGACGCGGCTCTCCTCCAGCTTTTCAGCCGGGCTGGCGTCGGGGCCGAGGACGCGCTTGGTCGAGGGCTCCGGCTTCAGCAGCGCCGGATCGACCGCCACCACTTCGTTCGCCTTCGGATGCATCATCCAGCAGATCAGCGGCAGGACGACGATCAGCGCCAGCGTGATGCCGACATTGTAGGTGGTGAAGATGGTGTCGGAGATCGGGATCAGGCCGACCGTCTTCTCCATCGGGTTGCCCTTGGTCGCGGCGACCAGCGGAACCGAGGCGGAGAAGCCGCCATGCCACGTCATGAAGCCGATATAGGCCGACGCGATCAGCAGCCGGTAGTCCGATTTCGGGACGCGGCGGGCGACCTCGCGGGCGAACATGGCGCCGACGACGAGGCCGAAGCCCCAGTTCACGACGTTGGTCACCGCGGCGGCGAAGCAGACCAGCATGACGCCTTGGGCCGGCGTCCTGGCGATGGAGGCCACCCGGCCCATGACGTTGCGCACCGGCTCCGAACTGGCGAGTGCATGGCCGGTGACCAGCACCAGCGCCATCTGCATCGAGAAGGCCAGCAGGTTCCAGAAGCCGTTGCCCCACATGCGCACCAGATCGACCGGACTGCTCGGCGTCAGCCACCAAGCGAAGCCGAAGGTCAGCACGGTCAGGATGATGGCGAAGATCAGCGGGTCGGGCAGATAGCGGCTGACCAGCCAGGTCAGGGCACGGGAAATCGGCGTGATCGGGTTGAAGCGGGCGCTGGTCTCCGGCGCCGGCGGGGGGGCTGTGGTGACGCTCATGGCGGGTCTCCGGCACGAGGGGGGCCGTTCCCGCGCCGCCGGCTGCACGGCCGGATGGCGCGGGGAGGACGGCTCCCCGATGCTGACGATGCGTGGATGGCGGCGGTCAGGCGGCGACTGGCATGGTCGGCACGGCGGACGGGACGATCAGCTCGGCCCCGGTCTGGGCCAGCACGTCGGCGACGGTGACGCTGGGCGCGACCTCCCGCAGCACCAGACCCTTGTCCGTCGGCTCGATCACCGCCAGTTCGGTGACGATCAGGTCGACGCGCCGGACCGAGGTCAGCGGCAGTTCGCAGCGCTTGACGATCTTGGGCGTGCCCTTGGCACTGTGCTGCATGGCGACAATCACCCGCTTGGCGCCGGAGACCAGATCCATCGCACCGCCCATGCCGGGCACCATCTTGCCGGGCACCATCCAATTGGCGAGCCGGCCCTCCTCGTCGATCTGGAGGCCGCCCAGCACGGTGACGTCCAGATGCCCACCGCGGATCAGGCCGAAGGACATCGCGCTGTCGAAGGAGGCGGCGCCCGGAACGGCGCCGATGGGGCTGCCGCCGGCATCACTCAGATCCTCGTTCTCCGCCCCCGGTTCGGGGACAGGGGCCATGCCAACGATGCCGTTCTCCGACTGGAAGAAGACGTTGACGCCGGCCGGCAGATGGGCGGCGACCATGGTGGGCAGGCCGATGCCGAGATTCACCAGGTTGCCCGGCCGCAGTTCCAGCGCGACGCGCTTGGCGATCAGGGTTTTCTCATCCATGGCGACGCTCCTTGGCGACCAGGCAGTCGACCAGCACATTCGGGGTGACGACGCTGTCGGGCGGAATGACGCCCACCGGCACGATGTCCTCGGCCTCGGCGATCACCGTTTCGGCGGCCATCGCCATCAGCGGATTGAAGTTGCGCGCCGTCAGCGCGTATTCGAGATTTCCCAGATAATCGGCCCGCTTGGCGGCGATCAGGGCGAAATCGGCCTTCAGCGCCGTCTCCAGCAGATAGACCGTGCCGTCCAGCTCGATGCGCTGCTTGCCCTCCTCGACCACCGTGCCGACGCCGGTGGGGGTCAGCACGCCGCCCAGCCCGAAGCCGCCGGCGCGCACCCGCTCGGCCAGCGTGCCCTGCGGCACCAGCTCGACCATCGTCTCGCCGGCGATCATCTGGCGCTGGGTCTCGGAATTGGTGCCGATGTGGCTGGCGATCACCTTGCGCACCACCTTCGCCGTGACCAGCCGGCCGATCCCCACGGTGGGGCGGGCGGTGTCGTTGGCGATGACCGTCAGGTCGCGCTTGCCCTGGCGGAGCAGTTCATCGATCAGGTGGGGCGGCGTGCCGACCCCCATGAAGCCCCCGATCATCAAAACCGCGCCGTCGGGAATCATGGCGACGGCCTCTTCCAGCTTTCGCACTTTACTCATTCGACGTCTCCCTTGGACGTCGGGGTGCGGCGGATCGATTTCCGCCGGCAGCCCCGCGGGCGCGGAGCCCGCCCCGGGATCCCGGACGGGGATCCTTGAGAGGTGGACCGCGCGCTCATTCTTGGTTTCATAGCGCTGCGATCGGGGGACCCGCGACATCCAGGCCAGTGCCGTGGACCGTCTGAGCCGGCCGATATACCCACACTCTAGCAATGGATGTGCCAATCGCCGGTTCCGGTCTGGATGACGGAGAAATCCAGGATCTGCACTGGAATTCGGCGACCGCTGCCGGTCGGAACCGGGAGAAAGCCGCCCCGGCCGCCCGATCCGGTGCGCAACTTTGTGCGTGCTGCGCAAAAACTTGCGCAGCAGCCCCCCCTTAGACCGTCCGTTCAGGAAATGCCGTATTCCTGAAGTTTATAGAGCAGGGAGCGGCGGCTGATTCCCAGCTGCTGGGCCGTCTTCATCCGGTTGCCGTCGTTGCGGGCCAGCGCGTCGGCCACCACCCGTGCCTCGAAGCGGCTGACCTGTTCGCGCAGGCTGCCGGCGGCGGACGGGGCGGCAGCGCCGTCGCTGTCGGTATCGGTTGCCGGTTCGCTGTCCCCGGCCCGCCCGGCGATCTGCTCCGGCAAATCCTCGGTGACGATCATGGCACCGGTGCTCATCACCACCGCGCGCTCCATTGCATTGGACAGTTCGCGGATGTTGCCCGGCCAGCGGTAGGCCAGCAGGCGCTCCATCGCCTGTTCGTCGATGCCGCTGACATCGATGCGGTTCTCGGCGGCGAAGCGTTGCAGGAAATGGCTGGCGAGCAGGCGGACATCCTCCGGCCGCTCGCGCAGCGGCACCGTCCTGAGGGTCACGACATTCAGCCGGAAATAGAGGTCCTGGCGGAACAGCCCCTGGCGGACCATCTCCTCAAGGTTGCGGTTGGTGGCGACGATGACGCGCACATCCGTACGCACCAGTTCGGCGCCGCCGACCCGCTCGAACTCACGCTCCTGAAGCACGCGCAGCAGCTTCACCTGCAAGCTGGGGGAGATGTCGCCGATCTCGTCGAGGAACAGGGTGCCGTGCTCCGCCTGTTCGAAGCGGCCGCGTCGGCGCGCCTGCGCCCCGGTGAAGGCGCCCCTCTCGTGGCCGAAGAACTCGCTTTCCAGCAGCCCTTCGGGCACCGCGGCGCAGTTGACCTTGACGAAGGGGCCGGCATTGCGCGGGCTGTTGTAGTGGATGGCCGCCGCCACCAGCTCCTTGCCGGTTCCGCTCTCGCCGGTCACCAGCACGGTCGCGTTGCTCTTGGCGACCTTGGCGATGGTCTGGAGAAGCTCGCTCATGCGCGGGCTGGCGGTCAGGATGCGGTCGGTGCGATAGCTGCTCGACAGTTCGCGGTGCAGGGTGGCGATGTCGTCGCGCATCCGGCGCATCTGCAACGCCCGCCCGACCTGAAGCAGGATCTCCGCGATGTCGAAGGGCTTGATGACATAGTCGAAGGCGCCGTCCTTGATCGCCTGGACCGCAGCGCCGACCTCGGCATAGGCGGTCATCAGGATCACCGCGGTGGAGCGGTCGAGCTTGCGGATTTCCGCCAGCGCCTGCAACCCGGTCATCCGCGGCATGCGGACATCCATCAGCACCACGGCATGGCGCTGTGCGGCGAAGGCGGCGACCGCCTCCACCCCGTCGGCGGCGGTGGTCACCGACAGCCCGTCGCGCGTCAGCACCGCGGCGAGCATCTCGCGGATCGCCTCGTCGTCGTCCACCACCAGGACGGCCGGCGCCGAAATGGCCTGCATGGCAGGAAACTGGGTCGTCATGCGTCAACCGCCCGGTTGTGAAGGATGGGAATCCGCAGGGTCACCGTGGTGCCGGCACCCGGCACGCTGGCGATGGCGATGGTTCCATGATGCGCGTCGACGATCCGGTGCGCCATCGCCAGCCCGAGCCCGGTCCCCTGCGGCTTGGTCGAAAAGAAGGGATCGAACACCTTGTCGAGGTTCTCCGGCGCGATTCCCTCGCCGTCGTCGCTCACCGTGATGACGGCCTCGCGGCCATCCGCCGCCATGGCGGTGGCGATGGCGATGCCTCCGGTTTCCGAGGTCGCCTGCACCGCGTTGATGATCAGGTTGAGCATGACCTGCTTCAGCGCCTCGCCGTCGGCTTCGGCCAGGGGCAGGTCGGGGGCGGGATGCAGGGCGATGCGGGCGTTCGACTTGCGCCCGGCCAGCAGGGACACCTCGCGGATCAGATCGTTCAGCTGCACCGGCAGGAAGGCCGGCGGGCGGGGCCGGCCGAACTCCAGCAGTTCGGTGACGAGGCGGTTCAGGCTGTCGACCTGCCGCACGATCAGGGGGGCATAGCGCTGCCACTCGGCGACATCGTCGGAGCTTTCGAGGAACTGCATGAAGCCGCGGATCGAGGTCAGCGGGTTGCGCACCTCGTGGGCGAGGCCGGCGACCAGTTCGCCCAGCGCCGCCAGCCGGTCGGCCCGCATGATCTGGGTGCGGAGCCGCTGCTGCTCGGTCAGATCCTTCAGCACCACCACCGCGCCGATGGCCTCGCCATGGCTGTCGCGCAGCACGCTGCTCGACACCGTGAGATGAAGCGTCTGTCTGGTCCCCGGAAAATCCAGCGCCACGCCGACATGCTGCCGGCCGGTCTTCAGCGTGTCGAGCAGCGGGCTGGCGAAGCGGCCATCCGGCTTGAACAGGGACTCATAGGGCCTGCCGATCACCTCGGTGGCGTTCACCCCGATCATCGCCTCGGCAGCCGGGTTGAGTGCCGTGACCTGCCCGGCCCGATCCACGGCGATCACGCCATCGGCGATGCTGTGCAGGATGTTTTCGGTCAGGGACTTGGCATCCAGCAGGGCGCGGGCCATGGCGTTGACCTCGACCGCGATGGCGCCGACCTCGCCGGGCGGCGGCCGGATCGCGTCGCCAAGGTCGCTCCGCATGCGCAGCAGGCCGTCGATGATCTGGCGGATGTCGCGGCCGACCCCGCGCGTCAGCACCTGCGTCAGCACAAGCCCGAGCAGTATTCCGCCGAGGCTGACGGTCAGGACCGCCCGGTCCATGGCGGCTGCCTGCCGCTCCACATCGTCGGAAAGCTCATTGGCCCAGATATAGCCGATCACGCCGCCGTCGCGAAGGATGGGCAGCATCGCGTTCAGGATGAAGCCGCGCACCTGCCGGCCGCTTTCGAGCGCCTGCTTCCCGCTTTCCAGCACATGCCAGCCCGGATGCTCCGGCGGTATGGTGGTGCCGACCGTCGCGCTGTAGTCCCGGCTGGGCCCATAGGTGATGATGGTGTTGAGCGCTTTGCTGTAATAGCCGACCCCCACGCCGGGATTCGCCCCGGCGATCATGTCGGTGAAGGGGGTCAGCCGGCCCGACAGGACCCGGATGGCGGCATCGCGGTCGCCGGCCGCAACAGCGGCATCGACACCGGCATCGGTCAGCAGGGAATCGAATCCGGGGCCGAGATGAGCGTCCAGCAGGCGCGTCAGGCCGAAGAGCTTCTCCGACTTTTCCCGGACCAGCGCCTGCCGCCCCTCCCGCTCCAGCAGATAGCCGGTCAGCGAGATGGGCAGGACAACCACGGCGAGCGAAACCAGAAGCAGCTTGCCGCGCAGGGTGCTCGGCAGGGAACGGCGGATCCAGTCAAGGTGCCACATGGCGCCCACTCCTTTCACCCGGGCATAGCCTGGAGTGCGATCGGTTCAAGCGGAATCGCTTGAAGCGTGAATCGCACGGGAAACCAAAAGGCTAGAGTCCGCCCGGTTCCGCGGCCATAGCAGATTTGCGGCCGGCTGGGGAAGGAGGAACGCCCGCCTTCCCCAGCCGGCCGCAATGCCGGCCCCGATCCGGTCATCAACCAAGGTTGACGTCGGAGAGCGAAAGCACCGTGCTGTTGTAGATGCCGAGCAGCCGGGCCTCGGTGGCGGCCACCTGTCCATCGCCGTTGGTGTCGACCACCTGGTACAGGCCGGAGCTGGTGCCGTTGTTGGCCAGAACCAGCATGCTTGCACCGGCCGACGAGTTCGTCAGCGTCCCCAGGGCCGTGCGGAAATTGGCGAGGCCGGCGTCCGTCAGGCTGCCGCTGACGACCGAGGTCAGGCTCACCAGCTCGTTGGTCATGCTCGCTCCATTGGTCGCCGCGGTCGCTGTGGTCAGCGAAGCGTCGCCGTTCCGGTCCGCCGTCGTCCGGGCGGCATCGGTCAGCTGCACCTTGTCGGTGCCCGACTGGAAGCTCGACACCGAGACGGAGCCGGTGTTCGTGCCCAGCGCCGAGATGTCGGTGAGGGACGAGTACACCACCGTGTCGGTGCCGCTGCCCGACGCCAGGGCGATGCTGTCGCCCGAACCCGCCTGGAAGCGGATGCCCGAACCGCCGGTCACCGTGATCGCATCGGTGCCCGTGCCGCCGACCAGCGTCTCGACGTTCTGCACCGACATGGTCACGCCGGTGTTGCCCAGCGTGATCACGTCGTTGCCGGTGCCGCCGGTCAGGGTCTCGATGCCACGCAGCAGGACCGTGTTGCCGCCGTCGCCGAGGCTGACGATGTCGGAACCGGCGCCGCCGACCAGGATCTCGATCCCGCTCTCGGCCCGCATGGTSACGCCSGTGTCGCCCAGGATCACCARGTCGCTACCSGCACCRCCGATCATGGTGTCGATGCCGCGGGTGATGACGGTGTTGCCCGCCGCACCCAGGGTCACGACATCCGAGCCGGTGCCGCCAACCAGGAACTCGACGCCCGAGGCCGTCATCGTCACGCCGGCCGAACCGGTGAGGACGATGTCGGTGKYRGCGCCACCGRTCAGGCTGTCGATGCCGCTGACCGTGACCGTGTTCGGGGTGTCGCCCAGGGTGATCGCGTCGTTGCCGGTGCCGCCGGCCAGCGTCTCGATGCCGCGCAGYAGGACGGTCGAACCGCCRTCGCCGAAGCTGACCACGTCCGTGGCCGCACCGCCGATGATGATCTCGATCCCGCTCTCGGCCCGCATGGTSACGCCGGTGTCGCCCAGGAASACCAGRTCGCTGCCCGCACCGCCCGACAGGGTGTCGATGCCGCGGACGGTGRYGGTSKYCSCSSYNNCGCCCMSRGYGNNACGACATCCGAACCGGCACCGCCGACCANGAACTYSRWNGCCCGARRCCGTCATCGTCACGCCGGNNSSNGGCCGNTGAAGACRAYGTCGGTGYYSGCACCGCCGGTCAGGGTATCGATGCCCGTCACGGTGACAATGTTCGGCSTGTCGCCSAGGGTGATGACRTCGRTRCCGACAYCGCCGATCAGSGTCTCGACACCGCGGGTCASCAGGGTGGYGCCCGMMSTGCCGATGGTCACSACRTCSKKKKCRGCGCCGCCRASCAGRATCTCGAYRCCMGMMCCCAGSGTCAWCSTGTTGCCGGTRTCGCCCAGGAWCRCSAGRTCGGWRCCRGYRCCGCCGATCAGCGTCTCGATGYYGCGGATGGTGGTGGTGTTGCCSGCCGAYCCCARKGTCAGSACRTCGGTGCCGGMRYTGCCGATSACGAARTCSGCRCYCGAGACGGTCAGGGTMGMCCCMGCCGARCCGGTGARGATGACSTCCASGCCSAYRCCRCCGAYSAGCGTCTCGATRCCRARCRCCAGCAGCGTGCCGCCGGCGGTGCCGATGGTCACGATRTCGGTGCCGGCSCCGCCSRSCARYGTYTCGACACCCGWSACCACCAGCGTGTTGCCGGYCGWGCCGAGGGCGATGAGGTCACTGCCGAGGCCGCCGACGATCGTTTCGAAAAGCGAAACCGTCGATGTGCTGCCGGTATCGCCGAGCGTCAGCACGTCGATACCGCCGTTGCCGATCAGGGTCTCGATGCCGCGCAGCAGGATGGTGTTGCCCGCCGAACCCAGCGTCACGACATCCGTGCCGGGGCCGCCGATCAGGGTGTCGATGCCCGACGCCGAGATCGTCGATCCGCCCGAACCGAGGAAGATGAGTTCGGATGCCGTGCCACCCAGCAGGGTTTCAAGGGCATTGGCCACCAGGGTCGCCCCCAGGGTGCCGACCGCGACCACGTCGCTGCCTGCCCCACCGGTCAGCGTTTCGAGGAGCGACACCGTCAGCGTGTTGCCGCTCGAACCTAATGCGACGATGTCCAGCCCGGTCCCGCCGGTCAGCGTCTCGACCGCCCCCACCAGCATGGTGGAGCCGGTGTCGCCGATGGTGACGGCATCGCTGCCCGCCCCGCCGGTCAGCGTTTCGATCGCGCGCAGCAGCAGCGTGTTGCCGCCTGAGCCCAGCGCGATGACATCCCGACCGCTGCCGCCGACCAGGATATCGAGCGCCGATGCCAGCAGAGTGCTGCCGGAACCGCCCAGGAAGACCAGATCCAGCCCTTCGCCGCCGATGAGGGTCTCGAGCGCGGTCGCCTGCAGCGTGATGCCGCCCGACCCGATGGTAACGGCATCAGTCGCCGCGCCGCCGGTGATGGTTTCGATGGCCGACACCGTCAGCGTCGTGCCGCCGGTGCCGAGCGTCACCACGTCCAGGCCGGCCCCACCCCGCAACGTCTCAAGCTGGGCCACCACCAAGGTGCTGCCGCCGGACCCCAGCATCACCACATCGAGCCCCGCGCCGCCCGACAGCGTTTCCAACTGCGACGCCAGCAGCGTGGAGCCACCGGTGCCGAGCAGGATGCTGTCGACACCGGTGCCGCCGGCAATCGTCTCGAACAGCGATACCGTCGCCGTGTTGCCGGTRTCGCCCAGCRWCAGSASRTCGRYRCCGSYRYTGCCGGTCAGGGTCTCGATGCCGCGCARCAGCACGGTGTTGCCGCCGTCGCCCAGCGTCACCGCGTCGCTGCCTGCCCCGCCGACCAGGATCTCCAAACCCGACACCAGCAGCGTGTTGCCGGCCGAGCCGAGATAGACCACGTCGGTCCCGCTCGACCCGAYCAGCGTCTCCAGCCCGGAGACCAGCAGCGTGTTGCCGCTGGTGCCCGACACCCGGTTCATGTCCGCCGCACTGTCRAAGCCGGCGGTGGCGAGCGTCACGATGTCCAGCCCGGCCCCGCCGGTCAGCGTCTCCAGCTGCGACACCAGCAGCGTGTTGCCCCCGGTGCCCAGCCCGATCACRTCCAGCGCGAAGCCGCCGACCAGCGTTTCCAGGTTCGACGCCAGCATGGTCGAGCCGCGGTTGCCGATGGTGATGGCGTCCAGCCCGGTGCCGCCGGTCAACGTCTCCAGCATGCGCAGCAGCGTGGTGTTGCCGCCGTCGCTGAGCGTGACGATGTCGGAGCCGGAACTGCCGACGAGGATCTCCAGCCCGGCGATCAGCAGGGTCGAGCCGCCACCGAGCTCGCCGACCACCGCCACGTCGCTGCCGGAACTGCCGACCAGCGTTTCCAGCAAATTGACGATGAAGGTGCCGCCGCTCTCCGACAGCTGGACGACGTCGCGCCCGCTGTTGCCGGTGACGGACTCGATGCCGACGATCCGCACCGTCGTGCCGCCGGTGCCCAGCGTCACCACATCCAGGCCGCTGCCGCCGATCAGCGTTTCCACCGCCAYCGTCATCAGCGTGCTGCCGCCGGACCCCAGCGTCACCACGTCCAGGCCGGACCCGCCGACCAGCGTYTCRASMCSCRRCACMRCCARCGTGTTGCCGGYSKWSCCGAGCAGGATGCTGTCGACACCGGTCCCGCCGATGATGGTCTCGAACAGCGACACCGTCGCCGTGTTGCCGGTGTCGCCCAGCGTCACCACATCGCTGCCGCTGTTGCCAGTCAGGGTCTCGATGCCGCGCAACAGCACGGTATTGCCGCCGCCATTCAGTGCGACAACGTCGGTGCCGGCCCCACCGATCAGGATCTCGATGCCCGATACCGTGACCGTCGAACCGGTCGAGCCGAGGAAGATCAACTCGGAGCCCGCACCACCGACAATCGTCTCCAGCAGGTTGGCAAGCAGCGTGCCGCCGGCAGACCCGATGGCGATCACGTCGGTGCCGATGCCGCCGGTCAGGGTCTCCATCGCCCGAACCAGCAGGGTGCCGCCGGCCGTGCCCAGGGTGATGGCATCGATGCCCAAACCGCCGACCAGCGTCTCGATGCCCGAGGCCGCCATGGTAATGCCGGTGTCGCCGATGGTGACGGCATCGATGCCCAAACCGCCGGTCAGGCTTTCAAGGCCACGCACGACGACCGTGCTGCCGGCCGGCCCCAGAGTGACGATGTCGGTGCCGGCGCCGCCGATCAGCATTTCCAGGCCGGACACCAGGAACGTGCCGCCGGCCGAGCCAAGGAAAATCAGCTCGGAGCCCGTGCCGCCAGCAATCGTCTCCAGCAAATTGGCAAGCAGGGTGCCGCCGGCGGAGCCGAACGTCACGACATCGGTGCCCGCACCGCCGGTGATCGTCTCCAGGCCGAAGATTTGCAGGGTGTCGCCGGCAGTGCCCAGGGCGACGACATCGGCACCATCGCCACCGGCAATGGTCTCGACACCCGAAACGGACAGGGTGTTGCCGGCAGAACCGAGAGCCACGACGTCGGTGCCCAGTCCGCCGGTCAGAGTCTCGAGAGCCGTTGCAAACAGGGTGCTGCCCGCGGTGCCCAGCGAAATCGAGTCGAGAGACGCACCGCCGACGATTGTTTCGAGAGCCGAAACCAGCAGGGTGTTACCGGTGCCACCCAGCGTGACGATGTCGGTGCCGGCGCCACCGGCCAGCGTCTCGATACCGCGCAACAGCAGGGTGTTTCCGACCGAGCCCAGGACAATGACATCGGTCCCGGATCCGCCGGTCAGGCTGTCGATGGCCAAGAGGGAGACGGTGGACCCGGACGTGCCGAGGATGACCAGATCGGCCCCCGTGCCGCCGACGAGAGTTTCGATCAGATCGGCCAGGATCGTGTTGCCGCCGGCTCCCAATGTGACGACGTCGGTGCCTGCCGACCCTGCCAATGTCTCGATGCCATTCACCAGCAGGGTTGTGCCGGTGGTGCCCAGGGTGACGATATCGACTCCGCTGCCGCCGCTCAAAGTCTCCAGCCGGTCGACGAGCAGGGTGCCGCCGGCGCCGCCAAGGGTGATGATGTCGGTGCCGGCCCCGCCGATGATCGTTTCGAACAGCGTGGCCAGCAGCGTGATGCCGGCCGTGCCGACGATCACCGTATCGCCGCCGTTCGACCCGGTCAGCGTTTCGAGGCGTTCGACGAGAACCGTGCTGCCGCCGCTTCCAAGCGTGATCACATCGGATGCCGACGATCCGAGAATGGTCCTGTATTGGGTGGAGACGGTCAGGGTGCTGCCACCGTCGTCCAGGACGAGAATGTCGGCACTCAGAATGCTGACCAGGGTTTCCAGCCCGCTCAGATGAAGGGTCTGCCCCGTCGCGATGATGGTTTCGATATTGGCGACGTGAATGGTCGCCCCGCTGGCGCCGATCACGACGACATCGGTGCCGGAGCCACCGATGAGCGTTTCGATGCCGGTCGTCAGCAGGGTGTTTCCGGCGGCGCCCAGCGTCACGACGTCGGTGCCAATCCCGCCGATCAGCGTCTCGATACCGGCCACCAGCAGGGTATTGCCGCCAGTGCTCAGCGTTACAACGTCGGTGCCGCTGTCTCCCGTCAGCGTTTCGAGAGCCGAGACCAGCAGCGTGTTGCCGGCGGTGCCAAGTATCGCAACGTCGATGCCGGCACCGCCGGTCAACGTCTCAAGGCCCTGCACGCTCAGGGTTGAGCCGGCGGTGCCCAGGATGACGACGTCGGTGCCGCTGTCTCCCGTCACCGTCTCGATACCGGACACCAGCAATGTGCTGCCGGCAGTGCCGAGCGTGACGACGTCGGTACCGACCCCACCGGTCAGCGTTTCAAGCGCCGACACCAGCAAGGTGTTGCCGCCGGTGCCAAGCGTCGCCACGTCTGTGCCGGCCCCACCCGTCAGCGCTTCGATGAGCGAAACCAGCAGCGTGTTGCCGCCGGCGCCGAGCGTGACGATGTCGGTTGCGCTGCCGCCGGCCAGGGTCTCGATATCGACGACACTCAGCGTGTTGCCGGCGTTGCCAAGCGTTACGATGTCGGTGCCGGCCCCGCCGGCAAGCGTTTCCATAGCCGAGACCAGCAGCGTGTTGCCGCCGGTGCCAAGCGTCGCCACGTCTGTGCCGGCCCCACCCGTCAGCGTCTCGACAGCCGAGATCAGCATCGTGTTGCCGGCGGTGCCGAGGGTCACGAGATCGATGCCGGTGCTGCCCGTCAGCGTCTCGATGCCGGTCATCAGCGTCGTGCTTCCGGTAAAGCCGAACGTCACGACATCGATTCCGGCGCCACCTGTCAGCGTTTCGATTCTCGACATCAGGACAGTGTTGCCCGTTCCCGCCAGCAGGATGGAATCGAGGCCCGAGCCACCGGTCAGCGTTTCGATCTGGGAAACCAGAAGAGTGGCACCGCTGGCACTGGCCGTGACGCTATCGATGCCAGCACCACCGACGAGCGTTTCAAGCGCCGAGATCAAGACCGTGTTGCCGGTCGACCCGAAGGTCACGACGTCGGTGCCACCGGCACCGATGATGCTTTCCACCGCGGTAACCAGCAGCGTGGTGCCGGCGGTGCCGAACCTCAGAACATCGGTGCCGGCATCGCCCGTCAAGGTCTCGATGCCGGAGATGCTCAGCGTGTTGCCGCTGGAGCCCAGAATCGCGACATCGATGCCGCTGTTTCCCGTCAATGTTTCGATGCGAGACAGATAAATCGTGCTGCCGGCGGTGCCGAGCACAATGACATCCGAAGCAATCCCACCGATCAGTGTTTCGATGTCGGAGGCCAGCACCGAGTTGCCGCTGGTGCCGAGTGTCACGACATCGGTGCCGGCACCGCCGGTCAGCGTTTCGATGCGCGAAACCAGAATCGTGTTGCCGCCGGTCCCAAGGGTAACGACATCGGTGTTGGTGCCGCCGGTCAACGTCTCGATACCGGTGACGTTCAGCGTGTTGCCGCCGGTGCCCAGCGTCACGAGATCGGTACCGGCACCGCCGGTCAGCGTCTCGATGCGCGAAACCAGAATCGTGTTGCCGCCGGTTCCAAGCAGGATGACATCGGTGCCGCTGCCTCCGAGCGCGGTCTCCAGCCTCGAAACCAGCATCGTGCTGCCGGCGGTGCCAAGGGCAACGACATCCAGGCCAGCCCCCCCGGTCAGCGTCTCCACTGCCGCGACCGTAAGGGTATTGCCCGCGGTACCGAGCGTGACGACGTCGGTGCCGGCCCCACCCGTCAGAGTCTCGACTGCCGTGACCGTAAGGGTAGTGCCGCTGGTGTCCAACGTCACGATGTCGGTTCCGGCTCCGCCGGTCAGCGTTTCGATGAGAGAAATCAGCAGAGTGCTGCCACCGGCGCTCAGCGTTGCAACGTCGGTGCCGGCACCACCCGTCAGGGTCTCGATGGCGGTGATGCTCAGCGTATTGCCGCCGGTGCCGAGTGTAACAGCATCGGTTCCGGCTCCACCCGCCAGCGTTTCGAGAGCCGAGACCAGCAGTGTGCTGCCGGCGGTGCCGAGCGTGATTATGTCGGTGCCGACCCCACCGGTCAGTGTTTCGACAGACGACACCAGCACGGTGTTGCCACCGGTGCTCAGCGTCACAATGTCGGTGTCGGCGCCACCCGTCAGCGTTTCGATGGCGGTGACACTCAGCGTATTGCCGCCGGTGCCAAGTGTAACAGCATCGGTTCCGGCTCCACCCGCCAGCGTTTCGAGCGCCGAGACCAGCAGTGTGTTGCCGACGGTGCCCAGCGTCACGATGTCGGTGCCGGCAACGCCGATCAGTGTTTCGATGCCGGCCACCAGCATGGTGTTGCCGCCGGTGCCCAGCGTCACGACATCGGTGCCGGCCCCACCGGTCAAGGTCTCAAGGCCCTGCACGCTCAGGGTTGAGCCGACGGTCCCCAGGATGACGACGTCGGTGCCGCCGTCTCCCGTCACCGTCTCGATATCGGACACCGATATTGTGCTGCCGGTGGTGCCCAACATGACGATATCGGTACCGGCACCGCCGGTCAGGGTCTCGACGTCGGACACCAGCAAAGTGCTGCCGGTGGTGCCGAGCGTGATTATGTCGGTGCCGGCCCCGCCGGTCAGTGTTTCGACAGACGACACCAGCACGGTGTTGCCGCCGGTGCCCAGTGCTACAACGTCGATGCCGATGCCACCCGTCAGGGTCTCGATGTCGGACACCAGCATTGTGCTGCCGGTGGTGCCGAGGATGACGGCATCCAAACCGGCACTGCCGGTCAACGTCTCGACATCGGTTGCCAGCACCATGTTGCCGCCGGTGCCGAGCGTCACCACGTCGGTGCCGGCGCTGCCGCTCAGCGTCTCCAGCTGCCTCACCAAGATGGTGTTGCCGCCGGTGCCGAGTTGGACGGCATCGACCCCAGACCCGCCGATGAGCGTCTCGATTCTGGACACCAGCAGAGTGTTTCCCGCTGTGCCGAGCGTCACGGCATCGGTGGCAACGCTTCCGGTCAACGTCTCGACAGCCGAGATCAGCAGAGTGCTGCCACCGGTGCCGAGTGTCACGATGTCGGTGCCGGCACCGCCGGTCAGGGTTTCCAGCAGCCTCACCAACATGGTGCTGCCACCGGAGCCGAGCGTCACGACGTCGACGTTGGTCCCGCCGGTCAACGTCTCGATCTCGGACACCGATGTCGTGTTGCCACCGGAGCCGAACGTCACGATGTCGGTGCCGGCACCGCCGGTCAGCGTATCCAGCTGCCTCACCAGCATGGTGCTGCCGCCGGAGCCGACGGTGAGGACATCGGTACCGACACCACCCGTCAGGGTTTCCAGCAGGGAAACCCGCATTGTTGCGCCGGATGTCAGGATGGTCACGGCATCGGTGCCGACACCACCGGTCAGCGTCTCCAGCTCCGCAACCCTGGTGGTGACGCCGGCCGATCCCAGGGTGATTATGTCGGTGCCGCTATTGCCGATGATGGTCGTCACCAGCGACACCGTGGTGGTGTTGCCCTGCGTCCCAAAACTCAAAGTCGATGTGCCGCCCGCGCCGCCAGAAGTGACGACTTCCACGCCCGACACCGCATATCGTACGCCATTGGAGCCGAGGAGGATGGAGTCCGTTCCCGCGCCGCCGACGATGGTTTCGACGCTATAGACCGCCATCGTATTGCCGGCATCGCTCAGAAGGATGACGTCGATGGCGGCACCGCCCAGCACGGTTTCCACGTTCGAAAAGAACGCGGTGTTCCCTGACGAGCCCAGGGTGAGGGTATCGATTCCAATCCCGCCGAGCAGGGTTTCCACCAGCGAGGCAATCATGGTGTTGCCCGCCGAACCCAGCGTGATGACGTCGTTTCCAGTCCCGCCGAACAGGGTTTTCAGCGACGACACCGTCATGGTGGTGCCGGCCGGGTCGCCCAGCGTGACCACATTGGTGCCCGTGGTGCCGGTCAGCGTCTCCAGCCCCCGCACAAGCAGGGTCGAGCCGCCGGTACCAAGTGTGACGATGTCGGTGCCGACGCCGCCGGTCAGCGTCTCCAGCCCCCGCACAAGCAGGGTCGAGCCGCCGGTACCAAGCGTGACGATGTCGGTGCCGACGCCGCCGGTCAGCGTCTCCAGACCGCTCACCAGCAGCGTCGAACCACCGGTGCCCAGCGTGACGATGTCGGTGCCGACGCCGCCGGTCAGCGTCTCGATTGCAGAGGTCAGCAGGGTGGTGCCGGCGGTGCCGAGCGTCACCACGTCGGTGCCGGCTCCACCTGTCAGCGTTTCAACGGCCGACACCATCAGGGTGCTGCCGGCGGTGCCGAGCGTGGCGACATCGGTGCCGCTACCGCCCGTCAGCGTTTCGATGCCGGTGACGAGGAAGGTCGCGCCGATGTTACCCAGCGCGATGACGTCGGTGCCGGTGCCGCCGGTCAACGTGTTGATCTGCGACAGCGTCAGCGTGTTGCCGGAATCGGCCAGGGTCCTGACGACCGGCGCGATGTTCCTGAGATATTTCAGGATGCCGGTGTCGATGCCATAGAGTGCGTCGAGGTCGCCGTCGCCATCGAGGTCGGCCAGCGCCGGCATCGGATAGCCTCCGGTGCCGAGGCCGTAGACAGCCGTCCCGACGAGCGAGAATGTGGGGGACGATGTCGTCCCGACGTTGATGGAAACGACGTCCTTGTTCACCAGGTCGAGATCGCCGTCACCGTCGAGGTCGACGAGGACCGGCGCGTTGTGGCTGACGCCCGGCGTCATGCCGAAGAGGTTCGTTCCCTCCAGCGAAAAGGTGGGCGCCGACGCGGTCCCGGTGTTGCGGTAGAAAAGGATGCCGTCGAATTGGTTCCCGATCAGCAGGTCGGCGTCGCCGTCGCCATCCAGGTCGGCGAAGGTCGGGGCCGTGTACCTGCTGGTGGCGATGCCGAAGAGGTTGGTGCCCTCCAGGGAGAAGGTTGGCGAGGACGATGTCCCGTTGTTGCGGAAGAACCGCGTGCCGCCATCGTTGCTGCCGATGAACGCATCGAGATCACCGTCTCCATCGATATCGACGAAGCTCGGTTTCGCATAGGAGTTGGCGCTGGAGAGGCCGAAAAGATTGGTGCCTTGCAGGGAAAAGGTCGGTGCGAGGCTCGTTCCGACATTGGTGAAATAGACCGTCTCGCCCAGCTTGTTGCCGACCAAAAGATCGAGGTCGCCGTCGCCGTCGAGGTCCTGGAACACTGGGGCGGCATAATCCCCGACATCGCTGAGGCCGAAAGAATTGGTGCCGACAAGGGTAAAGGTGGGAGTGGTCACGATCTTTCAGCCCTTCAGAAACAAATATCGACACCGCGTCGGCTCGCCGGCCACCGTGGGGCGTCCCGTCAATTCGGAATTTCCGTTGGCGTGGCCACCGCTTCGGCCAGCGCCCGCGCATCCAGCAGCCCCACCGCCTCGGCACGGCGCACGCCGGGAAGGATGGCGACGTCGTACAGCTCGTTCACGGTGTGATGGAGCCACAGCATGTGCGCCACGGTCCCGCTGTCCGTATCGACGACGGCCAAGCCGCATTGGGCGGAAACCCCGGCCCGCTCCAGCGCCGGTTCGAGCGGCAAGGCGCTCAGCGTTCCGTGACCGCCCCGTGGACGCGACAGCCCGATGACCGCCCATTTCCCGTGAAAGGCCAGCCCGCGGGCGAAACCGGGGCAGAAGCAGACCGGCTCGAAACGGCCGCTTCCGTCCACCGTTCCAAGCTCGCCGGAGCCGGAATTGAGCAGCCAGAGCCGGCCGCGGTGCCAGCGCGGGGAATGGGGCATCGACAGTCCGGCGCAGGCGACCTCGCCGGACAGGACATCGATCAGCACGCCGCCGTCGGTCCGGCGCTCGCGCCAGCCTTCGGTGACATCGCAACGGCCCAATGCCGTCGCGAAGATCGGCCGGCCGTCCTCGCCGAGCGCCATCCCGTTCAGATGGCAGCGGTCCTCGTTGCGCAGGGCGGAAATGAAGGCGGGCTTCCAGACCGGACGGAATCCTCGGTCGGCGTCGGGAACGGCAAGACAGCTGAAGCGCGTGTTGACGAAGACCGGAACACCGTCGGGTCCGACCGCGATGTCATGGATATCGACGTCGCCGGTCATGTAACCCAGGCGCGGCACGTAAAGACGATCTGCGCCCGACGGCGTACGGTCGGATGGCTGCAGCGTGTTGGCGAAGCGCCAGAGATGGGACTGCCCGCCGACCCACAGCGCGTTTCCGTCGACGCACAGCCCCTGGCAACGCTGCACCATCCGCTCATGGGCCTTCAAACGCCCATCCTCACCCAACCCAAGAAAGAACAGCCTGTGGGTCTCGTATGTCGAAAAGGCAATCGCGCAGCCGATCGTCGCCAGCCAGTCGGGCAGATTCGGCGTACCTTCCAGCATCGGCCGGGTCACCAGGGGCTGGGATCGTTCTTCATCGGCCATCCAGCGTTCCCTCTCGTCTGTCCCCACCCATCATGGATGATTTATTCGCATACCGCGTAAAATAAAGTTAAATTAATAAGAGAATATGGAATCTCCTTAAAGTTGGGAATCGCCCGCATCCAAAGATGGAAATGGCTTGAGAGGATATCGACGAAGGAACCATTAGATTGCAAAGGTCGGAACGGACCGTGAATTTGACCGATCCGAATCGGACCGGCGTCCAAACCCGCATAGACATATCTCGAAGGCTGCTCCGTATCGGTCAGATACGTTCCAGAGGACAATTCTTTTATGTCCCACCCAACCGACAGTTTTACCGACCCGGCCGCCGCCCTCACCTTCCGAGGCGCCGCCGCCCTGGCCGAGGGAGAGGCCGTGCTTGCCGCTTCTCTCTTCACCACGGCCGCCCTGTTGGCGCCCCATCGGGCAAGCATCTGGCACAATCTCGCTGAAGCGCGGCGTGCCTTGGGCCAACCTGCCGGTGCGGCGCAGGCTTACCACCATGCATTGCGGCTGCGTCCCGCCTATCCGAAGGCCTGGGCCGGGCTGGCCTCTCTGCTGCTCAAGAGCCGCCGCTTCAAGGCGGCGGCACGGGCAGCGGTGCGGGCGCTGGCTCTCGATCCCGGCTTTGCCGAAGCCTGGTCGGTCGCCGGCTCGATCCTGCTGGACCGGCGGGCGATGGAGCGCCTGCCGATCGTCCTGCGCCGGGCGGTGCGGCTGGCGCAGGACAACCCGCTGCCGTGGCTGGCGTTGGCCGGAGGGCTTGGCGAAACGGCGGAACCGGCTCTTCCGCTTGCCTGTGTCCGGCGCGCGGTTGCGCTGTCGCCCGACCGGCCGGCCGGCTATGTGAACCATGCCGGCCTGCTGATCAGGCTGGGCAGGCTCGACGCGGCGCAGGCCCTGCATGGCCGGCTGCGCCGGCTGGCGCCGCTGGAGGGACATGCCGAGGCCGGCGACAGTCTGGTGGCAACCCTGCGCGGTGATTTCGCGACGGCCCTATCGCTGGCCCGCCGCTCTCTCTCCCTGCAACCGGCTTCTCCGGCCGCCCTGATCAACCTGTCCCTGGCTGAACATGGCAGTGGGATGACGGAACCGGCGCGCCTCGGCAACGAGCGCGCCCTGGCGCTTCAGCCCGAAAGCGACGTGGCACGCTTCAACCTGTCGATGGTGCTGCTGGCGGAAGGCGACTTCGCCAAGGGGTGGCGCCTCTACGAATCGCGCTGGCGGATGGAGCGTGTGGCCTATCCGGCCCATGCGCCACGCTGGACCGGCGGAAACCCGGCAGGGCGCTCGCTCCTTCTGGTGGCCGAACAGGGGCAGGGAGATACGCTGCAGTTCGTCCGTTATGCCCCGATGCTGGCGGCACTCGGCGCCCATGTCCACCTGATGGTGCAGCCGGCATTGGTCCGGCTGCTGTCCGGGCTTCCCGGCATCGCCTCCGTCCGGTCGCTCACGGAGCCGCCACCGGCATGCGATGCCTGTATTCCGCTGCTCAGCCTTCCACTGGTGTTCGGCACCGGTCTGGCGACCATTCCGGCCTCCGTCCCCTATCTGAGCCCGCCCGGGCAGGAGCGCGCCGCCTGGAAACGGAGGCTCGACGGGAGCCCCGGCGGTGAGGGCGGACTGAAGGTCGGTCTGGTCTGGGCCGGTTCGGCGCATGACGAGCAGTTCGTCGCGCATATGGTCGACCGGCGGCGCAGCCTGCCGCTGGCTGCCCTGGCCCCGCTCGCGGGCATTCCGGGTGTGAGGTTCTACAGCCTGCAAAAAGGCCCGCCGGCGAGCGAAGCGCGGACATCCGGTCTCGACCTTGTCGACTGGATGGATGAGGTCGAGGATTTCGCCGACACCGCCGCGCTTGTCGCGGAACTCGACCTTGTCATCAGCGTGGACACCTCGGTGTGCCATCTGGCCGGCGCGCTGGGACGGCCGGTCTGGATGCTGTCGCGCCACGATGCCTGCTGGCGCTGGCTGCGCAACCGGTCCGACAGCCCCTGGTATCCGACCATGCGCCTGTTCCGCCAGGACCGGCCGGGCGATTGGCCACCCGTCATCCTTCGGGTCCGCACCGCCCTGGAACGTTGGGCTATGTTGTGAGGCGAAAACTGCTATTGGCCGACCGACAGCAGCCCGCTGACACCCATCGCCACCGGCACCGTCGCCGGATTGGCAGGCACGGTCCGCGAAAAGGCAGGCTGGGCAAGGCCGAGTGCGGCCAGCAGCGACAGGGTGCCGGCAACCAGGGCGGTGGAACGAAGGATCAGATCGAGCATCGGGCTGTCTTTCAAAAATCTGGCTTTCAAATTTTGAAATTCGGATCGGTTGGCGGCGTCCGGACCGGCGGTGACCGTCCGGACGACAGCGACGGACTGCCGCGGATCGCCATCCCTCCTCGTTCGGGATCGTGTGCAACGCTCTCCATTCACCATCTGAGGAGAACATAGACCTTATTTATTCCTACTGTAAAGATAGCGATTCAAAATTCTTTTACACAAATAATCCATGTTCTATCCGGCCGGGATGTCCGTCGCCCGACCCTACCCTTCCCAGCGGTGGGACAGGATGAAGCTGTAGCGCTCGGATCTGATGTGGAACACCGAACGGTCGGCGCAGCCGCCGCCGACGAAGACGGAGCGGCGATCCATCACCAGCACCGGCGCGCCCGCCGGCAGGCCAAGCGCCGCCGCCACCTCCGCATCGGCCGCCGCCGCCTTCACCTCGATGTCGGCGCCGCCGACCGGCTTGCCGACGATGTCCTGCAGGATGCCGTAGATCGGCTTGTGTCCGGCCGCCTGCCAATCGACCGGCTCCAGAGCCGGCGGCAGCAGGCTGCGGCCCAGGGCCACCGGCTCGCCATCCACCAGATGCAGGCGGCAGACCTCCAGGCAATGGGGGCCGAAATCCTCCCGCAGGTCCGGCGGAGTCGCGACGATCCGCGCCGAGATCGGCCGCATCGCGGCGTCCAGCCCCTGAAGCCGCAGGGATTCGTGAAAGCTGCGCAAACGGTCGAGCGGATGCTGGACGCGCTTGCCCGCCGTGAAGGTGCCCTTGCCCTTGCGGCGCTCGATCAGCCCGTCCGCCTCCAGCCGGTCGAGCGCCAGCCGGACGGTGACCCGGCTGACGCCGAAGCGGGTCCCGATCTCGCTTTCCGTCGGCAGCCGCCCCGATGGCTCGAACAGCCGGGCGGCGATCTCGTCGCGCAGCCGGTCGGCGATCTGCCGGTACAGCGCCGTCGCGTTGTCTCGCACCACGGGCACCCTGGCTTCCCTCCCCGATTGATCGACCCGGCCAGCGGATCGAGGCCGCCTTGATGCCACCGGGGACGGGACGGCTCAAGCCTCCATCCCGCCACGGTGCCGGCCGCGTGAATCCCGATTCAATTCCCTAGTTGCTACGTATTTTATAATATGTATTATAATGTATTATCGAGTTGAACCGGTTGATCGGGGGGATAAGACGGACATGGACTGTGGAATTCCGGCCTGTTCCTCCAGCAGCCGCTTCGAGGCATTTTCCAATGACCGCCCCGGCGGTGCCGACTTCCACGTCGATAGCGTGGATTTCGCCTATGATGGTGCGCACCCGGTGTTCCGCTCGCTGGCACTGTCCGCCCGGCCCGGAGAGTTCGTGGCGCTGCTCGGCCCATCGGGCTGCGGCAAGACCACTTTGCTGAACCTGCTGTCCGGCTTCCTGCCGCCCGATTCCGGCCGCATCGTCATCGACGGAGAAACGGTGACGCCGGAGATGCCGGCGCTCGGCTATGTCTTCCAATCGCCGCAGTTGTTTCCCTGGCTCGACGTGCTCGACAATGTCCGGTTCGGCCTGCGGATGGCCGGCCGGCTGCCGGATGCGGAGCAGCGGGACAAGGCGCTGGCGGCGCTGGCCCTGGTCGGGCTGGAGGCCGCGGCCGGCAAGTTTCCCCACCAGCTGTCGGGCGGCATGCAGCAGCGGGTGGCCCTGGCCCGCGCGCTGGTGCTGGAGCCGCGCCTGCTGCTGATGGACGAGCCCTTCGCCGCGCTGGACGCCATCACCCGCGCCACCCTGAACGAGGAACTGCTGCGGCTGTGCGGCCGGCTCGGCCAGACGGTCCTGTTCATCACCCACGACGTGGAGGAGGCGGTGTTCCTGGCCGACCGCGTCGTGCTGCTCGACATCGCTCCGGCCGGCATCCACAGCGAACTGACCATCGACCTTCCCCGCCCGCGCCGCCTGCGCGAGACCCGGCGGCTGGAGCGCTTCACCACCCTGACCGACACGCTGCTGGAGCGGATTGCCGCCATCGTCGCCGCGGCCTGAGCCGCAGCCGGGACCAGCCCTCCCCCTTGCCAGCCCCCTGCCAGCCCCGACCAGAAGGATTTCGCGCATGAACCGGATCTTCGCCGCGGCACTGTGCGCCGCCCTGTACGGCTCCATCGCTCTGCTCGCCGGCATCGCCCCGGCCGGGGCCGCCACAACGGGCGACAGCCGGCCGCTCCGGGTCGGCTGGGTCTTCGCCATGGCCAACGCCCCGGCGCTGGTCGCCGACCGCAAGGGCTTCTATGCCGAAGAGGGGCTGACGGTGGAGGCCAAGCCCTTCGGCGACGGGCCGGTCATCCAGCAGGCGCTGGCCGCCGGCGAGCTGGACGTCGCCTATATCGGCGCGCCGCCGGTCTACCAGTGGGCGGCGCGCGGGCTGGACAGCCGGATCCTGGCCAAGGTGAATTACGGGCAGGCGGCGGTGATCGCCAACAATCCCGCCATCGCCAGGCTGTCCGACCTGCGCGGCCGCAAGGTCGCCGGGGTGGCGCGCGGCAGCGGGATGGATGTGCTGCTGCGCGGCGTCGTGCTGAAGGAGGCGGCCGGCCTTGATCCCGACCGCGACCTGTCGGTGGTCTCCATGCCAGTCGGCAACATGAATGCCGCGCTGGACAGCGGCACGGTGGACGCCGCCTTCACCTGGGAACCCTTCATCAGCCAGCAGGTGCTGCGGGGGAGCTCGCATGTGCTGTTCGACGTCAACCAGGCGCTGCCCGGCTATCCCTGGTACGTGGTGATGGCACCGAAGAAGACGCTGGCGGATAGGCCGGACGATGTGGTGAAGCTGCTGCGCGCCCATGCGAAGGCCATCGCCTGGCTATCCGACCACCCGGCCGAAGGCGACGCCCTGATCGCCGAGGCGTTCAAGCTGGAGCCGGTCAAGCGCGCCGACGGTACGGAGATCGCGCCTGCCGCCGTTGCCGCCGAGGCGCGCAAGCGGCTGGGCTGGTCGGACCGGCTGGAGGAGAGCGACCTCGCCTTCATCCAGCGGCTGATGGACACCTCGCTGGCGCTCGGCTTCATCCCGGCGCCGATGAAGGCGGCGGACATCGTCGACAGCTCCTATCTGCGCCGGGCGGGCCGCTGATGCGGACCCGGCTCTACGGCTGGGCGGCTTTTCCGGCACTGCTGCTGGTGTGGAGTGCGGCCGCCTGGAACCTGCCGCCCTATGTCCTGCCSCARCCCTGGGCGGTGGCGGCGGAGGCGSTGCGCTGGCTSGACAGCGGCCAGCTCGCCGCCCATGTCGGCRCCAGCCTGCTGCGCGAGGYCGGCGGCTTCRCCGTSGCYGTKCTGGGSGCGCTGGCGCTGGGTCTGGCCGGCGCGCTGTCGCCGGGYTTCCGCGCCTTTTCCGCSCCGCTGACCGGCCTGTTCATGGCGATCCCGCCCATCGCYTGGGCGCCGCTGTCGATGATCTTCTTCGGGCTGGGCTATGTCGCCATCACCATGGTGATCGTGGTCGCCGCCCTGTTCCCGATGGCGGTGACGGTRCAGGAGGGCTTCCTCGCCATCCGCAACGGCAACCTGCGCGCCGCCCGCGTGCTGGGCGCCCGCCGCTGGCAGCTGATCCGCCAYGTCTAYCTGCCGGCCTCGCTGCCCTTCCTGACCGCRGCSCTGCGCATCGGYTTCAGCCAGGCGTGGCGGGCGCTGGTGGCGGCCGAGATGCTGGGCGCCTCSCAGGGGATCGGCTGGATGGTGGCSATGGGCGGCCARATCGGCAACGCCACCCAGGTGCTGCTGGGCGTCGCCATCATCGGCATGACCGCCTGGATCACCGAAAGCCTCGTCTTCCGCCGCATCGARCGGCGCTACCGCCACTGGCACCTCGCCTGACCCGAWAAMYCGCAAAACCGGAGGAAACGCCGCCATGTCCGAAGCCCAGCCGCCTGTCCGCCACATCGCCCCCGTCGGGCTKTACGAGCGCAACAAGGACCGCCCCTTCCTGGGRTCGACCAGCTGTTCGCACCGCCGGCTGGTCGCYGGCGAATGGACCGAACTGCAACTGGTCTACGAGGTCGGGGCRTCGGGCCTCGCCGACGGCGCCGGCATCAAGCTGGCGATGAAGTTCTATTCGGACTGGGCGCTGTTCCAGACCAGCGACCCGCAGGCCGCCAAYTACGTCTCGGCGGAGTATGARGCGGGGCCGCTGGTGCCAGGGCARAGYCCGGCGACGATCCAGGCGCTGAAGGTGCGSTTYGACCAGAAGGGCCATGAGCGCCCYTATCAGAAGGCCATCGTCATCGACGTGATCGACGGCTATCTCAAYCCCGGCGACCGGATCSTCATCCGGCTGGGCGACCGGCGGCGCGGYGGGCCGGGCACGCGGGTGCAGAGCTTCGTCGAGCAGGGYTTCCGCTTCCGCGTCTTCATCGACCCGCTCGGCAGCCAGAARTATGCCGAGGTGCCGGGCGACTGCGTGATCGACATCGTYCCCGGCGATCCTGCCGCCCTGCGTCTGGYGRCGCCGCGCCTGACSGCRCCCGGYCCGGCCAGCCTGCTGCTGCGCGCCGAGGATGTCTGGGGCAACTGCTGCACCGGSGGCSCCRTCGATGCCRCCCTGACSCTGRCGGGMCCGCRGGGTGAGACCACGCAGCAACTGACGCTCTCGYCCAACCCSGAYGCYTAYGGCTGGCTGGTCCATCGCCAGGASGYKRCGYTGTCRSARGGCGASTGGCGCATYRCCGCCRCSGCCGACGGGCTGGTCCCGGCSGARGCCTTCGTCACCGTCGARGAGAAYGCRCCGCGYGCCTACTAYGCCGAYCTGCATGTCCATTCCAACGACACGGTCGGCACCAACGACACCGCCTACAACCTGTCCTACGGCCGCGACATCGCCGGGCTGGAYGTGCTGGGCTACACCGCCAAYGACTTCAACGTCACCGAAAAGGCCTGGAGCGAGGCGGTCGGGCTGATYGAYSGCTTCAACGARGCCGGMCGCTTCGTYTGCTAYCCCGGAACCGAATGGTGCGGCAACTCGGCGGCSGGCGGCGACCACAATGTSGTSTTCCTGCGCGACGGCGTGCCGCAATTCCCCAYCGACAGCCGGGGRCAGCCSGTYCGCTCCTTCGAATGGAACGAGTCSACSCGCGGCAAGCTGCGCCCCGGYGCCTGGCCGCTCGACGAYCTCTATGCCGCCTATCAGGACGACCCKGAAGGCCATCTGCTGATCCCGCATGTCGGCGGMCGGCGCTGCAATCTCGACTGGCACCATCCSGARCTGGARCGGCTGATCGAGATCGGCTCMGCCTGGGGCCAGTTCCACTGGGTCTATGCCGAGGCGCTGGCCCGCGGCTACCGGCTCGGCGCCTCGGCCAGCAGCGACGAGCACCAGGGCCGCTGCGGCGGYGGCGCACCGGCCACCGCGGTGTTCGGTGCGCGCGGCGGGCTGACCGGCGTGCTGGCCGACCGGCTCGACCGCGCCACCATCGGCCGGGCGCTGCGCTCGCGCCGCACCTTCGCCACCACCGGGGAGCGCAGCTTCGCCAGCCTGCGGCTGGGCGAGCGCTGGATGGGCGACGTGGTGACTGCGTCTGACGGCGACGGGCTCGACTACCGCCTGCTGGGGGATCGCGGCTGGGAAAGCCTGCGGCTCTACGACGGCGAGACGCTGCTGTGGGAGCGCGACCTGCACCGCGAACTCGGGCTGTCGGAGCGGCGGATCCGGCTGCGGCTGGGAGGCGCCCGCATCAAGGACCGCTATCGCGGCGCCTATTGGAGCGGCGGCATCACCGTCACCGGGGCGGCGGTGCAGCGGGTCGAGCCCTTCGGCTTCGACCATCCCGAACAGGGCTGCTGGCGGCAGGACGCCACCACGGTGGCTCTGCGCACCGTCACCCATGGCGACACCGACGGGGTGGAACTGACTCTGTCTCGGCTGGCCGGCACGCGCATCCGGGTGCATCTCGACATCGGCACCTATGTGAAGGTCGGCAACCCGCTGACCCCGCCGCCCAACCCGCATGCGCCGGAGGCCGTACTGGAGATCGACGGCGATGCGCTGCTGGATGCCGCCCGCTCGCCGACCGGAGCCCTCAGCCGCCTGCTGCCCGGCACGGAACTGGAGGTGACGGTGGAGCGTGTCACCGAGGCGCCGCTGCCCCGCGACCTCGCCGGCCGCATCCCGCTGGCCGGACTGGATCTGGCGGCAGGCCGCGAGCACCCGTTGTTCCTCACCGGACGCCAGCGCGACCAGTCACGGGTGTGGACCTCGGCGCTGTTCCTGACGGTGTGAAACGGGTAATGCCGCTCCGGCGGAAACCGACGTGAAGGAAGCCGTCGTCGCCGGTCAGAGGGCCGACGACGACGGCGCCCGCATTTGCATCGTGTCGGCACCGGCGTCCTCAGCCCGCCTCTCAGCCCGACTGCGGATCACTGCTTCCGGGTTTGCCGGGAACAGTCCGGCCAGGGACAGGCGCAGGCGGGAAACCGGCAGTCGTCGCCGTTCACATCGCATGCCTGGACAGCGATCTTGTAGCGCAGGCCGAACTCGTCGTCCGCGGTGATCAGCCCACAGGCAGCGTGTGCTTCCAAGTCGACGCGTGCCGCCTGGAGGCAAACGCGCGCGATCTGCTTCGGATCCTTCATCATGGCACTCGCCTCGGTGTCATTCCCGGAGATGGAACGCACAAACGCGGCATCCGGACCCTGACGCTTCCGAATGCCTACTTCCGGGACAGGTGACACTTAACGACGAGTATGCCGCTCAACGCGGCAATGCGCACCTCCAATATCCAGCGGGCATCCTATGGCGGGAGACCGATGCGACCGCTGCCAACGGCGCTATGCCGTCCCATCGGCCACTGCCGCACCCAGCCTTGCAACCGTATCGCCCAAATTCACAGCGACTTCCATCTCCACCTTGTCCCAGGGCATCGCCTTCCATTTGCCGTCCTGCGCACATTTGTCGCAGAGCTTCCGGGTCGTCGAGGACATGTTGACCTCTTTTTGCGAACCCACCCGGATGTAGAGTTCATAGGCCTTCTGGGCGTTCGCCTCCGATTGCACCTTCTTGTTCTGGATCAGTCCGAAAAGCTCGACATTCTCGGTCGAGTATTCCTTCTTGGCCTGCTTCAGCAAAAGCTTGTACCAGTATGGCGATTTGAAGAAGTTGTCGAGCTTGTCCGGCCAGCTTCCGAACCGTTCCAGGTCCATGAAGACATTGGCGGTGATTTTGTTGAGCGACGCGACCATCGCGGCGCAGGCGTCGGCATACACGCTGTCCCCATCCTGCCGCGCCGCTTTGCCGGCGGAGTCCAGCGTCGGGATGTAGTCCGAGGCGGCAGACTGGAAGGCGCGTGCGTACTTCTCCGCCTCCTTGATGGTCTTGGCCGCATCGTACGCCTTCAAAGACTTCTCAAATCCGGTGGAACTGATTTTGGCGAAAATCTTCCCGAAGCGGCTCTTCGGATCGGGCTTTTTCTTACCGGTGTCGGCCTCGAACTTGGCTTTGGCCTTCTTCCAGGACTCCAGATATTTTTTTGCCATCGCTTGCTCTTATATTTTACGATCGTTGTTCGTTAAATCTTCGCCCTTCTATGGGCCGCGGCTGCCGTTCCATCAAGGACGCCTTTCCGTCCCACACGGTATTTCCGTCCGGTGACCGGCATCCATCGGACCGGGCGGGCGTCTTGCCCGCCCTGCTCCGACCTGCGCAGGCACCATCCGCCGTCGAACCGATGGCGGATCGGGCGGCCGATCAGGCGCTCGTGCGCGAGTTGACGAGCTGGACGACGCCTTTGCAGGCTGCCGAAAACTCCTTCATATGGTCGAGGATCACCTTCGGCGTGGCATCCGCCGGCACCTTGACCGGCTCGTTGGCGTTGCTCTGGTTCGCCCAGGGATCCAGCTTCTTCTTGAAGAAGTCGGGATCGGCCAGCAGGCCTTCGATCTTGCGCGCGAACACCAGCTGCATGGTGATGTCGCGGGCCAGCGTCGGGAACAGCTCGTTGTAGGTTTCCGCCGTCGGCTTGGCCTTGACCTTGGCAACGCCGGCCGCGGCACGGGCCAGCGCGCCGTTGATGTTCTTTTCCCAGTTCTTGAGCATCTTCTGCTCGACGGACAGATCCTTCTCCGCCTCGTTGAACTTCTGAGTGTACATCGCCACCGCGGACTCGATGGTGGCTTCCAGCGCCGCAAGCTCCTTGACCAGGAACTTCAACGCCTTCTCGTAGTTCGTCTTGAAATCCTTTTCCGTGCGCTTGTCGAACTCGGCGTAGATTTCCTTTTGAAGAACTTCAAGATAGCCCTTCTTGGCCTTGGAAAAATCCTTCGACGCGGCCAGGAACGCGGCGACGACCTTCTTGCCTTCCTTGATGTCGGTCGAGTTGGCGGTGTCGCAGGCGGTGAGCGCCTTCTCACACTTCTTCAGCGAACCGGACAGGCCGGTGTGGCTGCCGAAGGCATTGAAAATGCCTTTGCTCTCCTTCGGCTTATGCTTGCCGGTGAGAGCCTCGAACTCCTTCTTGGCCTTGTCCCACTGCTGATCGTACGGAGTGTGCGCCATCTATTCCTCCTTGCGGGTCGATTGCTTCAGGGGGTTACCACCGGTTGCAGACTCTCTTCCATTTCACGGATCGCCGCCCAATCGCGTTCGAACACCGCCCGGTCGACATGGGAGAGATAAACTTTCGCCAGCACTTGTGTCAGGTCGAGCGTCGGGACGATCCGGGCACCGATGCGCGGCACGATGCCGTAGCCGCGGACGCTCTCGAACCGGTCAAGCACGCCGAGGTCGGGGAGCGCCTCCACACGGCCGGAGACCAGCACCGGCAGGTAGAGCACCATGGCGTCGGCCAGGAAGCGGTAATGCCCATCGGCACCACCGGGGCAGACCCCGCTGTCGAAGGCCTCGACCAGCAGGTCCACCTGATCGTGGCCGGTGCCGTGACCTATCGCCGTTGTCGAGCCCGCCGGTCCCATCGCCCGGGCGGCGATCTCCACCAGCGCCGGCCCGCGGGAGGTCAGCCGCACTTCGGCATGGGCGGCGCCGTCGGTGATCTCCAGCGCGTCGAGCGTGCGCCGGATGTAGGACATGAGCTGGACGGACCGCTCGTCGTCCGGCGGCAGCAGGCGGTAATAGTCGTAAACGAAGGGCGAGCCGTTCAGCGCGCGCTTGGCCGATTGCAGCACGTCGCAGACATAGTGGCGGCCATTGCGGCTCACCGTGTTGACCACATATTCGGTGCCGTCGAGATAGGTCTGCACCAGCGCCCGCCGGTTCGGCGTGCCGCAGAAATTGCGGCTGGAGAGGATCGACTCCACGGCCTCGCGCAGCGCCGGAGCGCCGTCGCAGAAATAGACATGGTCGGTGGAGGCGCTGTCGAGCGGCTTGGCGACCACCGGCCAACCGGCGCCCGCCGCCCATTCCACCGCCTCAACGCCCGACTCCACCATGGTCTGCCGGGCCGTCAGCAGGCCGGCGGCACCCAGCCGCTCGATCATCATGTATTTGTTGCGACGCGCCGCCGTCAGCTTGGGCGTGTTGCCCGGCGTGCCCAGCGCCGCGCCAAGCGCGTCGGCCAGTTCCACGGCGGACTCGTTGCCGGGCAGCACGAAGGAGGGGCTGTGCGTGCGCATCCGCTCGGCCAGGGCCGGGAGGTCGCCGTCGAACAGGACCAGCTCGTCGAAATCGCCGGGAACGTAGCTGAGAAGCAGCGAGGGCGCGAGATCGGGACTGCTCTGCACCGCGATGACGCGGTAACCGCGCGCACGCAGCCGCGGAGCGAGCAGATGCCCGGTCGAGTAGGGGTCGACGACGATCGCTGTCTTCATGGGATGGCCTCCAGTTCGGCAGGAGCGGCCGCCCGGCAGTCGGTGGCAGCCTGGGCGGCGGCAGCCGGGCGGGCGTAGATCATGAAGGGCTCGTCGCCGCAGAAGGTGACGGTGCGCCCGACCAGCCCCGCCTCGAAGGCGGCGTTCTGCGCCGCATGGTCCGCGACGCGCAGAGCGCGGTCGGTTCCGGGCTCGAAGGCCGGCGGCGGTGCCTGCATGTCGCGGTGCAGCAGGTAGCGCAGCCGGCCGCTGTGCATCACCAGGATGCGGCGGGCGGTGAAGCCGGACGCCAGCATGTTGGAGAGGCTGACCGGGTTGGACAGCGCCACCCGGCTCAGCAGGTGCGGCCGGCCGGCTCCCAGGGCGTACAGCGTGCGCATGGTCACCAGAAGGCGCTGGAGCCCGTTGCCCCGAAAGTCGGTATGCACCATGCAGCTCGACATGTGGGCAGTGGCCGTCACATCGGGGCCTCCACCCGGCAGGTCATCGGCGAAGGCCGGCATCCCCGGTTGCGGCAGGCCGAGAACGGCGCAGCCGATGAGGCGGTCGCCGCCCGGCACGCCCTGCGTCTCCAGGCCGAGCGTGACGCCGCGCTCGGCCATATGCAGGCCGGAGAATTCCGGCGTTTCCGGGAAATAGGCGTCGATGTCCGGAAGGCTGCCGAAGATGAAGGCGCGGAACTCCTCCAGCGCCGGAAGATCGTCGGCGTCGAGGAAACGCACGCGGTAGGGAATGCCGGAAGGCTGTCCGTTGCACAGGCTCAGAGTGCCTTGGTGGAGACTCTGTAACGGAGAGGACACGACCGGCATGTCAGGCATCCTTGACGATTTCGGCGATGTTGAGCAGGCGCATCGGCGGGTAAAGGTCGAGGCGCTTGGCGGTGTTGATGCGCAGCAGCAGGGAGAAGCGGTTCAGCGTTTCCACCGGTATGGCGGCGGCCGGCTTGGCTCCGTTCAGGATGTCGTAGGCCTTTAGCCCGGCGAACCGGCCGACGTTGACCGCCGGGCTCACCAAGCCCATCAGCAGACCGGAGCGGCGGATCGGCAGTTCGGTGGAACAGAAGGTGGCGACATTGTTGGCCAGAGCCGCGTCGGCCACCGCTTGGCTGTTGTTCGACGCCACCAGCGTGTCCGGACCGATGTAGATCAGTTCCGCCCCGGCCCGCGCCACGTCCCGGATCAGGTCGGGAATGGCGTCGGGATTGGGCCTGCCGGCTCCATCGCGCGGAACCGCGCCGTCGATGATCTCCACGCCCTGGCGGGCCGCCTCCTCCTTCAGGTCGCGGACGGCGACGACCATGTTCTCTTCGGCCGGGTTATAGACCGCCGCGATCTTCTTCCAGCGCCGGTAGGCCAGCATCGTCTTCAACTGGACCGCCACCGGAGCGATGTGGCGGGTGCCGGTCACCGCCCGGCCCGGCTGCTCCAGCGAGCGGACGATGCGCGAGGCGACCGGGTCGGTGACGGAGGTGAAGACCACCGGCACATCGGTCAGGAACTTCGACGGATCGGGATCGTCGTAGCGGCCGACGGTCGCCAGCGTCAGCGGCGTGAACACGGTGAGCACGAGGTCGGGACGGGCGGCGCGGATGTCCGGCAGCATGCCGGCCACCGCGGACGCCTGCTGCACCTCGCGCACGTCGATCTTCGCCTGCATGCCCATGGATTCGAGCAGATCGCGGAACCCGAGCACGTCGCCGACATCCTTGCGCGGCGTCAGCACGATGATGTTGGCCGGCCGGTTGCTGCGCCCGGCCGTGGCCGGATTGGGCGTCGGGGCTCCCGCCAAGGTTCCCGTTGCGGCGGCCGCGGCCGGGACGGATGCCAGGAGCGCGCCGGCGGAGCCGAGGAGCAGCGAGCGTCGGGTCACGGAGGTCATGCCGGGTCCTTCTGGGGGAGGTCAGCGGAGGGCCGTCCGCCGGTGGCGGCCAGCAGGAGAAGCTGGGCGGCGACACAGGCGGCCAGCACGATGCCGATGCCCTTCATGGCGCCGTGGTAGCCGTAATAGGCGAGGAACAGGCCGGCCAGGAACGGCGCGATCACCGACCCCATGCGCTCGATCAGCCGGAACATGCCGATCACCGTGGTCTCGCCGAGCGTGGACCGCTCACGCACGCAGGATTCCGCCAGAAGCGCCATCTGCGGGGTGTTGACCAGCGCATGGGCGAAGCCGAGCAGGGCGACGCCGGTGATGGTCATCGGCAGCGTGCCGGAATTGGCCAGCACATAGGCGGCCCCCGCGGCGATCACGCCGCCGATCGCCAGGAACGGGGTTCTCCGCCCCGAACGGTCGGACAGGTGCGCCACCAGCGGCGACGCCACGATCATCATCAGCCAATAGAGAAGAAGCACGCGGCCGATCCACGACTGGCTGACGCCGCTGTCGTCCAGCGCCAGCGGCAGCAGGAAGAACAGCAGGGCGGTCAAGCCGAACTTGGCCGGCACGGCGCTGAACAGGGTCACCGCCACGAAGCGCGGATTGGTCAGGCAAACGCCGACGTCGCGCAGCCTCAGCCCACGGGTCTTGGCCTTGCCGCTGTCGACATGCCTGGGCAGCAGGTGCCACGCCATCAAGGCCGCCGCCAGGGCCAGCGTCGCCGAGACGATGAAGGTCATGCGGAAGCCGATCTGGTCGGCGACGACACCGCCGATGGCCGGACCGCAGACGCCGGCCGTCAAGATGCCGCCGGCATAGAGCGCGATGGCGCCGGCACGCCGGCGCGGGTCGGTGGCATCGATGACGAAGCCCTGCGCGGCGATGAAGACGCTGGCGTAGCCGACCGCGGTCAGGCAGCGGGCGACGATGAGCTGGATGAGATCAGTCGCCAGCCCGGAGCCCAGCAGCCCAAGCGCGGAGAACACCGCGCCGGCAAGGAAAACGGTGCGGCGGCCCCGGCGCTCCGACACGTTGCCGGCAATCGGCTGGGCGACGGCCCAGAGCAGCATGAACAGCGCGATGGGCGCGCCGATCACCAGCTCCTTGCTCAGGCCGGGCACCGGCTCGAAGAGATCCTTGATATAGACGGACAGGAAGGTGCGGGTCAGTTCCTCCGCCAGGGCGAAGACGAAGATGGCGAAACGCAGCTCGCTGATCCTCTGCATCGTCACGATGCGGTCGCCAGCGGCGGGGGCCTCGGCCACATTAGCACCCTGCTGCTGCGGGGCGGCCCCATCCGCATCGCGCATGACATCGAGCGCGCGGTCGATGGCGCGGCCGAGATGACCCACCTCGTCGCGCCCGCGCAGCCCGGTCCGCAGGGTCAGCCTGCCCTCGGCCCCCTCCTTGAGAACGTCGCCCACCCGCTGAAGCGGTGCCGTCACCGAACTGCCGACCACCAGCAGCAGGATTTCGATGTTCAGAAGGATGGCGACGATCAGCACCGACCCGAGATCGAAGACGATGTCGTTGAGCGCCGCTTCGACCGAACCGGCCGGGACGCCGACATGCAGCAGCGCCGGCACGCCGCCGCCGACGGTCAAGGCGGCATCGATGTAACGCCCGGCCACCGCGCCGTCGGCGTCGCGCGCCGCCAGCACGTCGCCGGCACGCGCATCCGGGGCGCCGGCGAACGCGGCGATCCGGTCGCCGACCATCAGCGCGATGTAGTTGACGTCCGGATTGACCGCGAGGGCGTCGGCGAGGATTTCGTCGACCCCGTTGAGCTTCTCGACCTCGAAGCCCAGCGACACCGCCCGGTCGATCTGCGCGACGATGTAGCTGCCGACGACCTCCGCCTTGCGCGCCAGTTCCGGCTCCGCCTGGGGACGGAAGAGCGTGTTGAAATGGGAGGTCTGGACGACGAGGCTGACCAGCATGAGAACCGACACGAGGCCGGTGAGCAGCCAGTTCAGCCGCTTGATGAAGGTGAGTTCCATCACGCGACCTCCACCGGCGCCACCTTGCGCTCGTCCATGCCCTGCCGGCGGCGCGCGGACACCCGGTCCACGAAACCGGCAAGTCCCGGAGCGAACGCCGCGATCTCCGGCGGAACGACCGGCCGCCCGCCGTCGGTCGCGGCCTCGACAATGACCGCCGCCTCCCGCAGGGACCGCTGAAGGCGCCGCATCACCAGCCAGACGACGATCAGGCTGATGACGTAGCAGGTGGCGAGGTTGATCGCGCCGGAGATCGCCAGTTCCGGAATCGTGCCGCGGATGCCCGCGCGCAAGGCGTCGAGGGAATAGGTCAGCGCGACGCCGCCGGCCACGCCGCCATAGGCGTTGCCGATGCTGAGCAGCAGCACCTGCGAGCCGCCGTCGATGATCTTCGCCCCCCGGTCGGTTTTGCCGTCGCGGTGGAAGGCCGCGAGCCAGCTGTCGGGCAGCGTGCCCCGGACCGCACTGCCGCCGGCCGCGCCCAGCACCTCGCCCCGGTCGTTGAACAGCATCAGCCCGGTGATCTGGAGGTCACGCACCAGGGCGCGCTGGATCATCTCGTCGAGGTTGCGCAACGCATTCAGCGCCACGCCGAGGCTCACCGCACCTTCGACCTCGCTCGACAACCCATGGGCAACGACCCGGAAGCGCGAGGCCACCGTCTCCTCCACCATGCGCTCCATTTTGAGATACGAGAGCACCGCGGTGGAGGCGAGCGCGAAGCAAAGCGCCACCTGAAGCAGGAGCATGATCTTAGTCGACAGGGTCAATCGCATTGTCGGTCGGTCGCTTGGCTGATCGCAGATTTGTCTGCTCGGCTTTGCTGCCGGGCCTGGAACTCGGGTTCAGCCGAACCTTAACGCAAATTCACCGACCCAGAGGACGAGACGGGTCCAGAGTGGACGCGTCCGGCGTGCACAGGACGGAGCGGGCATCCATTTCGTGCGCTTACGACTTAAGTAATATTACCACAATCTGAGCGATAGCTTCGCTTCCTTCAAGAACAATCTAATATTTCTAAGCTGTAACATGACAATTGCGGGGTAATTGCGTCAACCCTCCGAATAAGCACGAGTCGTGTCACAGCATTGTTTCCGCAAATTTGGGAGATCACGGAAGTTTATGCCCATCCGTGCTACATCGCTTCTTTTCATACCGCCGCCCGTTGTGGTACCTACTATGGGCATAGCTACATCGCAACCCAGAGGGTAGGATGATGCGGATCGAAATCGAGCGACCGTTGACGTGGCCGATCCGACCGGTGGAGACCAGCACGGAGCTTGTTGCGCCGGGTCCTTCCATATTGGTGGTCGGGCAAAACCTCCCCGCGGCCGACCGCGTGCGTGAGAGTTTCCTGCGCAACGGCCACCGCATCCAGGTGACCAGCGACATCGTCCAGGCGCTCGACACGCTGGAGGCCGACTCCTCCATCGGTGTCGTCGTCGTCCAGATGGTGATGCCGCATTTCGACGGGCTGGCGCTGGTCGAGCGCATGCAGTCCTCCATCGGCAGCCGTTCCGTCCAGTTCATCATCCTGGCGTCCGGCGCCCAGGTCGGTGACGTGGTGCGGGCGATGCACCTCAAGGTGGCCGACTTCGTCGACGATCCGGAGGATTTCGGCCGGCTGCACGGCGCCCTGGTGCGGGCGCTGTCCGTGAGCCAGACCACGCGCGAAGCCCCGCCCCACGACGCCGCGCTCGACGAGGCCTACCGGCACGGCTTGGCGATGATCGCCGCCGTGAAGGCCCTGCGCGAACGCCAGAATTCGGCCACCCCGCACGCCTTCGCCGGAACGGCGGCGCCGTCCGCGCCGACGATCAGCGTCGTCCCCATGACCAAGGCGAAGAAGCCCGTTCCGATCCGCCCCGAATCGGATCATGAGCGGTTGCGCGCGCTTCGTGCGCTCCAGCAGTGGCAGGCGTCCCGCGACAAATTCTTCCCGAAGGATCTGTTCGAGGATCCCTGCTGGGCCATGCTGCTGGATCTGATGACCAACCACCTGCTGGGCAAGCGGATTTCGGTATCCTCGCTGTGCATGGCCTCCGGCGTTGCGCAGACGACCGCCTTGCGCCGCATCTCCAACCTCAAGGGCTGCGGCCTGATCCGCCGGGTGGCGGACGATCAGGACGGCCGGCGGGTCTTCGTCGAACTGACCGAAGAGGGGATCGCCGCCATGTCCCGCTACATCGAGCACATCCAGTCCATCAATCCGCCTCCGTTCAATTGACGGCCTGACGGACCCTTTGGCGGTCCGCAAACCGCACCAATGAGGACTGTTTGGGCATCGACAACCGCGATGCAAACCCGCGACACTCGGAAAGGCCGGACAATCTTGAAGCGCGTGGCCGCGGGGGCTGAATGAGCGATCGGAAATTCAAGGAGTTGATCGTGCTGTCCTCGGCCGATCAGGCCGGCGACCTTGGCCGCAAGCTCCCCGACCAAGTCCCAACCTCCCGCGAAGAGACGGACCGCCAGAAGATGGCCGAGCGCCTGCGGGCGCAGGGCTGGAGCTATCGGCGGATTTCCGAGGAGTTGCAGGTCTCCTACATCCTGGTGGCGCGCTGGCTCGGCGACGGCCCGGCGCAGCAGGCGGCCAGGGTCGCTTCTGTTTCAAAATCGACATCCACCCCGGCGGAAACGCCCGCACCGGCCCCCAAGGGGAAGGCCGCCAAGGCCGCCGCCGCCCGGGCCGCCGCTGTGGACGACGACCGGGATGTCCTCGCCCTTCAGTTCCAGGCGTTCGAGCAGTATGTCCGCGAGGTCATCGCCACGCTCGACGAGCGTCACGAGACGATGATCGACCGCCAGGACGAACTGATCCGCGCCCTCGACGAGGAGCGCGCCAAGGCGCGTGCCCGCGAGGAGGAGTTGCTGGGGGCGCTCGAGGCCGAGCGTGCGCGCTGGTCCGAGGCGGAGGAGCGCTTCCGCGCCGAGTTGGAGCAATTCAAAGAGGAAATGCGGGCTTCGGGCGGGTCGTCGGCCACCGATGACGACGAGGCCGCGTCGGACGAAAACCCGTTCAGCTTCGGCGATGACGACGAGGAGGGGGGCAGTTCCGATCCCTTCAGCTTCGGCGACGACGAAAGCGGAAAAGATCCGTTCAGCTTCGGCGACGATGACGATGCTGAAACAGCTGCGGAGGATCCGTTCGGTTCCAGCAGCGACACGGAAACGGAAAGCGGCAAGGATCCCTTCAGCTTCGACGAGGAAGAGAAGGAAAAGGAGCCCGGCGAAGAGGATCCCTTCGGTTCCGACGATCCGTTCGCTGCCTTCGACACCGACGAGGATACGTCCGAAACGGAGCAAAGCACGGCCGGGGCTGCGGACGATCCGGAGGACGTGACAGCCGGGAGTGAGACGGCTGAAGACGAGGACCCGTTCAAGGCCTTCGAGGACGAAGCCGAAGCCGACGACACCCCGACGGTCAGCGCCGACGCCTTCTCCTTCGACGAGGAGCCCGAAGCCAAGGAACCGGAGCCCGAGCCGGAACCCGAACCCGAGCCGCCGAAGAAGCGCAAGGGACTGCTGTTCTGGCGGCGTTGATACTGAGACTTTAATACTGGCGGCGTCGATGGAGGGAGGTCCGCCGCATTGCGGCCTCCCCGTCCGCCGCCCGCCTTGAGCGGCGGGGGCCTTAGCCCACCGTGATCCAGGCGCAGAGAAGGACGTAGGCGATCGGGAAGACGATGACCGAGATGCGGTCGAGCCTGACAGCCTTCGCCGCGTCCCGTTCGTAGATCATCAGCGACACCGAACTCTGCAGCAGGCTGAGGAAGATCAGCCCCATCGACGCCATGTTGATCTTGTCGGACAGGGTGAAGCCCGTGCTGTGCGGAAGCTCGCCGGCGACGATGAAGTAGCTGGCCACCACCGCGAACAGCGCACCGATGCCGAGACCGAAGCGGGGGTCGAGATCGACCGGCTTGACCAGGAAGGCCAGGAAGGCGACCAGGCACGAAATGAAGATGGTCGAGAAGGTCTTGAAATAATAGACCGTGTTCGGCCTGTCGATCTGCACCTCCTGCACGAAGCGCGAGAAGCGCGACTCGTGCGCCTTCGGCAGGGAAATGTCGCCGTAGTTGGTGCGGTACGTCTTCTCCGTGATGCCGGCCGAGGTCTTCGTCACGTTGTAGCCGGCAATGTCGATGTCGGGATTGACCTCGGTGTTCTCGGTGTCGGCGACATAGACCAGGTTTTCGACGGTGCGGTCGTTATCCTCGATCTCGATGCGGATCGATTGCTTGTCCAGCGGGAAACGGCTGATGTCCCACGGCTGGTTGAGCACGGCATGGATCCGGGCCGAGATGTAATTCTGGTCCTTGATCTTGCGCAGCGGTGTCGGCTCCTTCGAGCTGATGGTGCCGTTCATCACCTCGAAGGAGTCGAGCGGATTGATGTCGTCGGCATCCCAGCGGAACCAGACATAGAAATCAACGGTCACCTGCTTTTCCTTCAGGTTCAGTCCGGTGATCTGGTTGATGTAAGTCCCCACGACAACCTTCTGCGGCTCGGCACGCGCTTCGTCCGCCACCATGACGAACAGACCCGTGAACAGCAGAAGCGCGAACGCCAGCAGACTCCTAAACATCGCAAGTCCCCCCTTTCCGGCCCGATCAATGCTCGAGCGCGTGGCTCTTCTTCACCATGTAATCCATCAAGGCGAGCAGCAGGCCTGAGACCACGAAGGTGCAGTGGATGGCCACCAGCCACATCAGGTCGCGGTCGGACACCGTCCCGACATGCATGAAGGTCTTCAGCACCTGGATCGACGAGATCGCCACGATGGAGGCGATCAGCTTCACCTTCAGGGCACTGAAATCGAGCTTCCCCATCCATTCCGGACGGTCCGAATGGCCGGCCACGTCGATCTTGGACACGAAGTTCTCGTAGCCGCTGAAGATCACCATCAGCACGAGGTTGCCGACCATGGTCAGGTCGACCAGCGCCAGGACGACCAGGATGACCTCGGACTCGTTGCCGCCGGCCAGCTTTGGGAATGCGTGAATGAATTCGACCGCGAAGCACCAGCCGATCATGCCGAGTGCACCGACCAGCCCGAGATACAGCGGCGCCAGCAGCCAGCGGCTCTGGAACATCGCCTGTTCGAGCAGATGTTCGACCTGCTTGGCCGGTCCGCGGGGGGCCTGGATGGGGGTGCCGGCCGGGAGGTCCGCCGGAATAATATGAGCGTGTGTCATTCTTTCTTTGCCACCTTGATTTCAGCCGGAACGTTCTGCGGCTGGCCGTTCTTGTAATGGACGTAAGTCATGTTGAGTTTGGTGAAGGACAGCGAGATCGACTCGTCGCCGCTGTTGTCGCCGCTGCCATTGGCGGAGACGGTGTAGGACGTGACGTGGACATCGGTCAGCACGATGGTCATGAACTTGTCGAAGCTGATCTTGCCGCCGTCGATGTCCGACTGGCTGGCCGACACCTGCGTGTCCATCGGCCGCAGGAAGTAGATCGTGGCCTCGGCACCCGGCACGGGGTCGGCGAACGCCGCCTTCAGCAGCAGCGGCGAGGCCATGTCGATGGATTTGCTGAGGTCGATGCTGTCGATGCCGACGGTGCGCCGCTTCGCCTGCGGCTTCACATTGCTGTAATTGTCATGCATCGCCGCGATGCCGTAGACGTCGTAGTCGTCGTCCTCGACCGCCGAGCCGTATTCCAGGGAACCGGCGTCGTTGGAGCCGGTCTTCATGTCGAACTTCGAGCAGAAAATCAGGTTGCTGTAGCCCTGGAGCAGCGAATCGCCGGCAATGCCGGGATATTTGAGAAGAATGCGCATCGCGGGGTCACTCGTCCTTCAAGCGCAGCACGGAGAACATCCGCCCGACCTCGCCGCGGTCGCCGAGCAGGTCCGCATAGAGTTCCGGCAACGAGAGCTGACCCCAGGAGGCCGCGCGGCGCACCAGATAGGAGGTCGGGCTGTGCGGCTCCTCCTTTTCCAGATAGTCGGCGATCTGCCGGAGCATCCCGTAGGCCTCCTCCCGATTGCGCGGCCCGCCGGTCCAGCCGGCACCGGCCGGACGGGCCGCGGCATCGGGGCCTGCGTCGGCATCGCCGGTCGCAGCGTCTTCGGGTGCTGCCACGGGTGCCACCGGTTCGAGAGCGACACCGCGTTTGCGCAAGACATCCTCCTGGAACCGGCACAGCTCCTCGACCGTGCGCTTCATGCGGGAGAGAGCGGGAGCGTTGCGGCCGGCGAGCCGGTCCAGCACCGTGCCCAGCCCATGCGCCGCCGCCTCTGCCGCTTTCAGGCTTTCACGCTGGGCGACGTAGAACTCCGAAGGCGTCTTCTCGACATCCTTGACGATGCGCTCCACCGGCACCTCGCCTTCGGCGATGGCGGCCTTGTAGGCGCGGGCATCGCGGCCGGCCAGCTTGCGCAGGCGCTGGGCATTCTGCCAGTCCTGAAGCCGGAGTCCCGACTTGGCGCCCTGTTCCGGCAGCGCGATGGGCATCGCCAGCAGATCGCGGGCCAGCCGTTCATCCAGCCACGACAGGGGCGCGAAGCGCGCCTCCATATCGCCGTCCTCGTCGATGCGCGGGTAGAGCCCGTCCCAGAATGTTTCGGCAAGGCCAGCGAGCATCGACAGGCCCGGCGCAATGGCGGACGGCCCATGCTGCTGCACCAGCGCCTGGACCAGCCAGACGGCGATCTGGAGATCCTTCGAGCGGGTCGCCAGCAGATCGGTGGCGCCGGCCGCGACGCCCTTCCAGTCGGCCCGCTTGACGTCGTCGGTCTGCCAGATCCCCTTGTCGGTGTCGTCGTCCATGCGCCGGGCCTCGACCAGCGCGTCGAACTCGGGCTCGTAACGGATGTCCTCGCCGGCCGGGAGATCTCCCGGGATCGGCATGAGAATCCGTTCGACGTCGATGAGAGGGCGTTCGGCGGTCTGCGTGTCGGTCATGGCGTTGACTGGGATCCGTTCGTTGACACGTCAGTAGACGCGCTGGTTGGCCGGCCGCAGCAGCGGCGGCGTGCCCGGCGGCGCCTGGAGGTCGAAGAAGGCGCGGTCGGTCGGGTTGACCGGCTGACCGCCGAAGCCGGCCGAGGGGAAGCCCGTCAGCCCCGCCGGAGGTGTCCCTGAAGAGCTTGGGGGAAAGTTCGGCGGGAAAGCCGGCGGGAAGCCCGGCCGCGGCATGACGCCGGCCGACGCCAGCAGCGGCGCCAACGACGGAAGCTCGGGCAGCGCGACCTTCTCGTCGCGCGGCGGCTTGCCGTCGGTCACGACGGTCCGCTTGGCGCCAAGCGCCATGAAGACCCGCGTGTCCGGCCGTTTCGCCTCGGGCACGGAGGGCAGGCCCGGCGTGCCGGGACGCAGGGTCGGGCTGAGGGAGACCGGCGCATCGCGTCCGGCCTTGTCCTCGACCTCCCTGCCCTCGCCGTCCCTGGCGGCCGACACGGGCCTGGTCTGCGCCTCGAACAGGAGGACCGTATCGGCGTTGGTGGGCCGGTCGCGCTGCGCGGCATTGTGCTGGCGGACCAGCGCGAACAGCGCCCACGGCCCCTCATAGGCGAAGGTCAGCGTGGCTTCGTCCACGCTGGAGGATGCACCGACGCCGGCGACCGGAACGAGCTTGCCGTCCTTGGCCCAGCGCAGCGACACCACGACGCGGTCGCCGGGGTACCAGCGCAAGGGCGAGCGCGCACCGATGTTGGCGATGGTGCCGGCCGGGGTGGACAGCTTCCACTCGATGATGTTGGTGCCGCCGGCCTCGCGACCACGGTTGACGCGGAAGGTCGGGTCGAGCAGCAGTCCGCCGGACTGGTCGGTGACGGTGGCGGCCGTCAGCGCCGGCTTCGCCAGCGCCATCGTTTCCATGAAGCGCAACGCGTCGTGACCGGCGGTGCCGAGGCGGGTCGAGCGGCGCAACCCCTCGATCACATAGCCCTGGCGGGCATCGAAGGCGTCATAGAAGGCCCGCACCATGGCGACGTCGGCCTGGTTCTCTCCGACCGGACCGAACGGGAAGCGGCCGGCCAGCGAGACGTTGAAGGCGGTCGCAATCTCGGCATAGCCCATATAGACGCGCTGGTCGACCATCAGGCGGCAGCGGTCGGCGATGGACTGCTTCAGCTCGTTCAGGCGGCTGGCGAAGAAATCGCCGGCCTGCGGGTCGAGCTGCGCCTTATCCCAACAGTTGGCGGCGTCGATGGCGGCCACGTCGGTGGTGACGAACTTCTCCAGGGCGGCCAGCGTGCTGTTCGGACGACCGCCCTCATAGCGGTCGAACTCGGCGACGATGCGCGACCATTTGGCCGAGAGACCGGAGGCCGCGCCACCGCCCATGACGGGCTTCTCCAGGATTTCGACCACCGGAGCCGCGACCTCGCGGGTCAGCGCCATCACCTCCTGCCGCGCGTTGCCGAGATAGAGGGCCAGCGCCGTCGGGCTCTGCTGGCCGAACAGCTGGGCGGGAACCAGCGGGCCGTCGATCCAGGCGTTCAGCGACCGCGCATCGGGACGGTAGAGCTGGTCCTCCTCCAGCATGCGGTCGGCCTGGGCGAGCACGGCGTTGGCCTGCCGTGCGACGATGTCGCGGATGGCGTCGGCCGGCGTGGCGAGGCCGATCTGCCGGAAGCTCTGCATCGTCTCGGCCAGCACCGGGAAGGCGAGGCGCAGCGAGCGCGCGGACTCCCGAAGCTGCGTCAGCCCGCCGGCACGGTCGATGGTCCCGCCGGCAGGCGTGCCGGACAGGGCGCGGGCAAGAACCTGTTCGACACCGCGGCGGAGCTGGTGCTGCGCCGCGGCGCGCATCGAGGCGCGCAGGATCTGCGGGGCCTGCGGCACCTCCTTGGCGTCGAACAACAGGTAATCTTCCAGCAGCGGCGGGATCGTTTCCAATGCCGCACGGTCCCAGCCGGCGCGGTTGGTCGGAGCAGCCGCCGTGCCCGACGCCTCGCCGGAGCGCATGAAGCGGCGCGCCGACCAGACCGTGAGGGTCTGGCGGAGGCCTTCGGCCGTGGGCGAGAGACGCGGGGCGCCGTTGGGGCCCTGGACCAGCAGCCGGCCGATCACCGAATCCAGCGACTTTCCGCCCGATCCGGCCTCGTCATAGCGGCGCTGGGCCAACTCCATGATGTCGGCGCGCAGCGACGGGCCGAACAGCTCCGACTTCTCCAGTCGGGTGAGAAGGGTGTCGAACTCGGGCGGCAGCACCGGGCCGTCGGTGCCGATCCAGGCGCCGCGCTCCATGTTCAGGCCGCGCGCGGCCTCGTCCAGGCTTCCCAGCACCTCGGCGTAGGAGGTCGCGGCATCGGCGCCGGTGCGGGCTCCCCCCGCGAGCAGTTCAAGCTCGTTGGCGGCGACCGACAGGCGGGCCACGGCGAGGCCGCTCATGGCGAGTTCGCGCAGATAGGCGTCGGCGAACTGGCGGAAGCGGCGCGTCACGTCGCCGCGATAGGCGGACAGGTCGATCGGCCGCTGCGCGCCGGGGCCGGGGGCCGGGATCGCACCGCCCGACGGCGGCATGTCGACGCTCCAGCCATGCAACCTTGCGGAGAAGCCGCGCGCTCCGGCGGAACCCAGCGAGAATTCCAGCGCCTCGTCGAGCGGCATGTTGGCGTCGCGGGAATCGACGGTGTTGTAGGCCCTGGCCAGTCCTTCGGCGATGCCCACCTCGGCGGCGAAGGCGCGCAGGCGGTCGAACTCGCCGGCACCGATCTGGACGCGGAGCGGGTCGCGGGCCAGCCGGCGCAACCGGTCCTCGGCGACGTCGCGCATGGTCGCCAGCGTCAGCCGGCGATAGCCGACCGCCAGCGCGCGGGACACCTCGTCGGGCACGCCGCTGATCCAGGCGGCCGGCAGCGGGTTGAAGGGCGGATCCTGCGGCAGGGTCGCCATGCCCTGGACGAACCGCGCGGCGGCATCGGCATAGGTCGGCGGCAGCGGCGCGCCGGCCTGATTGGCGGCGCGCTGGTCGGAAAGCTGCTGGAGGTTCGCCGGGATGTCCGACAGGATCGGCACCAGCTGGTCCGACAGCGTGTTCACCCGGTGCACGCCCATCCACAGCAGCAGGATCGCGGCGGCGGAGGCGACGGCGGTGCCGACCGGCCAGGCGTGGCGGCGCAGGGTTCGCGTCGCGGCGAAGGCGCGGGTCGGCTTGGGCAGCCCAGCCTCGGGGAAGATCTTGCGGTTCAGCAGGTCGCGGCCGAAGACGGCGGGCGTCTCCGGCGCCGTCCGGCCGACGAAATACAGGCCGCGGACATACAGGGTTTCCTGATAGGCGGTGCGCTTGAAGGCGGTGCCGAGCATGGCGCGCAGCGCCGCTTCCGTCCCGGTCAGCCGGTCAGTCAGCGCCACGATCTGCGCCCCGTCCTCCCGCGCTGCCGCGCCGAAGACTTCGAGCTGGAGGGCCAGCATGCCGGCGGCGACGGACTGGAGCGCCTCGCCGACGACGTCGGGGGTGAACACCGTCTCCAGCGCGTAGGGCGACGACCAGCCGAGCATGCCGTCGCGCAATGGCTCGGGCAGCGCCTCGGCCAGCAGCGGGAAGCCGGGAATGGCGTCGCAGCCGGTGACCACCACATAGACCGGCAGCGCAAGCCCGAGCGTGCGCTGGATTTCCCACAGGCGGGCGTAAAGCTCGGTGCCGCGCGCCGCGGCGCGGCGGACATCCTCAAGCTCCTCCAGCGGGATGGTCAGGATCACACCGTCGGCCGGCATCATGACGCGATGGCGGGCGAGCTGGTCGAGCACGCCCTTCCACGCCACCCGCGCGTCGTCGATGTCGATCACCACCGCCCGGTCGTAGAAGCGCCAATGGAAGCCGAAGGGCCGGTCCTTGGACTCGACCGGCGGCCGCACCTCCTCGGCGCAGGTCAGCAGGCCGCCGTCGTCACCGGGGACGACGCCGGTCCGCAGGTACCACGGCACGAGATAGACGTTGCGCGACAGGGTTTCGCGATAGGCGGCGAGCCCTTCGCGGAAGAGGCGGCGAAGGTCGCGCCCGCCGACGATGGGCAACGCCGCGGGCACTCCCGGCGTACCGGGCGCCACGGCGGGATCGGCGCTCTCGGGCGCCGGCAGGGCCTTGACCTCCGGCGGCGGCTCGGCCGGCCGGCGGCCGGCGCGCAGCAGGATCACCGCCATGACGGCGATGATGACGAGGACGACCAGCAGAAGCGCTGCGAAGAACCACAGCTGGTTCTGCGCGATGCCCGTCAGGACGGTGCCGAGAATATCCATGGTCCCTCTCCCGGCTCAGCGCGTCACGCGGACGGACGCCTGCATCACCGCGTCCGCCGCACTCGACAGGTTCGCGGTCGTCACCCACCACATCGCCTGACCGACGACCAGCCACGCCCCGGCCAGGGCGGCCAGCACGACCGGCCAGCGCACACCGCGCGCCAGCGTGCGCATCTGCCCGTCGGTCATGGTGTGGGCGTAGGCGGACGGGATCAGCGTGCGCCCGGCCGGCAGCAGGCCGGGGGCAAGCTCGGACTCGCGTCCGGCGATGAATTCGAAAAGGCGGGCGGAGATGCTGCGCAGCTGCACGGCGCCGCCGGGCTCGCGGTAGCGGCCCTTGAAGCCCAGCCCCAGCAGCAGCAGGTAGACCGCGGCGAGCTGCGACAGCCGGCGGTCGTTGCTGGCCAGCAGCGCCTCCATGCGGTCGAAGACGCGCTCGCCGGCAAGCCGGGTGCGGAACAGCGCCTGCTCCAGCAGCGCGGAACGCCAGACCTCCCGCCCATTCCACTCCACGTCGTGGATGAACAGGTCGTCGGCCAGCGCCGCCATGGCGTATTGCGCCTCGCGGTACTGGCTGATCATCAGCTCGGTGCCGGTGCGCGCGACCTGTGCCGCCTGGGCTTCCAGAAAGTCCTGGAGGCGGCGGATGACGATCTCCGCATCGGGTTCGAGGGACAGCGCCGGCGGGGCCGCGCCCATTCCCGGCCGGGTTGCGAAGCCGGCCGGCGCATGCATGGCCGACAGGGCGAGCACGTCCTCGTTCAGGAAGGCCGGCAGGCTTTCGGTCGCCTCCGCCCCGGAACCGGCAGCAGCAGCGGCGGCCGGACGGCCGGCGCGGATCGCCACGCGGTGCTGCTGGATCTCGCGGGCGAAGGCGAGGAAGTGATCGACCAGATCCCGGCGATGAAGCATCGTGCCAATCCTCAGCTCAGGCCGTGACGAACAGCGTGATCTCGGCGGGCCGGAAGCGGCTGCCGATGCTGTCGGGGTTCCAGATTTCCAGCCGCTCGCCGGGAACGATGTAGCGGGGGTCCACCACCACCTCGAACGGCACGACGCCGCGCGGTGCGGCGACGCCGGATTCGCCGCTGTCGTCGAGCGCGATGCGGTCGGCGCCCTTCACCCGCAGGCCGGAGAGCGTCTCCAGCTTGGAATGGGAGGCGACGATGCAGTTCTCCATCCAGGCCGCGACCTCGCCCACGGTCGCGGCGGCCGGGCCGCGCACGCCGATGACCAGACGGCCCTTCAGCCAGGCCTCCTCCATCACCAGACCGAACATCCCGGCCTCGAAGGTGAAGGGGATGCGGGCGACGCCCTCCTTGACGCGGTCGATCATGCGCAGGATGAAGTCGCGAACCTCGCCATAGGCCGACATCGGGTCGTCGTGGTCGTAGCGCGACAGCTTGGCCGGCACCGCGCCGTTGGCAAAGGCCGAGAGATGGCCGGCCAGCGTGCACAGCGACAGATAGACGTCGAAGGGATGGCAGACGCCGACGGCGAGCTGCGCCTCCAGCGGCGGCAGTCCGGTGACGAGGCTGCGGATTTCCGTGCGGGCCGCGTCGGCCAGTTCGGTCGCGGCGTTGCCGGTGCCGACGCCGGAGCGTTCGGCCAGGAACAGCGCCTTCTCGCGCACGCGCCGCACGATCTCGCCGCCCAGGCGGCCGAGCGCCGAGTTGGCGGTCACCGACAGCGTCGGCGGCACGAAGTCGGTCAGCACGAAGGCGTCGTTGCGGAACGTCGCCTGGGCCACCGGCATCGACACGAATTTCTGCGGCGGCTTCTGGTTCGGACCGGTGGTGGCGAACAGCCCCAGCCGCGGGCGCAGGCGGGCGATGGCCACCTCCTCGCCGCCGTTGAGGTCGGGGACCGGGCGCCCCTCCACCGAGAGGAAGCGGGAGATCTCGCCGGGACCGGGGGCCCGGTCCGCCAGCGCCTGCGGGATGACCAGATGGATGGTGATCTGCGTCTGGCCGACCGGGTCGGCATAGGCGGAGATGTCCACCTCCAGCGGCTCGGTGCTGTCGCCGGCATGATGGACGATCAGCCCGTCGGGCATGATCGCCTCCAGCTCGCGGATGCGCACCAGACCGGACACCAGATTGACGCGGTCCACCTGGAAATGCACGACGCCCCAGTGGAAGGGACGGGCATGGCCGGCGTGGTAGGTCAGCAGCCGCTCGTTGCGCAGCGCCTGCTGCTGGAAATGCTGCGGGGCCAGCAGCATGCCGTCGTGCCAGGCGATGGCCTCGGGAATGTCGCGTGCCTCGGTCATGCCGGCCTCCGGTGAATGGCGGAAACGTCAGGGAGCAAGTTCGACATCCTTGTCGCCGACGGAAAGGGAAAGCGTGCGCGTGTCTGGCGCGCGCAGGCGGTGCGGTCCGGGGGTGGCGTAGTTGGCGTAGACGAGGATCGCCCAGGCCGCCTCGCGGTCCGACGGAAGCTGGGCGTCGAGCTTCTGGCCGGGCACCAGTTCCCAGCTCGCGATGTCCAGGGTCGAGGGATGGTCGCGCCGGTACTGCTCGCGCTTGGCGAACCAGTCGGCGGCGGTGAGGGCGGTGAGCTGATCGACCAGCGCCTTGTCGCGGATCGACACCACGTCGATGGCGACCGGCGTGCTGTCGTTGGCGGCGGGTGCCACGGTGAACGACACGATGTTCAGCCAGGCCGCCGGCTTGTCGGCACAGGCGCCGAGAAGCAGAAGAAAGGCCAGGGGGATGGCGAGGGCAGCATGGGAACGTCGAAGGGACATCAGGACCGTCCTCCCGGCTCGGCAAGGGTGACGACGGTTCCGGCGACGCCGCTGGACCGCTTGATGGCGTCCGCGGCGGCGGTCGCCTCGTCGGTGGTGGCGAAACGGCCGCTGCGCACGGCATAGGGCGTCGTGGCCCCGCCGTCGGGCGCATAGGACACGGCGGCGGAGACGCCCCGCTGGCCGGCGGCATCGGCGAAGCTCTCGGCATTGGCCTGGTTGGCGAAGCGGCCCAGCTCGACCGCGAAGCTGCGGACGGGGGCCGGGTCGCCCGCCTTCGCCCCTTGCCCCCCTTGCCCTGGCCCCTGCCCGGATACCTGATCGAGCCCGTTGAAGAGACGCTCCTCGACGCTGTTCTCGACGCCGTAGGACAGCTTGCTGCGCGCCTGGAAGGAGGCGCGGTTCACCGACTTGGCCATCGGAGCGGCCATCCAGGAGGGAAGGAAGCGGCCGGCGGCGGCGAGCGTGCCGTGGGCGACCGGGTCGAGCACTGACTCCGCCACGCCCGAGACGGTGTCCGCGGCGCGGTCGGCGGTGGCCTTGACCGCCTGTTCGGTCTCGAAGCGGCGCGAGATGGCGCTCATGCCGACGGTGTCGGCGACGCCGGCAAACCGCCCGTCGCCGGCCGGGGCGGCGCCCGGCGCGGCACCGGGGCCGGCGGCGACCTGCGTGGCCGGCCCCGGCCCCATCGTCGCCACGGCGATCCCGACGCCCAGCAGCACGGCGACAACCATGAGCACGACAACGCCGATGGCCAGCCCGGCCACCTGTCCCCGCCCCAGCGTAATCGTCGTCATCGCCATCGCATCCCGAGCGAAATCCTGTTCCGAGAGCCCGTCGGCCCGGATCGTGGCAATTGAAGCATCAAGCCGCCGGAATCACGCCCTCTGTCTGGTTCGTTCTGGCGTAGTCCGCAGGGGTGGACGGGACGCTGTCCCGAAGGCCTATTTCCGGCATGGGCGAAAGTCCGCATCCCATGCGTTTCCGCGGGGTTGAGGCATACATCCAATGTGGAGCATTCAACTTCCGCGGCAGATCGCGGACGGCCGCCGGTCACGGCGGGGCGGCAGCAGCGGCAGGGGATGTCTCGCCGACCACCACGCCGCCGATCCCCGCGACCCGCTCATACTCCGGCCGGCGGGCTTCGGCCTGCCACAGGTCGGCGAAGCTGCCGGCGCGCACGCGCAGCCAGGGCCGTCCGCCGGCGTCGAGCGTCTCGACGATGGACACGGGCAGACCGCGCTCCTGCATCACGCCGGCAAAGGCCTTCGCATTGTCGGGAGAGCGGAAGACACCCAGTTCGACGGCGTAGACCGTGCCGCCCTTGGCCGTTGCCGCCGCGGGCCTCACCGGGATGTCGGGCGGTGGGGTTTCCCCCGGTGCGCCCTTCGCATCCTTGGCATCCTTCCCGTCCGCGGTCTTCGCTTCGGCCGGGGCACCGGCAGGAGCGATGCCGTTGGCCGCCCCTGCGGCACCTCCTGCCGGCGCCGGAGCGTCCTTGGCGGCTTGGGCGGTGACACCCGGAAGCCCGCCGCCGGCCAGATAATAACCGCCGCCGAACGCCACCACCAACAGCAGCAGGACCAGCACGGCGAGGAGGATCTTCTTCATCGCCCCTCCGCCGAGACGGTCCGGGCAGCGGCGCACAGACCGTCCATCGCCGAGGTCTCGCGCTGGTAGCCGAGACGGACCCGCCAGCCCAGCACCCGGCACAGGTAGATGTCCTGCGCCTGGGTGTTGCCGGCGCCGGCATGGTAACGGCGCACCGCCTCGGTCCAGGAGCCATGGCGGTCGTAGAGCAGGCGCAGGAAGGCCGCCGCATAGGCGACATTGGTCGCCGGGTCCAGAATGTCTTCTCCGAAGCGGAAGGCGCGCGCGTGCCAGCGCGTGTGCACCTGCATGCAGCCGACCGCCATGTCGAGGCGCAGCGACCCCGCCCCGTCGCCCATCAGCGCCAGCGCCTCGCCACGGCTCGCCGGAAAAGCCGGGGCGCCGCCCAGGTTGAGCGCCCAGGGCCAGGTTGCGCCGCCGCGGCCGGACTCGGTCATGCCGATGGCGTGCAGGATGCCGGTGGGGATGCCATAGGCCGCCTCGTTCGCTGCGAAATAGCTCTCGCACGGGTGTTGCGCCCGCGCGGCCCCGGGGAAAGCGAGCAGCACGAAAAGGGCGAGCGCCGCCGCGGCTCGTGCACGCAGGCCGGCCGTCATGCCCGCACCCGAACGGCGAGGCAGGTGCGGTCGCGCGCCATCGGAACGGTGCGGCCGCCGGCATGCTCGAACAGCGCCGCCTGCACGGCGGCGACCGTGCTGTCGGCCGAAAGATCGTCGAGGCCGCTCAGCACCTCGCCCATGTGGGTGCGGCCGAACGGCACGTCGAACCGGTTGGTGCCGTCGAGCAGCCCCGAGCCGCACAGAACCAGCGTGCTCGGCACCGGCAGGTCGAACGCGGTCTCGGCGACCGTCAGGCCGGCATCCAGCCCAAGCGGCGGGTTCTCCGCCACCGGCAGATCGACGACGTCGCCGAGGCGGCGGGCCAGGAACGGGGCCGGCACGCCGGCACCGGCGAAGACGAAGCGGCGATTGCGCAGGGTCACCACGCCCATCGCCAGCCCGATCCGCAGCCCCGCCGCATTGTCGGCGGCGAGCAGGCGGTTGGCTCCGGTCAGGCAGGCCCCCGGACCGAGCCCGGCGGAGGCCAGCGCGCGCACGGCGGTGCGGGCGGTCACCGTCATGAAGCCGCCGGCCAGACCGCCACCCGATACCTGGCCCAGCAGGACCACCAGCGTGTCGTCGTCGGCCAGGAAGAAGTCGTAGAAGCTCCCGTCGAACTCCGCCGCCGGCAGCAGCAGGCCGGCCGCCGCCAGATCGGGGCGGGCCGGCAGGCCGGCCGGCAGGATCGCCTCCTGCATGCGGCGGGCGATCTCGAACTGCTTTTGCAGTTCCACCAGTTCGGTCTTGGTGTCGAGCGAGGTTTGAAGCTGCACGACCATGCCGTCCAGGGCGGCGTGCTGGCTGCGCACGCGCTCGGCCATCACCTCGAAGGCGACCGCCAGACCGCCCGCCCCGTCACCACCCGCCCCGTCGCCGCGGCCGGTGACGGACTCGATGCGGTCCAGATCCCCCAGCAACTCCACCCGGCCCTGGTCGGGCAGGGTCTCGGCCATGCGCAGCATCTGCTTGCGGATGAAGGACTGCTGACGCAGCCAATGGCGGCCACGCCGCGCCTCGGCATCCTGCAGGGCGCGGCTGCGGTTGCGGAACACCTCCACCGTGCGGGCGAGCCGGCCCGCCTCGTCGTTGCGCTCGGCCCCAAGCACCGCCACGTTGGTGTTGCCGTCGGCCAGCGCCGACAGCGCGGAAAGCGATGCGTGGATCGGCGCCAGGGAGCGGCGGAAAAACCACTCCAGCCCGAACAGGCTGGCCGCCAGCACGGTCATCAGCACCAGGATGGCGCTGGTGTCGAACAGGCTGGTCGCCATGTCCTCCAGCGTGGATTCACGCGCCACGACCAGCGCCAGCGTGTTGCCGCCGGCAGGATCGGCGAGGCGAAGGGTGCGGACCTCGAAGCTGCGGCCGGATCGGTGGACCCTGGCGTGGTCCCCGCCGCCGCCACCCAGGGACGGCTGGATGTCCTCCCACGGCAGGGCCCCGGCGCGGTCATAAAGCGCGCCGTTGCCGTCGACCAGATAGGCCGAGCCGCCGAGGACGCGGGCAAGGACCGTGAGGCTCGGCTGCACGGTGCGCAGCGCAAGGACGACGCGGTCGGCCGGCCGGGCCTCGCCGAAGGGGGTTGCCACCATGTGCTGCACGGCGCCGCCGACGACGACGAGGCCGGTGTAGGCATCGTTCTGCGCCAGCACCTGGGCGACCCGCCGCTCGTCGATGAGACGCATGTCGGTCGGCGCCGGCACCGATATCAGCGGCTGCCCGACGCTGTTGACCAGCGCCGCCGAGGAAAAGCCGAGCAGCGGCAGCCGGGCCGCCGCGGCCTGGCCGTTGTTGCGGTCCATCGCCGCGACCAGCAGCGGGTCGGCCGCCGCCCGCTGCATGACGACGGCCTCCTCCTCCATCAGGCTTTCCCAAAGCCGCTGGGCGACACGGGTTTCCTCCGCCACACGGCGTTCCGCGGTGCGGTCGCCCCACAGCACGGAGAACAGGACCGCCGTGGCGAGCACCGCAAGCACCGCACCGGCGGCGAAGACGAACATCCGCCCGCCCAGACCGGCTCCCATAATGCCCATTCTCATGCCGCCGCACTCCCCTCCGCCGCGGCGGCCGGCACGGTCCGGCGGTCCAGCAGGACGCGCCGCAGCGCAAGCGCGATGGGCGGCAGCAGGGCAACCGTCACCACCAGCCCGGCCGAGGCCGCGACGACGCCGGCATTGCCACCGAGCAGCAGCGGCAGCCCCATTCCGGCCAGAAGCGCCATCGCTCCGCGCAGCGCGACCAGACCGCCATTCTCGCCGCCCGCCGCCAGCGCGGCATGCCCGGCACCGAGTGCCGCGGCGACGGCCAGCGCCGTACCCGGCCCGGCCGCGGCCGCCCCCAACGCCAACGCGCCGGCCGCCAGGGCGGTGGCGGACAAGGACAGCAGCACGGCGGCCGCCGGCCGGGGCGAGAGCGCCACCACCGCAATCGCCGCCAGCCACGCGGCACCGCCGTGGAACCAGATGAACTCCGCGCCCTGGCGGACACCGGGGGTGCCGGCCACCTGCGGCATGGCGGCGTAGGTCAGGGCAAGGCCGGTGACCAGCCACAGCGCCCAGCCCTTCGGCGCGGGCCGTCCGCCGCTCCACCAACGGTCGAGGGTGAAGATCTGGCGCAGAATCAGGGGAACCCGGCGCGCCGATGCGACGCGTTCCACGCGCAGGGCGACCAGCAGGCCGATGGCGGCCGACAGGGCGCCGATGCCCATGACCGGTCCGGTGCCGATGCTCGCGGTGCACAGGATGGAAATTCCCGCCCCGGCGACCAGCCCCCCGGTGGCCGACACCCCGAGATCGGCGCCGAGCGTGTCGAGGATCGGGCGGATGGTCTGGACCGACAGGCCGGCGCCGATGCCGCCCAGGACCGCCGCGGCGAGCAGCAGGTCGCGGCCGGGGTCCGACAGGGTGGTCACGCCCCAGGCCACCAGCGCGGCAAGCGTCACCGCCAGCCCGTACCGCCCGACGACGCGGGCGAAGGGGGCCGCGAGCGCGACGCCCAGCGCCGTCGCCGCCAGGGCGGTGTCGAGGGGCAGGCGCTGGGCGGCGACGCCGGCAAGGATGGACAGCGCCACCGCAGCGAAGAAGACGACGGCATGCGGCAGCGGATTGCCCGCAACGGGCGGCAGCGCCGCGAGCCGGTCGGGCGAGAAGCGGCCCAGCCGCTCGATGCGGGCGATCAGCGGCTCGACCTCCGCCGCCGCATCCGGATTGAAGCTGAGGTCGCGCACCTCGGTAAGGTAGGCGTGCGCGCGGGCGAAGCGGTCGTTGACGCCGATCACCAGCCGGTTCATTTCCGCCAGCAGGCCGCCGATCAGGCTTTGGTCCACCGGCGGAGCGATCCGGTCATAGACGCGCCGGGCCACCACCGCGTCGAGCCCGCTGGCATAGCCGAGCGGAGCGACCAGCTGCGTGTGCACGAGCATACGAAGAAGCAGAGACCCGCCCGTCAGCGCGATGGTCAGCGCCACCGCGAAATCGATGAGGATGCGCCGGGTGTTCGCCGGCTGCGCCAGAGCCTTCCGGCCGAGGATCACCTCGCCGGACTGCGTCGCCCCGGTCCGCAGGGGATAGCGCTGCACCGACAGGTGGAAAGCCGACCAGTCGGTCTCGGCAGCGGACAGGCGCGCCGACAGGTCCGGCCGACCGGTGGTCGCCTTCTGGAACAGCGTCTTCCCATCGGCATCGGCAATCAGCACCAGCTCGATCTCGGGAACGATGTCGGAGAGTTCCTCCAGGTAATCGTCCATGCCGGCCAGACGGTTGAGCGGCAGCCCGAGGCCGAGCGCCTTTTCAAGGTCCTGCACCAGGGCCTGGCCGACGATGTCGGTGCGCGTCGCCGTGCCGCGGTCGGCCAGATTGGCGGCGCCGACCAGCGCCGCCGCCAGTGTGGCGATCCACGGAATGACGACGACCGCGACCAGCAGGGGCACGAAGCGGCGGACGGGGTGCTCGGATCCAAACAGCATTGGTTATGCTCCCGACGTGCCGCGGGGTGGCGCATCGTCGATGCGCGCCGCCTGTTCCTCGGCCTGCTCCAGACCGTGCAGGACCACGCAGAGAGCCTGCCCCGCCGGACGCGTCTCGGCGTTGGCGGGCTCCGCCCCCATCAGCCTCTGGCACTGCGCGTCATAGAACGCCTTTAGCTTCAAAACGGAACGATGGGTCTCCCCGACCAGCAGACGGGTGCCCAACGCCGCCAGCACGGCGACCAGGATCAGGAACACGAGGGTGACCGTCGCCGTCTCGCGCAGCGCCGTCAGCACCTCGACCCGCGCATCCTCCTGCGCCGCATGGCCGAGAATGGCGCCGCCCACCGCCCCCAGGGCATCGAGCACCGGCACGCCGATGACCATGCCGTCGCGCCCCTCGTGGCTCCACGGGTCCGCCGGAGCGGCTGCAACGATGCCGATCCACGAGGCCGGAACCGTCGCGCCGACCATTTCCCGCGCGGTGCTGAAAAGCACCGTGCCGCGCGCGTCGACGACATGCAGCGCCACGCCGCTGCCGACCCCGGTCGCCAGTTCGATGCGGCGCTGGAGATCGGTCTGGTGGGCCAGCGGAATTCCGATGGTGGCGCGTTCCGCCGCGGCCGCGGCGACGCGGTTCGTCAACGCCGAAAGCCGCGCGGCGATCTCGCTGGTGTGAGCCTCGGCCACCGCGTTGTGGAAGGCGAACAGGGTGAAGACCTGACCGCCGACCGCGCAGAGCCACAGGACGAATGCAAGGCGCCCGAAACCGAAGAGCATGGCTGGCCTCCTGGTTCGGCTATAGCCGGATTCCGGCGCCGGAGCCCCTGAAGATTGGCCCATGTTGGTTCGATCTGCTTTTGCGGCGGCATCGGGGGTGCGGTATGCCCTTTGTCACGGCATAGGCCGGAATATCAGTCTTTCTCGGAGGGGACCGCCATGGACGAAGCGTCCGCCACTATGGCACCCGCAATGGCGCAGCCAAGTGTCGCCGGAACACCCTCCCCCCGTCATGCCCCGTCTCTCCAAACCCCCTCATTCCAAGCCGGCGAGATCCCGGACGAAATCCGGGCGAAGGTGGAGGACGGCACGGCCCTGCTCCGCCAGGGACGCTTCGCCGAGGCTGCCGACCTGTTCGGCGACGCCATCGCCGCGCAGCCCGACTGGCCGATGCCCTACAACAACCTCGCGGTCGCGCTGCGCGGCATGGGCCGGTTGGACGAGGCGCTGCTCGCCTGCGCCGCCGCGCTGCGCCACCGCCCCGACTATCCGGAGGCCTTCGCCAACCTCGCCCGCATCCTGCTCGCCCAGAACCGCTACCGCGACGCCGCCCTCGCCGCCGAGCAGGCGGCCAAGCTGCGCCCGGACCACTCGGCGATGCATGCCCTGCGTGCCATGGCCCTGTTAAAGGACCAGGCGCCGGCGGAGGCCCTGCCCGTGTGCCGCGCCGCGCTCGCCCTCGATCCGGCGGGCACGGAAGTCCTGGCGGTGCAGGCCCAGGCGCTGGACGCCGTCGGCCGGTCGGCGGAGGCCCTGTCCGCCGCCCGCCGCGGGGCGGCGCTCGACCCGTTGCGGCGGGAATCGCTGATCGTGCTGGGATCGCTGCTGGTGAACCGCAACCACCGGGACGAGGCGCTGGCGGTGTACCGCCGGGCGATGGAGCTCAATCCGGACGACACGGTTCTGGCCCATCTCGTCCACGCCATCGCCGGGACCACCTCGGCCAAGGCGCCGGAGGCCTATGTCGCCAACGTGTTCGATTCCTATGCCGACCGTTTCGACGAGCATCTGGTCAAGACGCTCCAGTACAAGGCGCATGAGATCGTCGCACGTACCGCGGTCGCTGCCCTGCCGGCAACCCTATCAGCGGATGGCGGTGCGCGGATCCTGGACATCGGCTGCGGCACCGGCCTGTGCGGGCCGATCCTGCGTCCGGCGGCATCCCGGCTGGTCGGGGTCGATCTGTCGGCGCGCATGCTGGACAAGGCGCGCGACCGCAGCCTCTACGACCTGCTGGCGCAGGCCGAACTCGTCCAGTTCATGACCGGAACCGGCGAACGCTTCGATGCCGTCGTCAGCGCGGACGTACTTTGCTACATCGGCGACCTGACCGAGGTCTTCCGGGCGGCGGCGGGGGTGCTGGAACCGGGCGGGCTGCTCGCTTTCACGGTGGAGCGGCAGGAGGATCCGGGATACCGGCTGACGCCGAGCGGCCGGTACGTCCATGGCCTCGACCATCTGCGAAGCAGTGCGCGCGGCCTGTTCCGCGCCAGGACCATCGACAACGTGATCCTGCGCACCGAAGCGTCGGTTCCGGTCCACGGCTATCTCTGCATGTTCCAGCGGCTTCCTCATGCCGTGCATTGACCGGGCGGCGCGTTGAGCCGGGACAAACGCCTGCGGGCGGTGCTTCCGCGTCTGGGCAGCGAGGCGGCGGGCGAGCGGATTGCAGCCCTGGCGGCGCTGGAGCGGCTGTTGCCGGCCGGCCAGACGCTGCGGGAGGTGATCGAGGTCGGTCTGTTCTACCTCGACCGCCGGGGGGTGGATGCATCGCCCATCGAGGAGGTCGGCCGCCTGCGCAGCGCCGCACAGGCCGCCGCCCGCCGCGACGAACAGCAACGCGGCCGGATCGCCGCGCTGGAGGCGGCGATCCGCGATGCGCTCGCCCAACTCCGGCAGGCGCGGGACTGAGCCTTACAGGTCATTCATGGATTCACTCACACTTCGGGGTCGCCCTTTGTCCTCCTTCGTCGTGCCTTGCCAGCATTCCCTGAGGTCGGCCGTCGAGGCGGCAGCGGTCGCCCGCGGCATGACGACATCGCAGCTCATTCGAGCATTCCTGACGGTCATGAGTCCCGACGTGCTCGAAGCCCTGCCGGATCCGGGGGAACCCAACCCGGTGGACGTGTCGTACCGGCGGGTGACGCTGAAGAACGGACGCACCCGGCGGGTGCGCGTGGTGCCGAAGCTGAGGGTGCGCTACCCGGTCCGGCTGGACCATGCGACGGTCCGCAAGGCGGCGTGGGCGGCGGCGACCATCGGTGCGTCCGACGGGGCGCGTCTGGTCACGTCGGGCGAACTGGCCGCGGTGGAAACCGAGATGAGCCGCTGCCGCCTGCGCCTGGAGCAATTGACCTCTGCGCTGGAGACGCTGGCCTTCCGTCCGCTCCAGCAGCCGATCCTGAAGCCCTGGCAGGCGACCTACGTGCTGGGATTCACCCACGAGTGGGGGCTCGATCCGCAGGCGGTCAACAGCCGATTCCGCACATTGGCGCCGATCTACCATCCCGACACCGGCCTGCTGTCGAGCGCGGAACGGATGAGCCAGCTGGTGGAAGCGCGCAACTTCCTGCTGCGGCACCTGCGCCGGTAACTCCGTACCGGCGCGGGGCTTCCCGCCGGAATGGAACAGGCCGAAAGGCCGGTTGCGGGGTAATACCTCCGAAACGGAGGTGTTACCGGGGGATGTCAGCCAATTGGGGCCTATCTCGGCTGGCTAAGATTGATTGCACTCCGAATGATGGCGGGGCTAACGCGCGGCGCAGGGCGCGCATGGATTCATTGCGAGGTGGTGAGGTCATGACCGAGAGCATCCAGAAGAAATTGGAGCGCGTCCGTCCGCCGCGCGTCAAGCTGACGTACGAGGTTCACACCGGCGGCGCCACCGAGATGAAGGAGCTTCCGTTCCTCGTCGGCGTCCTGGCCGACCTGAGCGGCAAGCCGGAAAAGCCGCTGCCGAAGCTGAAGGAGCGGAAGTTCGTCGAGGTCGACCGCGACAATTTCAACGACGTTCTCGCCTCCGCCGCTCCGCGGCTGGCGTTCCAGGTCGACAACAAGCTCCAGCCCGACGGCGGCAAGCTCAACGTGCTGCTGAACTTCGACGACATGGGCGACTTCGAGCCGGTCCAGGTGCTGAACCAGGTGCCGGCGCTGGCCCGCCTGTTCGAGGCCCGGCAGAAGCTCTCCGACCTGCTGGCGAAGCTGGACGGCAACGACGAACTGAGCGGTCTGCTCAACGACGTCATCTCCAACACCGAACAGCAGGATGAGCTGAAGAAGCTCCTCGGCCCCACGGAAACGGCCATGGCGCCGGTTTCGACGGAAGAGCCGCCGGCCGCCTGACGGCTGCCAATCCGCTGATACGGAACGCATTCACAGGAGTGCCCAAGTGACTACGGAAATGTCCGTCGAGAGCACCGCCAGCGCCAGCCTGCTCGACCGCATGATGGTCGAGGGCAAGATGGCGCGTGAAGAAGGCCAGCGCCCCTACGCCCGCGACCTGCTGTCCGAGTTCGTGGACCAGGTCGTCGCCGAGACCGGCGACGCCGTCGCCGTGGATGTCGTCGAGGCGATCAACCACCGCATCGCCCAGATCGACGAGCTGATCAGCCTTCAGCTCAACGAGGTGCTGCACCATGAGGACTTCCAGAAGCTGGAAGCCACCTGGCGCGGCCTGAACTACCTCGTCATGAACAGCGAGACCGGCAAGCAGCTCAAGATCCGCGTGCTGAACAGCTCGCGCAAGGACCTGCAGAAGGATCTCGACAGCGCGGTCGAGTTCGACCAGAGCGCGCTGTTCAAGATGGTCTACGAGGCCGAGTACGGCACGCTCGGCGGCACGCCCTACAGCGTGCTGATCGGCGACTACGAGTTCGGCCGCCATCCGCAGGACATATCGCTGATCGAGAAGATCTCGAACGTCGCCGCTGCGGCCCATGCGCCCTTCATCGCCGCCGCCTCGCCCAAGATGTTCGACATGGACAGCTTCTCCGAGCTGTCGGGTCCGCGCGACCTGTCGAAGATCTTCGAAACCGCCGAGATGACGAAGTGGCGCTCCTTCCGCGCGTCGGAAGACTCGCGCTACGTCGCGCTCGTCATGCCGCACACGCTGCTGCGCCTGCCCTACGGCCCGAAGACGGTGCCGGTCGAAGGCGTGAACTTCGTGGAGGACGTGGACGGCCGCGATCACTCCAAGTACCTGTGGGGCAACGCCTCGTGGGCGCTCGGCGCGCGCATCACCGACGCCTTCGCCAAGTATGGCTGGACTGCGGCCATCCGCGGCGTCGAGGGCGGCGGCCGGGTCGGCGGTCTGCCCACCCACACCTTCAAGACGGACGAGGGCGACGTCGCGCTGAAGTGCCCGACCGAGATCGCCATCACCGACCGTCGTGAAAAGGAGCTGAACGACCTCGGCTTCATTTCGCTGGTGCACTGCAAGAACACCGACTATGCGGCGTTCTTCGGCGGCCAGACGGCCAACAAGCCGAAGGTGTACAACACCAACGAGGCCAACGCGAACGCGCGGCTCTCGGCGATGCTGCCCTACATGCTCGTGTCGTCGCGTTTCGCGCATTACCTGAAGGTCATGCTGCGCGACAAGATCGGCTCGTTCACGACCCGCGGCAACGTGCAGAGCTACCTGAACACCTGGATCGGCAACTACATCCTGCTGGATGACGACGCCTCCCAGGACATGAAGGCGCGCTTCCCGCTGCGCGAGGCCCGCGTGGACGTCTACGAGGTGCCGGGCCGTCCGGGCGTTTACCGCGCCAACGTGTTCCTGCGCCCGCACTTCCAGCTCGAAGAGCTGTCGGCTTCGATCCGGCTGGTGGCCGAGCTGCCGGCGCCGGAAGCCTGACCCCGGCCCCGACCGTCCAACGCCCATCTGTTTAGGAGTTCATCACCATGTCAATGGTCATCCTGGAGATCCCCGAGGTCAAGGGCGAGTGCCGGGTCAAGACGAAGCAGGTCGACTTCACCGACATGATCCTGTGCGAATCGCTCGCGCAGGACATGGAAGTCGAGATGGAAGTCACGACCAACGCGCGGCGCACCGTCCACACGCCGAAGGTCAACAACATCACGCTGGAGCGCAAGTGGGACATCGCGTCCCCCAAGCTCATCAGCCTGCTGCTGCGGGCCGGCGTGAAGGGCGAGACCTGGAAGATCCACTGCGTCAAGCCGCTGGGCGACGACGAGTTCCAGTGGGTCGAGTTCCTCACCCTGGAGCTGACCAACCCGCTTCTGTCGAAGCACTCGCTGAGCGTCAGCGAGGGCGACACCACGGAGAGCCTGGAGATCAACGCCACGAAGATCACCTGGGTCTACAAGCAGTACGACGAGAAGCAGACCAGCCAGGGCGGCGGCGGCGTCTCGTTCGACCTGCTCACCGGTGCGGTCGGCGGCGCGAGCTGAGACTCTGCGGCATGAGCCCCCGGCAACTGCCGGGGCCATGCCGTGGCGGAAACGGTTGCCCCCTCTCTCGCTCCGCAAGGGAGGGGCAAGCGTGGCAACGCCGCGGGCAAGCGGACGACGACAAGGGATCGAAAGGCCGGTAATGACACAGTCCAAGGCGATGAACGGCGGGCGCACGCTGCTCTTCGAGCGCCTGATCGATTTCGAGCCGGACGACCCGTCGACCGACGATCCGTCCATGATCGTCATGTCCATGCCCGACCTGACCGCGTCCATCCAGCGGGAGATCCAGCGTCTGCTGGACAGCCGCACCGCGGGCGAACGCCGGACCGACACCGGCGGCACCGTGATGGAATACGGATTGCCGGACTTCGGCGAGATCCACCCGCGCTCCTTCACCGACCGCCGCCGGGTGGAGACCGTGGTCCGCCATGCCATCCTCGATTTCGAGCCGCGCCTGCTGCGGCCGCGCGTCGTCGTGACGCCGGGCAAGGGCAACGGGACGCTGACGGTGGAAATCTCCGGCGAGGTGGCCGCCGGGACCGTCGTCGAGCCGCTGTTCTTCTCCGTCAATCTCGGCGCTGCATCCCAGGCGCCGGCCGCCGGCCTCGCCGCCGGGACGGATTGACATGCGGCGCGAGGATCTCCTCGAACATTACGAGCGCGAACTGCTGTACGTCCGCCGGGCGGGCGAGGCGTTCGCACGCAGTTACCCGAAGATCGCCCGGCGCCTGGCGCTCGGGCCCGACCAGGCGGCCGATCCCAACGTCGAGCGGCTGATCGAGTCCTTCGCATTCCTGACCGGACGCCTGCAACTCAACCTCGACCGCGAATTTCCGCGCTTCACCGAAGCGCTGCTGGGCATCCTCCACCCGCAGCTGGTGGCGCCGGTGCCGCCGATGGGCATCGCCCAGATGGAGCCGGCGGCCGGCAACGGCCAGCTCACCGGCGGCTTCACCGTGCCGCGGGGCACGGCGCTGCACGCGCTCGCCGAAGGATCGGCGCGCTGCCGCTTCCGCACGGCCTACGACGTGATCCTGTGGCCGCTGGCGCTGACCGAGGCCGCGGTGGAGCCGACCGAGCGCTACGACTTCATCGACGGCGGCGAAGCCGCCTCGGTCCTGCGCCTGCGGCTGGAAACCTGCAACCAGGTCTTCGAGAACCTGCCGGTCGAGAGCCTGAGGCTGTTCCTCAACGGCGAGCCGGTGCTGAACGCGGCGCTGCACGAGCTGCTGCTGTGCGGCATGGTGGAGGTCGTCTACCTGATGCCCGGCAAGCCGCCGGTGCGGTTGCGCGGCGACGACCTGCTGCGCCCCGTCGGCTTCGAGCCCGACCAGACCGTGCTGCCCCACCCGCGGCACGCCCAGCCGGCCTACGGCCTGCTGCAGGAGTATTTCGAGTTCCCGCAGAAGTTCGACTTCTACGATCTGGCACTGCCGCAGGGCCGGCTGTCGGGAACCGTGGTGGACGTGCTGATCCTGGTGTCGCGCCCGCTGCCCAACCGGCTGACGGTGCGCCGCGACTGTTTCCGGCTGGGCTGCACGCCGATCGTCAACCTGTTCACCCGCTCGGCCGAGCCGGTGCGGCTCAACCACAAGCGCACCTCCTACCGCGTCGTCGCCGACGCCATGCGCGAGCGGACCACCGAGATCCATTCGGTGCTGGAGGTCACGGGCATGCGCGACGCCGACGGCGCGCGCCGCACCTATGTGCCGCTGTTCTCCTTCCAGCATGCCAGCGCCGATGCCGATCCGCGCGGCTTCTGGCTCGCCGCGCGCGAACCGACCCAGCGCGAGGACATGCCGGGCACCGACGTCTATCTCAGCCTGCACCATCTCGACCTCGATCCGGCGGAGCCGGCGGACGAGACGCTGCTGGTGCGGGTCGCCTGCACCAACCGGGGACTGGCGGAGCAGGTGCCGGCCGGGGCGGTGCTGATGATCGAGGAGGCGGCCCCCATCGCATCCATCCGCTGCCTGAACAAGCCGACCGCCGGGCGTCCCGCCCCGATCGGCGGCACGTCGGCGTGGAAGCTGGTCTCGCACCTGTCGGTCAACCACCTCAGCCTGACGGGCGATCCGGAGGGGCTGCGGGCGCTCCAGGCCATTCTCGGGCTCTATGCGCCGGACGACGTGATGGCGCAGAACCAGCTGCGCGGCCTGAACGCCCTGTCCTCGCGACCGGTCCTGCACCGCATCGGCCAGGACGCCTGGCGCGGCTTCGTCCGCGGGCTGGAACTGACGCTCGACATCGACGAACGCAACTTCGTGGGCACCAGCCCGCTGGTGTTCGGCGGGGTGCTGAGCCGCTTCCTCGGCCTCTACGTCAACGTCAACGCTTTCGCCCAGCTTCGGCTGCGCTCGGTGCAACGAGGGGGGATCTGGAAGACATGGCCACGCCTGGCAGGCAATCAGCCCGTCCTCTGATCGAGGCGCTGGAGGCCGAGCCCTGGGGGTTCGACCTGTTCCAGGCCATCGCCTTGCTGGAACGCGCCGCACCGGACCGCGAGCCGCTGGGGTCGGGCATCGATCCCGACCGCGAGGCCGTGCGCATCGAACATGACGCCACCCTCGCCTTTCCGGCCAGCGACGTGGTGTCGGCGCGGCAGGACGAGGACGGGCGCGGCGTCGTGCGCTCGCCGGTGCTGGGGCTCGGCGGCACCGGCGGTCCCCTGCCCTATGTCGCCACCGAGATGATGCTGGAGCGCGCGGCCCGCCACGACACGGCGGGCGCCGCCTTCTACGACATCTTCAACCACCGCCTGATGTCGATCCTCTACCGGACGCGGCAGGGCAGCCTGCCGCTGCTGGAGCGCGATCCGGAGCGGTCGCTGCTGGCTCGGGCGCTGCGTTCCCTGGTGGGCATCGGCACCGGTCATCTGGAGGAGCGGCTGCCAGGTGCGCCCGACCGCATGCTGCTGGCCTTTTCCGGCATCCTGTCCTGCCGCGTGCGTTCCGCCGCCGGTCTGGAGACGATGATCGGCGCCATCTTCCAGGTCGAGGCACGGGTCAAGGGCTTCGTCGGCCGCTGGCTTCCCCTGGGCGAAGAGGCGACGACCGTCGTCAGCTCCGGGCGGCGGGGACGCAACAACCGGCTGGGCCAGGACATGGTGGTCGGACGGCGCGTCTGGGACCAGCAGACCTGCTACGCCATCGAACTGAAAATGGACTCGCTGGAGCGCTACCGCGACTTCCTGCCCAGCGGCCGCCACCACGCCACGCTGTGCGCCATCGCCCGCTTCCACAGCGGCGACGGCATGGATTTCCAGATCTCCCTGGTGCTGAGCCCGCCGATGGTGCCGCACACCCGCCTTTCCGCCCGCGATGGCAGCCTGCTCGGCTGGACGTCCTGGCTGCGCTTCCCCAACTCGCCGAGCCGGATACCCGGCCAGCTCACTCTTCAGCCCGCGACCGGAGGCAGCCCGTGACCGCCGACATCAAGACCCTGATCGGAAAGCTCGACCGCGACGGCCGCAAGGTGCTGGAACGCGCCGCCGCGCTCTGCGTGTCGAACACCCATTACGACGTCGAGGTCGAACATCTGCTGCTCAGTGTCCTGCGCGCGAACAGCGGCGTCGTGGCCGGCATCCTGCGCCATTACAACGTCGATGCGGCGCGGGTCGAGGCCGAGCTGAACGCGGCGCTGGAGAAGATCCGCCGCGGCAACACCCGCACCCCCGCCTTCTCGCCGCGGGTGCCGGAGCTGCTGGAGAACGCGCTGCTCACCTCGGTGACGCATCTGGACAGCCCGCAGATCCTGGTGCCGGCCCTGCTGTGGGCGGCGGTCGCCTGCGATTCGGTGCGCGCGGTGGTCGGCGAGTCCGCACCGTCGCTGCTTGCCATCCCGCGCGACCGCACCGCCACCGACCTGCCGGAACTCGTGCGCATGCTGCGCAGCGACACCAAGCTCGGCGAGGCGTCTCCGGCGGCGGCGGGGCAGATTGGCGCACCGCTCGGCGAGGCATCCTCGACACCCTCGCCGCTGGCCTCCGGCCAGTCCATGCTCGACCAGTACACCGTCGACCTGACGGCGCAGGCGCGTGCCGGCAAGATCGATCCGGTGATCGGCCGCGACCGGGAAATACGCCAAGTCGTCGACGTGATGATGCGGCGGCGGCAGAACAACCCGATCCTGGTCGGCGACCCCGGCGTCGGCAAGACCGCCATCGTCGAAGGGCTGGCGCTGCGCATCGCCGAGGGCGACGTGCCCACCCCGCTGCGCGGCACGGCGATCCGCACGCTGGATCTCGGCCTTCTCCAGGCGGGCGCCGGCGTCAAGGGCGAGTTCGAGAACCGGCTGAAGTCGATCATCAAGGAGGTCGCGGCCTCCGCCGTGCCGACGGTGGTCTTCATCGACGAGGCCCACGCGCTGATCGGGGCCGGCGGGGCGGCCGGACAGGGCGACGCCGCCAACCTGCTGAAGCCGGCGCTCGCCCGCGGCGAGTTCCGCACCATCGCCGCCACCACCTGGGCCGAGTACAAGAAATACTTCGAGAAGGACCCGGCGCTTGCCCGCCGTTTCCAGCCGGTCTCCGTTCCCGAGCCGGACGAGGCCGCCGCCGCCGCCATGCTGCGCGGGCTGGTGCGCCGTTTCGAGGAGCACCACGGCGTGCGCGTGCTGGATGACGGCATCGCCGCGGCGGTGAAGCTGTCGGCGCGCTACATCCCGGCGCGCCAGCTTCCCGACAAGGCGATCAGCGTGCTGGACACCGCCTGCGCCCGGGTGGCCGTCGCCCGCACCTCCAAACCCGAAGCCGTCGAGACGTTGGAGCGCGAGGACCAGATGCTGGCCCGTGAGGCCGAGCGGCTGGAGCGCGAGGCCGGCGCAACGCATGAGGCCCGGCTGGCCGGCATCGCCGCCCGCCGCCGTGCCGTCGCCGAGGAGCTTGCGGCGCTGACCGGGCGCTGGAACCGCGAGGCCGAACTGGTGAAGGCCATCGACGAGGCGCTGACCGCAGGGCGGCAGGCCGACGCGGTAGCTGCGGAGGAGCGGCTGGCCGCGCTGCGCGGCGACGACGCGCTGGTACCGCACCGGGTCGACGGCGGCGTGGTCGCCGCGGTGGTGTCGAACTGGACCGGCATTCCGGTCGGCTCGATGTCCAAGGACGATGTCGATGTCGTCGTCGGGCTGGAGGAGCGCATGGAAGCGCGCGTCGTCGGTCAGCCGCAAGCCCTGCGCGCCATCGCGCGGGCGGTGCGCGGCTACCGCGCCGGCCTGAACGAGCCCAACCGCCCCATCGGCGTCTTCCTGCTGAGCGGTCCCAGCGGCGTCGGCAAGACGGAAACCTCGCTGGCCCTGGCCGAGCTGCTGAACGGCGGCGAACAGAGCCTCATCACCATCAACATGTCGGAGTACCAGGAGTCGCACGCGGTGGCGACCCTGCGCGGCGCCCCGCCGGGCTATGTCGGCTACGGCAGCGGCGGCGTGCTGACCGAGGCGGTGCGGCGCCGTCCGCATTCGGTCATCCTGATGGACGAGGTGGAGAAGGCCCACCCGGACGTGCTGGACATGTTCTATCAGGTCTTCGACAAGGGCGTGCTGGAGGATGGCGAGGGGGTGGAGGTCGACTTCCGCAACACGCTGATCCTGCTGACCAGCAACCTCGGCGACGTGGAGCTGACGGAACTCGGGCGGGCGCGGCTCGATGCCGGCGAGATCCGCGAGGCGCTGGAGGAAGGTGTCGAGGCCATCTCCGATCCGCTGCGGCGGCGCTTCCGGCCGTCGTTCCTGGGACGGCTGACGGTGGTGCCCTACTATCCCCTCAGCGAGCGGCAGGTCCGCGCCATCGCCATGATGAAGGTGGACAAGTTGCGCAAGCGCACCGAGGGCAACCGTGCGGCAGCACTGACCGTGGCGCCGGCGGCACTGGATGCGCTGGTGCGGCGGGCCGTGCATTCCGATGCGGGCGCCCGTATGATCGACACCCTGCTGTCGGAATTCGTGGTGCCCGAAGTGGCCATGCGGATCCTCGATCAGGTGGCTGCCGGACAACCGGTGGGGGCGATCCGGGTCGATTGCGACAGCGACGGGCGTTTCACCGTGACCGTTGGAGCCGCGGAACCGGCGCTGGCCTGACCGGCGGCGGAACGGGGCGAGGACGCACGAGGGAAGGCAGCACGAGGGAAGAATGAGCGAGCGTTTCTCACAGGCCCAACAGCACCTGTCGATCTCGACTCCGCTCGGACCCGACAAGCTGATCCTGCGCAACATCGTGGGCGAGGAGCGGCTGTCGTCGCTCTTCTCCTACCGGGTGACCATGCTCTCGTCGGACGACGACATCGACTTCGACCAGATCGTCGGCAAGCCGGTGACGGTGACCCTGACTCTGGGCGACGGCACGTCCAAGCGCTACATCAACGCCATCGTCGGCCGCATCGAGCTGACGCACATCGACGACCGCGATTCCTCCGCGCATTACGAGGCGGAGCTGCATCCCTGGCTGTGGATGCTGACCCATTCCGGCGATTGCCGCATCTTCCAGGAAAAGACGGTGCCGGAAATCGTCGAGGCGGTGATCGGCTCCACCGGCGCCATCAAGGCGGTGCTGAACGGCACCTATTCGACCCGCGAATATTGCGTGCAGTACCGCGAGACCGACTACAACTTCATCGCCCGGCTGCTGGAAGAGGAAGGCATCTTCTATTTCTTCGAGCATGCCGACGGCGAACACAAGCTGGTTCTGGGCGACGGCGACAGCGCCTTCACCACCAGCGCGCTGGTCTCCACCTACGAGTATCGCGGGCACAAGGCCTACGACAACGAGGACAACGTCATCACCCAGCTCGGCGTCGAGCGGCGGGTGACGACCAAGAGCGTCGGTGTGGACAGCTATCACTTCGAAACGCCGTCGACCGACCTCTACGCCACGGCGGAGGGGACTGCCGGCACCGGCACGATGAACGACTATGCGGTGCGCCACACGGTCTCCGCCGACGGCGAGCAGATCGCCCTGGTGCGCCAGCAGGCACTCGCCTTCGCCAGCCAGCGCATCCGCGGCGGCGGACACTGCCGCGGGATGGAGGCCGGGACCAAGATCACCATCTCCGGCCACCGCAAGGACTCGCTCAACGCGGAGATGGTGCTGAACTCGGTGCGCATCGACGGGGCGACCAACCGCTTCGTCGCGACCTTCACCGGCTTCCCGTCAGCCCACCCCTTCCGCCCGCTCAACACCGCCCAGAAGCCGCGGATCCATTCGACCCAGACCGCCAAGGTGGTCGGCAAATCGGGCGAGGAGATCTGGCTCGACCAGTATGGGCGGATCAAGGTGCAGTTCCACTGGGACCGGCTCGGCACCAGCGACGAGAAAAGCTCCTGCTGGGTCCGGGTGGCGCAGGGTTGGGCCGGCAAGAATTACGGCATCATGTTCTTCCCGCGCGTCGGGCAGGAGGTGGTGGTCACCTTCCTGGACGGCGATCCCGACCGGCCGCTGGTCACCGGCGCCGTCTACAACGCCGACCAGACCGTTCCCTACACGCTGCCCGACGATTCCACGAAGAGCACCATCAAGACGCAGACCTCCAAGAACGGCACCGGCAAGTTCAACGAGATCCGCTTCGAGGACAAGGCCGACAACGAGGAGATCTTCGTCCAGGCCCAGAAGGACATGAACATCAAGGTCCTCAACGACCTGACACGGCTGGTCAAGCACGACGAGATCGAGACGATCGAGAACGATAGCACCATCGACGTCAAGAACGACCGCAAGCTGACGGTCAAGAACAACCATACGATCACCGTGTCCGAAGGCAACGAGACGCACGCGATTTCGAAGGGCACCCGCGACCTGTCGGTCAAGGGCAAGGAAACGCACCTCAACAACGACGACTTCGAGCACACCGTCGACAACAACTACACGCTGACGGTCAAGGGCAACCTGACCATCGACGTGACCGGCGACATCGTGATCAAGGGCAAGTCGATCAAGCTGACGGCGACCTCGGCCGACATCGGCATCAAGGCGGCGACCGGCATCGAGATCAAGGCGGGCACCTCGCTCGACGTCAAATCCGGCACCGCGATGACCGTGAAGGCCGGGACCGGCATGGAGATCGACGCCGGCATGGGCCTGGACATGAAGGCCGGCATGGGCGCCACGCTGAAGGGCGGGACGACGCTGGACCTCAAGGCGGGGTTGGCCCTGACGGCCCAGGGCCTGACCAGCACGGTGAAGGGGTCGGCGACGGCCGAGGTGAGCGGCGGCGGCATGCTGACGCTCAAGGGCGGCGTGGTGATGGTGAACTGAGATGACGGACATGGACTCTCCAACCGGCGCCCCCGACGCCGCGGGGCCCACCGAGATCAGGGTCGAGGAGCGCGACGCGCACGGGCGCATCGTCCAGTCCGGACGGCTGGTGGACGGGGTGTTCGACGGCGATTTCATCCGTTATGGGGAAACCGGCCGGCCGGCGATGCGGGCCCGCATGCGCGGCGGCGCCATGCATGGCGAGACACGCCACTATGACGATGACGGCAACATCGTGCAGGTCGCCGACTATGTGAATGGCGTGCTGCACGGCACATCGACCTTCTACATGCAGGCGCGGCTGGTCTGCCGCATGAGCTACCACGGCGGCGAGTTGGAAGGGCCGTCCGTCTATTTCGCCACCAACGGTACGGTGGCGGCCGTGGTGCAGTACCGTGCCGGCAAGCGTGAGGGCGAGTCGGTCTTCTACAGCCCGCATGGTGCGGTCCTGCGCCGGGAGACCTATGCGGCGGACCGTCTGCACGGCCCGACGGCAGGCTTTTTCGAGACCGGAGCGGTCAGCGAGCAGGCGTTCTTCAAGGACGGGCTGCTGGAGGGAGAGTTCCTGCGTTTCTTTCCGTCCGGCAAGGTCATGCAGCGCGGCCTCTATCACCAGGGCGTCCTGGTGGAGCCGCTGCGGACCTTCTCCGAGGGCGGGAAGGAAACCGGCGCGATCCCGGCGCCGAAGCCGCCGGGGCGATAGCGTCTGGCGGCTCGGTCCGGCAACCGATGCTCAGGGGACCATTTCGGTGAACTGACCGGGCAGCGTGATCTGGATGACGCCCCCGAAACTGCACATGCATTTCGAACTGTTGTTGAGCGCAGGCATCTTGCCGACCAGCACGGTCGGGCTGCCGGGCACCCAGGGGGCGGCGGTCATCGGCGTGCAGGGCATGGGCGTCAGCACACCGAAAGCCGCCGCGGTGGCCGCCGCCACCATGGGGTTGGCCATGCTCATGCACATGCCGAACGGCAACACATTGACGAACGGCTTGCTGTCCATGATGTTGGCGGCGGGCACCTTCGAACTCATCACCGCGCTGGCGGGAAGAACCATGAGGCTCGACGGTGCGGCGCCGAAGCTGCACATCGTCATCGCGCCCATGACGGCCTGCATTGCCATGATGCGTCTCCTTTTCCCGTTCGCTGCGGTCCATCCCCGGAATAAAGCCCGGAGTCTGTCCAGTGCCTCTCCGGGCGCCGGACAGACTCCGATGAGGCACAGGCGTCAGCCGCCGGCCAGCTTGACGATCTGAAGCGTCGTGGAGACGATGGTCTTCAGGGTCGAGCCGATGGTGACGATGGTCTCGAGCGTCTCCTTCGTCACGCCGATCTTCTCGAGCGGCTTGCCGCGCAGATCCTTGTAGCAGACCAGGTGGCCAGTCATCTGATCGTAGAAGACGTCCTTCGTCTTGATACGCGCCTGCAGCTCATGAATCTTGTCGAGCGTGAAGGTGACCTTCTCGCCGAGAATCTTGACCAACGCATCGGCCTGCTTGGAGAGCTTCTCCTTCTCCAGCTTCTCGATCTGGGTCATCATCTTCTTGGCCTGATCGTAGAGCTTGTCAGACTGCTCTTCCATCTTGCCGGTCTTGGCGTGGTATTCGAGCAGCAGCTTTTCCATGCCGCCGACCGACTTCACGAACGGCACGCCCAGGATCGCCGCCACCTCGCGCGCGCCGGCCTTGAAATTCAGGTCGCCGCTGCTGTAGGCCGACGCCAGCGTGTCGTCGGTCTTGCGGATATCGGTCTCAGCCTTCTCGATGTCGCGGGCGAAATTGTGAATGGCGAGCGCCATGGTGACCGCGGTCTTGCCGATGCTGGCGACGGTCGTGCAGATGCCGATGATCGCCATCGGGGTGGCGCCGCCCGCCGTCACCGCCGCAACGCCGACGCTGACGCCGGCCGACACGGTGCTGGCAAGAATGCTGATCGACCCCAGCACCATGCTCTTGGCGAACTTCAGCTTGAACGACTTCAAATCGGACTTCTTGCTGGCATAGGCGTCCCACGCCTTTTCCACCGCCTTCAGCGCCAGCCCCGACTGTGCCTCGGTGAACTGCTTGCACATGACGTTGATCGTCTTCTCGCGCTCGGCCAGTTCTTTCTCGCTGGCCGGCGGCTTCTTGCCAAGGTTGGCGTCGAAATCCTGGAGAGCCCCCTGGATGTCCTTTTTGGACTTGTTGAGCTGCTCATAGGCCGCTTCGATCAGCTTCTGGACAATGATCTTGTCCTTGTCGATGGCCTTCTGGAGATCCTTCGGAACCTCCTTCAGATCCACCTTCGCGACCATGGCAGGCACCTTCATGTGCTTGGTCTTGAGCCCTGCGGAAAAATCCATCTCGGCGATCTGAATGCCGGCCATCGGGTGCTCTCCAGTGTTGGTCCATTTCTCCCGCCTCAGTATCCACACTGGCAGCGCCACTTCGACCGGGACTTGCTCCGAACTGGACTGTTGGATAATCCATTTTCGGAACAATCGACCGCCGCAAGGTAACGGTTCAAAGAAAATTTGAGCGCAATTGATGATTGCGCCTCCGGCTACTTCGAAAATGAAGGACGGTTCTCCGCACGGATTGCGACCGGCCGCCTCCGTTACCAAAGCCCGTCTTCGGCCGAAAGTCTCCCGCCCAATCAGGATTTCCTGCATGGGTTCGCTTGGGGCCGCCGATCAGCGCGCCCGTGCGGAAAGAGCGATGCCGCCACCGATCAGCGCCACGCTCAGCAGCACGCCCAAGCTCAAAGGTTCGCTGTCGAAGACCGCGCTCAACAGCAGCGCCGTGACCGGCACCAGACAGACGATCTGCCCGGCTTGGCTGGCCGGCATCACCGACAGCGCCTTGCTCCACCACCAATAGCAAAGCCCGGTGGCGATCAGGCAGTTGTAGGCGATGACCGCCAACAGCGAACCCGACCAGTTGATCGGGTGCGCCGTTTCGGCGAACAGCGCCAGCGGTGCCATCACCGCCGCGCTGGCGGCGACCTGCCAGAAGATCTGGGTCCAGAACGGCGTGCGCCACAGCCGTCGGCGATAGAGCGTCGCCCCCAATGCCCAGCTGATCGCGCAACCGATCAGGAAGCCGTTGCCGATCAGCGCGTTGATATCGTTCCAGTTCACCAGCGCCGGGTTGAAGAAGACGACCACCCCGGCGAAGGTCAGCAGCGCCGCCGCGGCTTGCCGCTTGGAGATGCGCTCGCCAAGCAGCAGCAACCCGAGCGGCAGCGTCCACATCTGCATGGTGTAGGCAAGCACAGACGCCCGACCCGGCGAGACGAACTGCAATCCAATGTTGCTCAGCCCCATCATGCCGCCGACCTGCAGCAGGCCGACGACCGCGATCATCAGCCGCTCACCGCGGTGGGGCAGCAAGGGAAATCGCAACAGCGGCGCCAGCAAGGCCAAGCTTACTATGGTGCCGACCAGCCGAACGGCGCAGAAGGCGAGTGGCCCGATGTCGAGCAGCGCCAGCTTCATCAGCGGCCAGTTGGCGCCCCAGAACAGGACGACTCCGGCGAGCTGCAGGTAGATTGTCGGGCTGGGTTCTGTCCCGGCTGCCGTCTGGCGGGCCGTTCCGTTTCGCCTGCCGCCCGCCGTTTCGTCCATCATGACCGGCCGCTCTCTTTAGGTTGCAGAGCATGCTAATTCGGAAGACTGACAATCAGCCCTGCATTCCTCTGGCGGCAGCCGTGCGCCGACGACTCCTGTCTCCAGGCAAGGCCCGACACCGGAGTAAGCGCGGCCCGAACATCGAAACGCCCCGTCTCATTCGAGGCGGGGCGTTTCCGATCTGTGTGAAGATGCAAGCATTTGCGGTTTGGATTGAAGCGTCTCCTGTGCCTGAGCGACCTGGCGGCGACCTACTCTCCCACGTCTTAAGACGCAGTACCATTGGCGCGGAGGCTTTTCACGGCCGAGTTCGGGATGGGATCGGGTGTTTGACACCTCGCCATGACCACCAGGTCACCGAGGCACAAGACCGACGCATCGTTACCGAAAGCGCTGTATGCTTGTTCGTGCAAGTGATTTGAGGATGTATCGAACGGCGATGCGCTGGTCAAGCACTGCTTTTGAGCAGGCTTGCTGCTGCGCATGGCGCGGTTAGTGGTGTCGAGATCAAGCCGATC